>NZ_JACDFE010000157.1 GCF_013815995.1 Sporichthya sp.
CCGCGGAACAGGCCGCCCGGGCCGGCGCCGACGCCCTGGCCCGCGACGACGCGCAACGCGGGGGCCCGCTGCGGCTGGACTCCGCCGCGGCCCGCGCGGCCGCCGAGCGGTACCTCGCCACCACCGGGCACAGCGGGACCGCGACCGTCCTCGGCCAGACGGTGACAGTCAGCGTCACGGTCACCCGAAAAACCGCGATCCTCTCCGCCTTCGGCATCGACGACCTCAGCGCAACCTCAACCGCGTCGGCCCGTGGACTGACCGGAATAGACCACGAGGAAGACCTGACCCCCATCCCCGCAGGCAAGGACTCCCGATGAGTAGCCAACCCCGCCCAACGACGGCCGAACGTAGCCCTGCCCACCGGGCCGCGATCGCGAGCGGACTCGCCGCGGCCGGTCTCCTGTTCCTCCTCGTCGTCGCGCCACCGACTGCTCTGCTGGTGGCCGTCGGCAACCCGATGCCGGAGCAGGCGGCGATCAACGGCCGGCTGACCGACTCCGCGGTCATCGGCATGTTGGCCGCCGTCGTCTGGATGGCTTGGGCGCAACTCATGCTCGCCGTTGTCGTCGAGGCGATCGCCGCCGTGCGTCGGGCGCCGCTTCCACGGGGAATCCCGTTCACCGGGCCGCAGCAGCACCTCGCCCGGCGCCTCGTTGTCGCCGTCTCCTTCCTGCTGGTGAGTGGCGCTGCGCTCAACCTGCCGGCCGCCGCCGCATCGCCAGCCTCCGCTGCTGCGGTCTCGTGCCTTCCCACCTCGGCCGACGTTGGTCGTGTGACCCCAAAGACCGCCGCCTCGACGGTTCCCGCTTCGGCGTTAAAACCAGCTGAGCGTGAGATCAGCCCACGGCCACCAGCGATCCCCGCGCAGATGCGTGCCGCGCTGCCGACGGCGACCTCCACCGATCAGGACGGCCACTGGTACACAGTCAGGCCGCCCCGGGGCGCCCACCACGACACGTTGTGGGGCATCGCCGAGCGGCACCTCGGCGACGGCCTGCGCTGGAAGGAGATCTACGAACTCAACCGCGGCCGATCGCAGCCTGATGGCCGCCACCTCACGACACCCAGCCTGATCCACCCCGGTTGGCGGCTGAAGCTCCCGGCGGACGCGGTCGGGGTCGACCGCCCAGGCGCACCGGCATCCGCCGCGGTCGAGGTCGAGCGGACTCACAGAGTGGCCACCGACAAGGCCGATCGGGCGCCGTCGCAACCGCTCGCCACCGAGCAGGCACCAGGCGCTCCGGCCACGGCGGGGGTCGGTACCTCGGCCACGCCAAGCGCACCTGACGTCGGAAGCGGGACTGCGGCGGTGGCCCCGCCGGCGGCCAACGACGACGACGGAGTGGGCGTACCCATCGGCGCGCTGACCCTCGGCCTCAGCGGGCTCGCCTGCACCGGCCTGATCGCCGAGCTCGCCCGCCGGCGCCGCCGGGCGCAGCGGTTCCGCCGTCCAGGTGAACGACTTCGCCGTCCGGCTCCAGCGACCGAGCGGCTCGAACGAGAGCTGCACCTCGCGAATGCTGAACTGACGGTCGCCACGCTCCGTGGTGCACTGCACCGGCTCTCGGAGCACTGCCACCGCACGAGCCGGGCGCTCCCGGATCTGCAGCTGATCGAGCTCGCACCGACCGGTGCAACGCTGCACTTCGCGGACGACGAACCGGACGCCCCACCGCCTTTCGTGGCCGCCGGAACCAGGACGTGGACCCTGGCGCCGGACCTGGAACCGGACCGGAGCGATCCGGTGGTGAACGTCCGCGCCGCGGAGGTGATTGAGGACCCGGTCGACCCGTACCCGGCGCTCGTCGCCGCCGGTGTGGCTGGCGGGTCCATGGTGCTGGTGAACCTCGAAGCGGTCGGCACGCTGCGAATCAGCGGCCCACCGGAGGAAGCCGAGCGGATCCTGTGCGCGATCGCCCTCGAACTCGGAACCAGCGACCTGTGCCGCAGTACCGAGCTCACCGCCGCCGGCTGCCCGCCCGAACTCCTACGCGTGCTCGATCGCGGCAGGGTGAGAGCCACCGACTCGGCAACAGGCCACCGGTGGGTTGAAAACCGTCAGCGGGATGTTGGTGTCCTGCTCGATGGGGTCGATGCCCCGAGCATGCTCGATGCTCGGGCACGGCAGGTCGTTGCCGACGCGTGGGCGCCCGCGATCCTCATCGAGTCCGTGTCGCCGACGGACACTTCGCTGGCGTGCGCCGTGGCACCAGCGCCCCACCGCGGCACCTGCCTGATTACGACCCGTCCTGCCGAACCCGCTGCGACCGTCGGGTGGACGCTCGCCGCAGACAACGGCGTGTGGCGCCTCGACCCGCCCAACATCACGATCGAGCCGCAGCAGTTGGAGCCTGGTCGCCTGGCGCAGCTCTACGAGCTGGTCACCGTAGATGTCGAGGAGGCCCCCGCCCTCGCGCCCACCGATGCCGACACCGTTGCTGCCACGTCCGTAGGGCCTCACAAGGCACCACGGTGCGCTGATCTGGTGACCGTTGTCGAACGTCCCTCCGGGCCGACATCACTGGACCTCGGCACGGATGAGATCGCTGTCTTCCGACCCGGGGATGCCGATCGGGACGCGGAGCGAGCCGATGGCCCGAGGGTGTTGGTGCTCGGCCCGGTCGAGATCACCGGCGCGGGGGACGACGCCCAGCCCGGGCGGCGTCGCCGCGCCACCGAACTGATCGCCTACCTCGCCCTGCATCCCGGGGCCAGCCAGCACCAACTCGACGAGGCGCTCTGGCCGGGGGTCCGGGTCGCACGTGGCACCCGTAACCCGCTGGTCTCCCGCGCCCGTCAATGGCTCGGCTTGACGCCCGACGGCCAGCCGTATGTGGCGATGATCGGCGAGGGCCAGGAGTACCGCCTCCACCCGGAGGCGACCTGCGACTGGGACGATTTTCGGTCGCTGGCCGCCCATGGGCTGGCCGCCGGCGCGAACGGGCTCGATGAACTCGAAGCTGCGCTCTCGCTCGTCCGAGGGCGACCCTTCCTCGGAGTCAACCCCGCCGCCTACGGCTGGGCCGAGGCCGAGACCCAAGACATGATCAGCGCCATCGTCGACGTCGCCCACGCCCTCGCCGAGCAGGCGCTGGCGGCCGGCGACCACCGCCGCGCCCGGTGGGCCACGGCCAAAGGGATCACCGCCGAACCGTGCGCCGAGCTGCTGTATCGCGACGCGATCTGCGCCGCAAAGGCTGGGGGCGACCGCGTGGACGCCGAGCGCCTCGGCAAGGCGCTGCGCGATCAGGTCGACGGGATGGATCCGACCGACGACATCGACGACGACACTGCCCTCGTCCTACGAGGGTTGGTTGACCCAGGCGCATCCAGGTATCCATCGGCGGCAAGGTAGGACCGTGGGTCGCGACTTGCTGGTAGTGGTAGCCAGACGTTGGGCCGTTCCCGGAGACTTGCCCACGTGTCCATGGTCCCCAGCAGCGCGCAGGTCAGCGCCCGGATGGCCGCCCAGTTGCGCAGCGGCACGGCACCGGAGATCGCGCTGCGACGGGAGCTTCATCGTCGCGGTCGCCGGTTCCGGGTCGACGTGAAGCTGGACGTCGACGGGCTTCGCCGTCGCCGCGTCGACGTGGTTTTCACCCGCTCCCGCGTCGCCGTGTTCGTCGACGGTTGCTTCTGGCACGTATGCCCGGATCACGCGACCACGCCCAGGGCGAACCGCGACTGGTGGGCCGCCAAGCTGGCCGGCAACGTCCGTCGTGACCGCGACACCGACGATCGGCTCGCGGCAGCCGGATGGGCGGTCGTCCGCGTGTGGGAGCACGAGGCAACTGCTGACGCCGCTGACCGCGTGGACACCGCACTCGCGAGCGTCCCGGGGGGCAAGGCGACCGGCCGATACGGTTGCGCACGACGGTGAACCTGAGGACCACGACGGACTGCAGGCACTGCGGTCGATCCAAAGACAACTCGGCCAGGGGGCGATGGCGTGCAGGTCGATGACTTCTTTCCCGTCTTCGCGAAGTGGGCGCGCGAGCAGGGCCTGGACGAGGCTCGGCGACGATTCGGCGGGGTGCTCGGCGCCAAGCTGGACGATTATGTCCGGGAGTACGAGGAGCGAGTCGCCCGAATCGAGTCCGACGATCCACCCGTTCTGCACGGGCCTCGGGACCCCTGGTACCCCGGTCCGAACGACGATTCGGACCAGTATTGGCCAGCGCTGAGAGCCTTCTTCACGGACCAACTCGGGTGGGACGAAGACCGGGTGCGCCCGGTGGACCGCGCGTCCACCAAGGTGGTCGCCTACACCCCGCGTCCGGAGCGAAGCACGTGGACGTCGAAGGGTCTGGTCGTCGGGTACGTCCAGAGCGGCAAGACGACCAACTTCACTGCGGTGATCGCGAAGGCGGCGGATGTCGGCTACAAGCTCGTGATCGTCCTGTCAGGGATTCACAACGGTCTGCGCCGGCAAACCCAGGAACGCCTCGACCAACAACTCAAGGATCTCAGCCCCACGGCGTGGCTGACTCTGACCGACCCGGGCGCGGACTTCTACGCACCGGCCATGCAATCCACGGCGCTGCTGCACGACCAGGCGTCCAAGGTCGCGATATGCGTGGTCAAGAAGAACAAGACCGTGCTCAAGCGACTGGACAAGTGGTTAGAGGACGCCGATAAGCAGCGGGTTCTCGCAGACCTGCCGGTGCTGGTCATCGATGACGAGGCCGACCAGGCCAGCGTCCAGACGGCGACAATCAACCCCCTGATCCGCAGGATCCTGGCCAAGCTCCCCAGGTGTACCTATGTCGGCTACACCGCGACGCCGTTCGCCAACGTGCTGATCGATCCCGCCGCTGACGATCTCTATCCCCAGGATTTCATCCTCAACCTGCCGCGCCCGAACGGGTACTTCGGCACCGACCGGATCTTCGGCAGGGAGGCGGTGGAGGGCGACGAGGCCAACGGCGCGGACCTCGACGGCCACGACATGGTCCGCATCATCGACGACAGCGAACTGGTCCATCTGCGGCCGGTAGGTCGCCAGGTCGCCGGTTTCACCCCTGAGATCACCGATTCGTTGGAGAGCGCCATTCGCTGGTTCTGGCTCGCGACGGCAGCGCGCCGGGCCCGTGGCGACACGGGCCATTCGACGATGCTCATCCACACAGCGGTCAAGATCGCGGTGCACGAGGCGTTCAAGGAACCGCTGGTCGAGGTCAGGGACGACGCCTTACGCCGGTTGGGCGATGGGGACCGAACGATTCTCGACGAACTGGAGGCGCTCTGGATTGCGGAAACAGCACGCGTGCCCGCCTCCGAGTTCCCGGAGGTGACGGCGACGTCGTTCACCGAGGTGCGCGAACACCTCACGGACGTGGTCGGCGCCACGCGCGTCGTGCTCGACAACTGCCGCAGCGACGACCGGCTCGACTATTCCCAACCCGGGCAGATCGCTATCGCGGTGGGTGGCAACACGTTGAGCCGAGGACTGACGCTCGAGGGTCTCGTCGTCAGCTACTTCGTTCGCGCCGCTCAGGCCTACGACACCCTCCTGCAGATGGCCCGCTGGTTCGGTTTCCGACCGGGTTACGAGGACCTGCCGAGGATCTGGATGACCGCGCAACTCGAGGCGTGGTTCCGGCACTTGGCGACCGTTGAGCACGAGATCCGGCTCGACATCGAACGATACGAACAACAGGGGTTGACGCCGAGGCAGTTCGGGGTCCGGATCCGAACCCACCCCGTCCTGCGGATCACCGCCAAGATGGGCGCTGCATGCCCTGCGTATGCCTCCTACGGAGGTCGTCGCATCCAAACCAGGTACTTCATCGAGCACGACGCAGGCTGGCTGCGCGGCAACCTGGATGCCGCTGACGAGTTGATCCGCGACACCCGAGCCGCTGCCGGCATCGGTGAGGATTTGCCGAACGGCGGCCTGCTCTACCGCGACGTCCCGGCGGAGCTCGTCGAGCGATTCATCGGTACCTACACAAGCCACCCGGACTCACCCGATCTGGATCCTGACCTCATCCTCAAGTACGTGGGCAAGCAGCGGGCGTCGGGAAGCCTGGACCGCTGGAGTGTCGCCGTCATGGCCGCGACCGACGACAACAACGGGACGGTGCGGCTGGGTGGCATCGAGTTCGGCCGGATCACCCGCGCCAAGCTGTCAGGCACAGGACCGGATCGCGCGGACATCAAGACGTTGATGTCCAAGGAACACCGGGTCGTAGACCTCGGGTTCGATCCCGCGGCCGCACGTGCGATGAACGAGACCGCGCTCATGGAGGCGCGGAACACGGACGCGGATGGCAGCGTCAGAGGACTCCTGCTGCTGTATCCGATCGATCCCGCTTCGCAGCCCGACCCCCGCAACGCGAGAACTCGCGACCCGTTGGCGGCGCACGACGACGTCATCGGGCTCGCGCTGGTGTTCCCCGGTAACGCCGACGCGGGCCAGGTCGAGAGCTACGTCGCCGCGGACTTGTCGGGTGTACAGATCGAGGAGGAAGAAGCCGAACTCGCGGCCCTCAACGGCGAGGACGACCCGTGAACGAACCGGCCGACTGGCTGCGGGAGCTCGGCCACTCGTGGCCGCTATTGGTCGCTCAGTCGGCTACCGAGATCAGCACCACGCCGCTCGGGTTGGACGTCGGTCCGGCACCGATCCGCGTCGCGGTGAACGGAACCGGAAGTCGCCATCTGCTGATCCCCGTTGGGGAGGAGGACGTCGCAGGCGACGAGGCCGAGGGGCCCCTGCTGCTGCGGATCCGGACCTACACGTTCGGCCGCGTCCCGGCGCACCACCTCGACGTGTCCTGCGCGCGACCGGACCTGTTCGACCTGTTCGACGAAGTTCTGGCCGATGTACTGATCGCAGCCGGGGCTGAACCACACCGGCCCGCCGCCGCCGCGGTCGGAGTCGTTGCACGGTGGCGGACGCTGCTGAGCACGCACCGGGCGCGTCGGTTGACACTCGTCGGGCAGATGGCGATGTTCGCGGAGCTGACCGTTCTCGATGTGGTCAGCCGTGGCTTCGACCTGGACATCACCTGGTGGCGGGGACCGCTCCGGGAGCCGCATGACATCCGATTGCCGGGATGTGCGTTGGAGGTTAAGGCACTCGGGGCCGCCGCCACGGACGTGGAGATCCACGGGATTAAGCAGCTCGAGGAGCCTGCCGATGTTCCGCTCGCTCTCGTCCTCGCCACCGTCGTCGAGGCAGACGACGGGGCGACCCTCCCGGAGTTGGCCGAACGGATCTCCGGCCGAGCGACCGATCGCGGTGAGATGCGGCGACGGTTCGCCGCAGCTGGCTACAGCGAGGCCGACGCGCCCCGGTACACCGAGCGGTTCCGGGTAGCGGAGCTCGCCCATGTGCCGATCAGCGCAGACGTCCCGAGGATCGTGCCCGCCTCGTTCGGCTCGACGGGCGCACCCGCGGGTATCGCGGGGGTCACCTACCGGATCGCCGTGGCAGTCCTCGATCCTCACGCGGCCAGGGGAGAGGCCGCGTTGGTGTCCTGGGTAGGGGACGTGTCGTGACCGGAGCGCAGTGGTGGTCGCAGCCTGTCGCGCCCGAGGGATTCACCGCCTCCGAGGGCATCCGTCGTCAGCTCGGGAGGCCCCACCTTGATCCACTGACCGTCCTGATCCGGGAGACGGCCCAGAACAGCTGCGATGCCGCGTTGCCCGGCGGCGGCGACATCGATTTCGCCGTGCGCCTCAAGCGACTGTCGGGCAACGGCCTGCTGGCATGGCAAGAATTCCTCCTGCCCGAGCCCGACGGCTCGGATCTGGGCATAGCGGAGACGATCGCTCAGGGGCCTTTGCTGATGACGATCGCCGACCGCGGGACGACAGGCCTCGGCGGCCCTCTCGGTGCTGACGAGAACCCCGTGGCCGGTGAGCGACCCGACTTCGTCAACTTCATCCGCAATGTGGGCGCTAACAAGGCGGTCGACCTCAGCGGAGGCTCGTACGGGTTCGGCAAGGGCATCATCTACAACGTAAGCCGATGCCATGTCATCGTCGCCGACACGATCTGCACCTTTCGCGGGCGCCGCCAGCGCAGGCTGATCGGGGCGGCTCTAGGTGACGCCTATGCGGTGAACGGGCGCCGGTTCACCGGCCGCCATTGGCTCGGCGTGGAGGATGGTGGGCACACGCGACCGCTGCTGGACCGCGAGGCGGACGAGATGGCCGCACGTCTCGGACTCTCCTCCTTCGCCGACGGTGCGACAGGCACGACGGTCGCGATCGTCGATGTGGACCTCGGTCGTAGACCGGGCGCGGACGATGTCGCCCGCGAGCCCGACGACGCCGCGGAGTTCATCGCCTCCACGATGTTGTGGAACCTCTGGCCGCGCATGATCAGCGGTCGAGCCAGCCGATTGGTGTGCAGTGTCCGGAGAGATGGCTTCGCCACGGAGATTCCCGATCCCGAGCAACTCATCGAGCTGAACCCGTTCGTCCAGGCCTACCGTGCGCTGTCGGAGAACGGGCACTACCAGGTCCCGCCTCGGCGCGCGCAGCCGGCGGAGGTCGGCCGATTCGCCCTCATCGAAGGGATGGCACCCGTCCGGGTCAACCCCCTCGTCGCCGCCGCCTCCCCCCTCGGAGGGCGTTCGCATCACTGCGCCCGGATGCGTCAGGCGGACCTGATCGTCGACTACGTCGCGGGCGAAGCTCACCCGGACGAGGCCATCCAGTACGGCGCGGTGTTCCGGGCAAGTGAGGCGGCGAACGCCTACTTCGCGGAGGCTGAACCACCAACCCACGACGACTGGGTGATCGACGGGTTGCGCCGCACTGCGCGGGGCGTCGTGCAGTTGGCCACCGCGTTCGTCCGCGACCGGCTGCGCGAGAAAGGCGGCGAGACGACCCGGCCTACGCCGACCGGGGAGGCGACGCTGGGGGCACTGGCCAGCCGCCTCGCCGGTCTGGTCACCGCAGAGGGCGACGCCGCCGAGGCCTCCACGCGGGCCCGGCCGGGTGGGCGGGGAAGTACGCCCACCCTGCGCCCACGCATCGTTGAGGGGCCGGAACTCGTCGATGGCGATGACGGTCGTCCACTCATCCGCGCGATGGTCCAGCTCCCCGACTGGTCAGCGTGCCACATCGTCACGGCAGAGCCCGCGATCGTTCTCGACGGCGGCCTCGAACCTCTGGACGAGCTCGAGGGCAGGTCCGCCGTGATCGGCTGGAGGTCCGCAACGTCGGGGGACGTTGTGAGCGGACCCGAACTGGCCGTCGACCCCGCCGCGGATCGTCGGTGGGAGGTGCGACTGCGCGCCGAGCCGGAGGCCGTCGTGCGGCTCTCGATCAGCTTTCGGAGTGGGGGTGCCGCGACATGAGCGATGTCAAGCCGTACTTCGTCCCGCCATCCGCCTTGATCGCGGTCTCGGAGTGGAGCGGCCTCGTCGGGGGCGAATGGGAAGCGATCGGCGATCGAGTCGAGGACTGGGACTACCGCACCCGACTCCAGCTCCGCTGCACGATCGACGCCGATCTGGACGCCGTTCGGTCCGCCGCGCGACTGGCTGACGCACCGCTGATCTGGGCCATCGGTTGGCGGGCAACCGACACCGGGCTGGTTGGCGAACCCACTCAGCTGGCGGCCGTCTCCGGCCCCATCACCGTCGATCTCGAGGTGCCGCCGGAGCGAGCTGGCTCAACGATCATCTTGACCCGACGACTCCTCCTGGCCGCTGATCGGGGCGACGCCGTCCCGGGACAGGCCCGTTGGGCGGGCAGCATCCTCTGGTCCGATGAGACCACGCTTCGTCTCACCGGCCACGGGGCCGCGTTTCCGGCAGAGGTCGTCGACTTCCGCGCCACCGGCCACGACCCGGACGCCTCCTGGTACCTCGAACTGCCCGCGACACCCGACGTCCCGGTCATGGGCGCGATGATCCTGTTGATCAACGCCTCGGACACGGCCCTCGTCTCCGCGGTATCCGTAGGGCGCAGGGCCAACGACGTCCAGCAGGTGCTGCTCGCCACGATGGAAGAGGGCATCGTGGAGGAGCTGGTCCGGTGGGCGCTGCACCGGTGGCGCGACCTGGAGGACGTCGAGGGGGACTCGGTCGGAGCCAGCGCGCGGACCCTCGCCCTCCGCGTTCTCCCCGACGTCGAGTCGTGGACAGTTCCCGAGGCCGATTCGATGGCCTTGAAGTCGGCGATCGTCGACGGCTGCCGTCGGATCGGCTTCGGACGGAGGCTGGCATGACGCAGTTGTGGCCGAGGCTCGATGGCGCGGTGGTCAGATCCCTTTACGGCGAGCTCCGGAACCGGAGCGTGTCCGACCTTGCCGCAGTCGTCCAGTCCGATCACGCTCGGGCGACCTACGCCGCGACCGGTGGCGCGCGAGTCACCAGCTCCGAGGTCGCGGCGCTCGGTGAGCAGCTGAGAGTGATCGCCCACGATTTCGGGTATCCAGAGGCCACCGATGACTCACGCCGGATCGGCTACGACAGAGCGGCCGCAGAAGCGTTGTTCGAGCGAATGGACCTGACCACCGTCGAAGCGGCGCACAACGGGGTCTGGAACTTCCTCACCTTCGTCGTGGCGCCGGATCTCGTGCGTTGGCGCTGGCTGGGCAGTTCCAATCCCGAACGGTGGATCTGCACCGATCGCACCCGGCACATGTTCGCTCGCCTCTGGTGGCAGGCCTTGACCTTCGGACAGGCCGGACTGGGCGTCCCGATCGACCTCTCGCTTCTCCGGGCACTGGACGAGAGCGACCTCAACCAGATCACCGAACGCCGCGCGATCGCCGGCAATCCTCGGCTGGCACAGGCCGTCGCCCGGCTCGCGATGTCGGCCGAGGGCGCAACCCGACGGACCGTCCTCCGTGACCTCACCCCGCGGTTGCGACGCCGGCTGGCTTTCGTCGACTTCGCCGCGCTGACCGACCAGCAGATCGAGGAACACCTGCGGTCGCTGAAGGGAGGCAAGACGTGACCCGAACACGCCAATCCACAGGGAGGCGAACTCATCCGACTGTATCGAACATATGTTCTGCATATCTGCTTGAGTGCAGTACGATTTCGGGTGTGAGCAAAGAACGGCCGCTAGGCGGAGTCGACTACCCGCGCACGTTGCAGGAGTTCCGGGACTGGTTCCCGAACGATG
>NZ_JACDFE010000158.1 GCF_013815995.1 Sporichthya sp.
ATCCGGACCGCTTCGCGCCGGGGGCGCCCCGCGTGCAGCCAACCGGCGTCGCGGCCGATCCGCGCGGCCAGCCAGTCCTCGCGGCAGTTGTAGATCTCGCCGCGGGCCGGGTCGTAGCCGACCTCGGACACCGGGGTCTCGTGCAGGGCCAGCAGCGCGTCGAGCAACCGGGCACCGACCTCGGCCGGAACCACCTTCTGGCGCAGCAGCACCAGCACGTGAGCCAGGTCGGCGAGGTCCAGGGGCGCGTGCAGCAGGTCGGCGTCCGCGATCTCGATCGCGAAGCCGCCCGCGATGAGCTCGGGGGCGTACTTGCCCAAGGGGATCAGATCTCCGGAGTCAGCGTCGCCAGGAATGCCGTGGTGCGGGCGATACTTCCAGCCGCGTCGGAACCGACGGAGAACGGGACCGGCCAGAGCTCGGTGGCGCCGGCGTCGCGGAATTCCCGCAGCCGACCGAGCACGACCTCCTCGGATCCGTAGACCACCTGATCGACGATCCCGGCCGACCCCTCGCGCTCGTACTGACCCTGGTAGTTCGCGAGGGTGTCGTAGCGGGCGAAGGTCGAGAGCACCGCTTCGCGGCCGGCCGGGGCGTCGTCGCAGACCGCCACCGGGATTCCCGCGATGATTCGCGGCGCCGGTCGTCCGGCCGCAGCTGCGGCCTTGGACAGCGCGGTGGCGATGTCCGCGATGCCGCGCGCTCCGGCCATCCAGGTCACGGTGCCGTCGGAGTACGCCCCGGCGACCTCGATCATCTTCGGCCCGAGCGCCGCCACGACCACCGAGACCGGCGAGGTGCCGACGACGTTGAAGCTCGCCTCGACGTTGTAGAACCGGCCGTGGTGGCTGACCTCGCCGGTGGTGAGGAGCGGGCCCAGGACCTGCAGGTACTCGCGCATGTGGGCCGCGGGGCTGGCGTACTCCAGGCCGAGCGCGGCTTCGATCACCGGTCGGTGGGAGACCCCGATCCCCAGGGTGAAGCGGCCGCCGCACAGCGACTGGACGGTGGCCGCCGCCTGCGCGAGCGCGTGCGGGTGACGCGGGTAGGTCGGTACGACGGCGATCCCGAGGTCGACGGTCCGGGTCTGGGCGCCGGCCACCGCCATGGCGGGCAGGGTGTCCGTGCCGCGCGCGACGTGCGTGGCCCACACCGCGGGAAAGCCGGCGTCCTGCGCCGCGCGGGCGTCCGCGGCGATCTGGATCGGCGCGACCGGCGCTCCGATCACGTCGCCGCCCACGTTCATACCGATCCGCACCGCGCCTCACCAGCTTCCACTCGGGCTTCCCATCCGGTTGGGGGCCAGCATCCCTCAGATCCGCTCGCCGTCCACGAACACCGCGGCCCGGTCCGGATAGAAACTGAGCATTCCGGCGATCGCCGCCGCGCCCGGGATCGGCTCGGGGTAGGTCCAGATCAGATTCGAGCGAACCGCTGCGCCGACCTCCACCGAGTAGTAAGACGCGTCGCCCTTGAACGGGCAGTGCGAGCCGAAGTCGGTCTCGCGCAGAACGCTCGCATCGACGTCCTCCTTGGGCAGGTACCAGCGCGCCGGCAGGCCGGTCTCGCGCAGGATCCGCGCCGACCGGGTCTCGGCGACGGTGACCCCGTCGACCTCGACCCGCACGTGGGCGGGGCTGTCCTCGATCTCGATGCGATGGCCGGCAGTCATACCTGCTCACTACACCGCGAGCGGGTGAACTATTCCGGTCAGCCCGGCTTCTCGTTCTGCAGCCGCTCCCGCAATGCGGCGACGTCCAGTTTCGGGTCCGGCCAGGCCGACCCCATCGCGGCGAGGGCCTCGTGCAGCAGCGTGGCCACCGCCCAGTTGCGGTACCACTTGCGCCCGGCGGGGACGACGTACCAGGGCGCGGTGTCCGGATTGCAGAGGTCGAAGGCTGCGGTGTACGCCTCCTGGTAGGCGCTCCAGTACCGGCGCTCGTCGAGGTCGGCCGAGTCCCACTTCCAGTGCTTGGCCGGATCGTCCAGCCGAGCCTCCAGCCGCTCCTCCTGGTCGTCGGCAGAGATGTGCAGGAATACCTTCAGCACGGTCGTGCCGGCGGCGGCCAGGTCGGCCTCGAAGGCGTTGATCGCGTCGTACCGGCGTTCCCACGCTTCCTTCGGCACCATGTCGTGCACCCGCACGATCAGCACGTCCTCGTAGTGCGACCGGTCGAAGACGCCGATGAGCCCCGCGTCGGGAAGGCGCTTGCGGATCCGCCAGAGGAAGTCGTGGGCCAGCTCCTCCTCGGTGGGCCGCTTGAACGAGGAGATCCGCACCCCCTGCGGGTCCACCCGGCCGACCACTCCGCGCAGGACGCCGCCCTTGCCGGAAGTGTCCATGCCCTGCAGCACGAGCAGCAGGGACCGCGACCCCCCGGAAAAGCCCTCGGCGAACAACCGCTCCTGCAGGTTGGCGAGCGGACGCGCCACCTCGTCCAGGGCCGCTTCGCTGGCGGCCTTGTCCCCGACGAAGCCCGGGGTGGACCGGGAGTCGATGGCGGCCAGGTCGACCGCGCCGGGCCGCGCCCGCAGCAGTTCGGACAGCGTCACGAAACCAGGGTCCCGTCGGCGGCGATCGCGCTGAACCCGAGATAGGGCACCAGCGCCTTCGGCATCTCCACCGATCCGTCCGGCTGCTGGTAGTTCTCCAGGATCGCGGCCATCGTGCGCCCGATGGGAAGGCCCGAGCCGTTCAACGTCGCGACGGGATGACGCTGGTTGTCGGCATTGCGGACGCGGATCCCGGCGCGGCGCGCCTGGAACTGCCCGCAGTCCGAGCAGGACGAGATCTCGCGGTACTTGTCCTGGCTGGGCAGCCACACCTCGAGGTCGTAGGTGAGCTGAGCGGAGAAGCTGATGTCACCGGCGGCGAGCTTGACCAGGCGGTAGGCCAACCCGAGTTCGACCAGGCATGCCTCGGCGTGACTGACCATCAGCTCGAGTTCGGCGTTCGAGGTCTCGGCAGTACAGATCCGGACCAGTTCGACCTTCGAGAACTGGTGCAGCCGCAGGATCCCCTTGGTGTCCCGGCCGTAGGAGCCGGCCTCGGAGCGGTAGCACGGGGTGTGCGCGGTGTAGGCGAGCGGCAGCGCGCCCTCGTCGAGGATCTCGCCGCTGTGCAGGTTGGTCAGCGGCACCTCGGCGGTCGGAATCAGGAACAGCTCCCGGTCACCCGCCGAGGTCGCGAACAGGTCGGCCTCGAACTTGGGCAGCTGCCCGGTGCCGGTCATCGTCTCCCTGGTCACCAGGGTCGGGACGGAGAACTCGGTGTAGCCGTGCCGGCGGGTGTGCAGGTCGAGGAAGAGCGTGGCGATCGCCCGTTCGAGGGCCGCGCCGGCCCCGCGGGCGACCGCGAACCGGGGGCCGGAGAGCTTGGTCGCACGGGCGAAATCGAGGATGCCGAGCGCCTCGCCGAGCTCGACGTGGTCGCGCGGGCCGTCCAGGCTCGGCGGCGCGCCGACCCGGCGGACCTCGACCGCGTCGTCCTCGGTCAGCCCGTCCGGGACGGCCTCCGACGGCAGGTTCGGAATGTCGAGCATCGCCTCGTGCAGGGCGGACCCGAGGCGCTCGGCCTTCTCCTCGGCCTCGCGGACCTGGTCCTTCAGCGCGCGGGCCTGGTCCTTGAGCGCCTCTGCCAGTTGGGGGTCACCGCCGGCCTTGGCCGCCTTGCCCACCTCGCCGGCGAGGCGCTTGGACTCCGCCCGCAGCTCGTCGCCGGAGTGGATGGCGGCGTTGCGACCGGTCAAAAGCTCGGCCAGCGGGGCGGGGTCGAAGCGGAATCCCCGCCGGGCCAGTGCGGCGACCGCCGCGTCCCCCAGGCCGATCAGTTCGCGTGCGTCATGCATGCGCCGAACCTAGTGCGCGGAAATGCAGCCGGGCATTCAGGTGTTGCACCGCACATTCAGTCAGCGCTGACCGGTGCTCCGTTCAGTGCTCTGGGCCGCTAAGCTACTGGCGAGTCACAAACCCGTTCGGAGGCAACTGTGAGCACCGAAGCGTTCGTGTACGACGCAATCCGCACCCCGCGCGGGCGTGGCAAGAAGACCGGTTCGCTGCATGGCGTGAAGCCGATCTCGCTGGTCGTCGGCCTCGTCGATGCGCTGCGTGAGCGGTACCCGAACCTGGATGAGAGCCGGATCGACGACCTCGTCCTCGGCGTCGTCTCCCCGGTCGGCGACCAGGGCTCGGACATCGCCAAGACCGCCGCCCTGCTGGCCGGGCTGCCCGAGACCGTGGCCGGCGTGCAGCTCAACCGCTTCTGCGCCTCCGGCCTGGAGGCCGTGAATCAGGCCGCTCAGCGGGTGCGTTCCGGTTTCGAGGACCTCATCCTCGCCGGCGGTGTCGAGTCGATGTCCCGGGTTTCGATGGGTAGCGACGGCGGCGCCTGGGCGATGGACCCGGAGACCTCCTACGAGACCTACTTCACCCCGCAGGGCATCGGCGCGGACATGATCGCGACGATCGAGGGCTTCTCCCGCACCGACGTCGACCGCTACGCCCTGCTCTCTCAGGAGCGGGCGGCCAAGGCGCAGGCCAGCGGCTACTTCAACCGCTCGCTGATCCCGGTCCGGGACCGCAACGGCGTCATGCTCCTCGACCACGACGAGCACGTGCGCGCCGACTCCACCCTGGAGGGCCTGGCGCAGCTGCCGTCGAGCTTCGAGATGATCGGCGAGATGGGCGGCTTCGACGCCGTCATCCTGCAGAAGTACCACTGGGTCGAGAAGATCGACCACGTCCACCACGCCGGTAACTCCTCCGGCATCGTGGACGGTGCCGCTCTCACGCTGATCGGCAGCGAGGCGGTCGGCCGTGACCTCGGCCTGACCCCGCGGGCGCGGATCCTGGCCACCGCGGTCAGCGGCTCCGACCCGGCGATCATGCTGACCGGCCCCGCGCCGGCCACCAGGAAGGCGCTGGCCAAGGCCGGCCTGACGGTGGATCAGATCGACCTGTTCGAGATGAACGAAGCCTTCGCCGCGGTTGTCATGCGCTTCGCCAAGGACATGGGCCTCTCGCAGACCGACATCGAGAACAAGGTCAACGTCAACGGCGGCGCGATCGCGCTCGGCCACCCGCTCGGCGCGACCGGTGCGATGCTGGTCGGCACGATCATCGACGAGCTGGAGCGGCGCGACCAGCGCTACGGCGTCGCCACCCTCTGCGTCGGCGGCGGCATGGGTATTGCCACCGTCCTCGAGCGCATCTGACCCGCTGCCGGACCCCCTGAGAAGGACCCAAGTCACATGACGCTGCAGGACACGATCGGCACGTTCAAGGTCAGCAAGGACGAGGACAACATCGTCACCTTGACGATGGATGACCCGGCCGGCTCGGCCAACACCATGAGCGAGGCGTTCCAGACCTCGCTCGGCCAGTTGGCCGATGCGCTCGAGGCCGAGATCAAGGCCGACAAGGCGTCGATCTCCGGCATCGTCCTCACCTCGGCGAAGAAGACCTTCTTCGCGGGCGGGAATCTGGGCGAGATCCTGGGCGCCTCGTCCGACGGTGCGGCCGCGTGGACCGCCGAGGTCAACACGATGAAGCGGAACATGCGCCGGCTCGAACTGCTGCCGGTGCCGAAGGTCGCCGCCATCAACGGCGCCGCGCTCGGCGGCGGCTACGAGATGTGCCTGATCATGAACCGCCGCATCGCCCTCGACGCGCGCGGCAGCCAGATCGGTCTGCCCGAGGTGGGCCTGGGCCTGCTCCCGGGCGCCGGTGGCGTGGTCCGGAGCACGCGCCTGCTCGGCATCCAGGACGCACTGCTCAACGTCCTGCTGCAGGGCCAGCGGTACTCGCCGGCGCAGGCCCTCGAGAAGGGCATGGTCGACGAGGTCGTCGCCACCCCGGAGGAGATGCTGGCCAACGCGAAGACCTGGATCAAGGAGAACCCGAAGGCCGTCCAGCCCTGGGACGTCAAGGGTTTCAAGATTCCTGGCGGAGCTCCGAACAACCCCGCATTCGCCGCGAACCTGCCGGCGTTCCCGGCCAACCTGCGCAAGCAGCTCAAGGGCGCTCCGATGCCCGCGCCACGCAACATCATGGCCGCGGCCATCGAGGGTGCGCAGGTCGACCTCGACACGGCGCTCGCGATCGAGACGCAGTACTTCATCGACATCGCGACCGGTCAGGTCGCGAAGAACATGATCACCGCGTTCTTCTTCGACATGCAGTACGTGAACTCCGGCGGCGCCCGACCGAAGGGCTACGACGCGTACAAGGCCAAGAAGGTCGCCGTCCTCGGCGCCGGGATGATGGGCGCCGGCATCGCGTACGTCTGCGCGCAGGCCGGCATCGAGGTCGTGCTCAAGGACGTCACCCTGGACGCCGCCGAGAAGGGCAAGGCGTACTCGGCCAAGCTGGTCGGCAAGCAGGTCTCCCGCGGCAAGCTGAGTCAGGACGACGCCGCCGCGTTCCTGGCCCGGATCACCCCGACCGGCGACGCCGCGGACGTGGCCGGCGCGGACCTGGTCATCGAGGCCGTCTTCGAGAGCGTCGAGCTCAAGCACAAGGTCTTCGGTGAGATCGAGGGCCACCTCACCCCCGACGCCTTGCTCGGCTCCAACACCTCCAGCCTGCCGATCACCGCCCTGGCGAAGGGCGTCAGCCGGCCCGAGGACTTCATCGGCCTGCACTTCTTCTCCCCGGTGGACAAGATGCCACTGCTGGAGATCATCGCCGGCGCGCAGACCTCGGACGCCACGCTGGCCAAGGCGCTCGACCTGGCCAAGCAGATCAAGAAGACGCCGATCGTCGTCAACGACTCCCCCGGCTTCTTCACCAGCCGCGTCATCGGCACCTACATCAACGAGTGCCTGGCGATGGTCGGCGAGGGCGTGGACCCGCAGTCGATCGAGCAGGCGTGTCTCCAGGCCGGCTACCCCGTCGGAGCCCTTGCGCTCTCGGACGAGCTCACCCTGACGCTGATGCGCAAGATCCGCGAGGCGAACAAGGACAACACCGTGCTCGGCGGCCAGGGGCACCCGGCCGACGGCGTCGTCGACCGGATGATCGACGACTACCACCGTCCCTCGCGGGCGGCCGGCAAGGGCTTCTACGAGTACGAGAACGGCGAGAAGGCCGGCCTGTGGCCGGGCCTGCGCGAGCACTTCGGCACCGGGCTCGAGCCGGTGATCGGCTCGGCCGGGATCCTCGAACTGCAGGAGCGGATGCTGTTCATCGAGTCCATCGAGACGATGCGCTGCTTCGACGAGGGCGTGCTGCGCTCGGAGTCCGAGGCCAATATCGGCTCGATCATGGGCATTGGCTTCCCGCCGTGGACCGGCGGCGTCGTGCAGTACATCAAGGGCTACACGAACGCGGCCGGCGAGGTCGGCCCCGCTGCGTTCGTCGCCCGCGCCGACGAGCTGACCGTGAACTACGGCGTGCGCTTCACCCCGCCGACTTCGCTGGTCGAGGCGTCCAAGGACGGCAAGGTCCGCCTCGACGGCTGACGCACTTCACGCACTGAGAGACTGTGGCTCCGACTTCGGGCGGGGCCACAGTCATGTCTGGAAGGAACTGTCTTGAGCGAGCCCCTGGTCTTGGTCAGCACCCACGGCGGTGTCGCCACCGTGACGCTGAACTCGCCGTCCAACCGCAACGCGCTGTCGGTGGCGATGCTCACCGCCTTCAGCGACGCACTCGACGCGGTCGAGGCCGATGACTCGGCGCGCGTGGTCAAGCTGACCCACAACGGCCCGGTGTTCAGCGCGGGGATGGACCTCAAGGAAGCCGTCGTCGTCGGACTGGAGAACACCTCCGGCCTGCTGCTCAAGATCCTCAAGCAGATCGTGACGCTGCCCAAGCCCGTCGTGGTGCGCCTGGACGGGCCGGTGCGCGCCGGTGGCCTCGGCATCGTCGGGGCTTCCGACGTCGTGATCTCCAACGACAGCGTGACCTTCGCCTTCACCGAGGCCCGCATCGGCGTCGCGCCGGCGATCATCTCGCTGACCACGCTGCCCCGCATGGACCCCCGGGTCGCGCACCGCTGGTGCCTGTCCGGTGAGACGTTCTCCGCCGCTGCGGCCGCGGCCGCGGGCCTGATCTCGCAGGCCGTCCCGGCCGCCGACCTCGACGCCGCCGTCGACTCCGTCATCGCCGAATTGTTGCTCGCTTCCCCGCAGGGCCTGGCCGAGACCAAGAAGCTGCTCGGCCGCGACATGGCCGACCTGATCGATGACAAGGGCGAGGCGATCGCCAAGCTCTCCGCCGGCCTCTTCGCCTCCGAGGAAGCGCAGGAGGGCATGAACGCCTTCCTCGAGAAGCGCAAGCCCCGGTGGCAGACCTGACCCCACCCCCACCATTCGCTCATGCATGAGTGAATGGTCGATTTCGAGGTCGATCTGGCCTCGATTTCGACCATCCAGTCATGCAAGAGAGCGGACTGTCAGCAATTTGACGCCGCCGCGGTGCCGGCGAAGCGGTCACCGAGCCAGGCGATCGCGGCCGGGGCGCCCTGGCCGGCCAGCGAGATGTGCTCGCTGAAGCTGTCCTCGTAGTACGACACCGGCAGGTTGTAGCCGCAGCAGGTGCGGACCAGCGCGCGGACGTCCTCCAGGGGCATGAACTCGTCCTGGGCTGACTCGTAGACGTAGAGCGGGACGCCGGGGTTACGGGTGCCCAGGGTGTTCTCGTCGAGGATCGCGCGGATCCTCGGCAGGTTCAGCGGGTCGGCCACGGTGGTGAAGTCGGCCATGTGCTTGTTGGCGAAGGCCATCGTCCACTCGTACTGGCACATCGACTCTACCGCTTCGGCGGCGATCTGCCCGGACTCGTTCAGCAGCTCGTGCAGCCGCATCTCCGGGTACGCCCGGTCCAGCCCGACCGCAGCGGCGAGCACGAAGCCGGACAGCGGACCGCCGTCGATCTTGCGTGCGACGTTGCCGAGACTGGCCGGCACGCCGCCCGCCGCAGCACCGACGATGTTCAGCTCGGGCGCGTACTTCGGAGCGAGTTCGGCCGCCCACGCCGTGGCCAGCCCGCCCTCGGAGTAGCCCCACAGCGCGACCGGTGACTTCGCGGTCAGGCCGAGTTCGGGCAGCCGCTGCGCGGCGCGGGCGCCGTCAAGGACTGCCCGCCCGGTGGCCAGACCCGAGCCGTAGGTGTGCGGACCCGGCGTGCCTGAGCCCTCGTAGTCACTGATCACGACGGCCCAGCCGCGCGCCAGCGCGCCGGCCATCATCGGTTCCTCGAAGTCCGCCCCCTGGCGCAGCAGGTAGGAGGGCGCGCAGTCCGGGCCCAGCCCGTGCGAGCCGACGTTGTAGGCGACCAGCGGACGACCGGCCAGCGGGCGGCCGTCGTCCAGGACGCCGACGGTGCCGGAGACGGCATTGGGCCGCCCCTGCGTGTCGGTCGAGCGGTACAGCACCTGTCAGGCCCGGACCGGCATGGGGAGGCCCAGTCCGCGGATCGTGACGGGCCGGCTGCGCAGGATCGCCCCTGGCGCGACGCCCTTGAGGGAGGCGGGCCCGGTATAAAACGCGTCCGCCGCCGGATTCACCGGAAAACCCGACCCGTCGTCGGGCGCGGCCGCGTCGGCAGGCCCGGAGACGGTCAGCACCGGCAGCGCCGCGAGCGCCGCCGTCGCGACCGCGGCCCCCACCGCGGCCCGTGCCCGCCGTGCCCATCCCCGTCCAGCCTGCAGGTTTGCACTCGTCGCCATCTGAACCGGCCTCCACGCGTGTCCACTTTGGTGCCTTCCCCGAACGCTAAGCCCGCCCCATCGCCAGAGCAAGGCCTTCCGCCAATTTTTTCCGACTCTGGGTAGGTTTCGCTGACCGAGAGCCCCACCACTCGGTCATGCATGAGCCAATGGTCGATTTCCGGGTCGAATCGGCCCCGATTTCGACCAGCCAGTCATGCAAGTCGCGCCGCTCGCTCATGCATGAGCGACCGGTGGCCCGCCGCGGCGGTGGGCCGAAAACGTGAGGCTGTGGATAACCCAGGCCTCGGCCGAAGCCGGTCATGGCACCCTCACGCGGTGCCCACGCCCTCCGTCCCGCTGGGAACTGGACCGTTCCGTCGCGACCGCGCCTATGGGTTCGGCTTCACCGATGCGTCGCTGCGCACCGCGGTGAGGCGCCGGCGCATCCTGGTCCTACGGCGGGGTGTGTTTGTCACCGCGGTGGATCGAGAGGCGGCCGCCGCAGACAAGGAGACGCTCCACGCCCAGGACATCAAGGCGCTGCTGCTCGCGATGCACCGCACGAACCTCGCCGCCGCGGGAACCTCGGCCGCGCAGATCTTCGGCCTCCAGTTCCTCCACCCGCCGCCGTCATCGCTGATCGTCTGCACGGACGACCTCGACGTCTCCGGCACCCACAAGAATGACTACTTTCTCCGCTCGGCGCCGCTGCCGCCCGGCCATGTGGTGATGCGACACGGCGTTCCCGTGACCTCGACCGCGCGCACCCTGCTGGATCTGGCGGCCGCGATGCCCTTCGCCGACGCCGTGGTGGTGTCGGAGTCGGCGCTTCGAAAGCAACTCGTGAGCGTGGAGGACCTGGACGCGATCGTCGCTGCGTCTGAGCATCGGCCCGGTATCGAGGCCGCGCGACTGGCGCTGAGCTTCGCCAACCCGTGGACGCAGTCGGTCCTGGAATCGGTGTCGCTGGTGTCCATGCGCGCGGCCGGCATCCGGTTGCCCAAGGTCCAGCAGGCAGTGATCGTCGACGACGAGGGCTATCTGGTCGATTGCCTGTGGGATCACCTGCCCGTCGACGTGTTTGGCGAGGCCGACGGCACGGAGAAGTCCGTGAAGTCGGACCGGCTGTCGACCGTCCGAGCGATCCGAGCCGAGAAGGACCGGCATCAGAAGCTGCTCTCGACCGGTGCTGAGATCGTCCGCTGGGGTTGGCGGGAGGCCAACAACCCACACCTGCTCGCGAGAGTCATCAATGACGGCTTCGCGCGGGCCCTCGAGCGGGGGCGCGGGCGCCGCTCCGGTTGATGCGCCGTCGTCGTCGAGCCGGTGAGGCCGACATGGTCGGCACGTCCGTCCTCCACGCCCCAGTGGTGCCTCTTCCATGACCCAGCGGTCGATTTCGGGCCCCGCGACGCCAAAAAATCGACCACTCGCTCATGCATGAG
>NZ_JACDFE010000159.1 GCF_013815995.1 Sporichthya sp.
CCGATGGATGGCCCGCTCGGCCCGCACCGGTCGTTGGTCTTGACCACGCTGGAGCTGTCCGAGATCCGCAAGGTCCGCGCGGCGCTGGGGCTCTCGGTCAACGACGTCGCCGTCGCGGTGACCGCGGGCGCGCTGCGGCTCTGGCTGGGCGAGGCCGGTGCGTTGCCGGTCGAGCCGTTGCTGGCCGCGGTGCCGATGTCGCTGCGCGCCGACGGTGCGGAGGCGGGCAACGTGTTCACGCTTCTGGTCGCCGCGCTGCCCACCGATGTCGCCGACCCGGTGGAACGGGCCAAGGCCACCGCGGCGAACATCGCCGCCGCCCGCGCCGCCCACGGCTCGCTACCGGCGACCACGATGACCGACCTGACCGCGCTGGCCATCCCGCTGCTGGCCGGGCCCGGCGTCGGACTGTCTGCGCGCCTCGGTCTGCTGTCCCGGCTGCGGCCGTTCAACCTGATGCTGTCCACCGTGCCCGGACCACGGGTGCCGCTGGCCTGTGCGGGCGTGCCGATCACGGCCTACCACCCGCTC
Organism: Sporichthya sp.; assembly: GCF_013815995.1. Taxonomy (GTDB): domain Bacteria; phylum Actinomycetota; class Actinomycetes; order Sporichthyales; family Sporichthyaceae; genus Sporichthya. The sequence continues at coordinate 532 of NZ_JACDFE010000159.1, forward strand.
TCGCAGGTGACGGAGCGCCTCAACGTCACGATGTTCGGCTATGAGGGCCGCCTGCACGTCGGGGTGCTGGCCGACGCCGACCTCGGGCTGGAGGTAAAGCGTCTCGCGGCGCTGCTGCAGTCTGAGCTTGCCGCGTTGGTCGCGGCGGTCTAGTTCTCGAGCAGATTCGCGCGGAGGGTGTCCGCCTCGGCCTCCAGGCCGTGCTCGGCGAGGTAGCCCGCGACACCGCCCCAGCGCCCGTCGACCGCCTCCAGGAACGCGGCCATGCACTCCGGCGGGGTGGCCAGGAACGAGCGGCGGTGGCCCTCGGTCGGAGGGACCAGGTGGGGGACGTGTTCCGCGAAGTACGCCATCAGCCGCTCCATCCCGGGGGCGCTGATCGAGTAGTCGTGAATGATCTGCTCGCGCTCGACATCGAGGCAGGCGAGGACCAGAGCGGAGACGACGCCGGTGCGGTCCCGGCCGGACGCGCAGTGGACGGCGAGCGGTTCGGTCGACAGCTCGGCCAGGCCCCGCCAGAGCGCGCGGGCGATCTCCGGCTCGTCCATGTAGCGCTGGTACTCGGTCGCGCAGAACTCTGGCTCGATGTACCGGGGGTAGTTCTCGACCGGCGGCGCGAAGTTCATCACCGAGCACCGGACCTGACGGACCTTCAGTTCGTCCCAGGCCGCCGAGCCGCGTTGGGTCACCTCGTCGTCGGTGCGCAGGTCGACCACGCCGCGGACGCCCAGGGCGCGGAGGACGTCGACGTCGGCCGGCGTGGCCGCGGTCGGGTCGTCCATCCGGAAGAACCGGCCGCGGCGCACTGTCCGGCCGTCGACGGTGGTCAGCCCACCGAGGTCGCGGACGTTGAACAGTCGCTCGAAGGTCAGGCCCCGCTCGACGTTCATGCCGCCACTCCTGCCAGTCGTGCGATGTCGGTCGTGATCGCGGGCCACAGGGCCTGGGGCAGATCGTGGCCCATCCCGCCGTGCAGAACCAGGCGCGAGCTGCTCACAAAGCCCGTCCGGCCAGAACTGGCGCTGCACCGCGAAGCCCATGACCAGCAACAACGGCTCGCCGGTGCCGGGCCCGAACCGCTCCCCAGGCCAGCCCCACGGAGCCGTTGGTGGCGCGGAAAGTGGCGGACGGCATTCCCGGCTCCCTTGCCCTCGCACCGAAAGTACTCTAGTAATCTATCATCCAGTAGACGACGAAATTGTCGCTGCCAGAGCCCTCGATCGGAGCTCCCCGTGGCCGTCCAGATCCCTGCCGTGGACTATTTGGTCCTCGGCGACCAACCGCACCTGCAAGCCTGGCGGTGCGTCGCCTGCTCGGCGGCCTACTTCGACCGCCGCAACGCCTGCGCGCGCTGCTTCGCGACCTCCTTCTCCCGCTCGCCGCTGGCGACCGAGGGCGTCATCACGGCCTTCACCCGGGTTGAGCGGGGCGCCAAGCAGCCGTTCACCTCGGTGGTGGTCGACCTCGGTGAGGGCGTCACCGTCAAGGCCAACCTCCGCGGGATGGACGACCCGGCACAGATCAAGCCGGAGACCAAGGTGCGGCTGTACACGTTCGTGGCCGGGGTCGACGACGAAGGGACCGAGGCCGTGGCCTTTGCCTTCGAACCAGTTGGGCACAGCGAGGTGGTGGGGGCATGAGTAACAACGTGTGGGTCATCGGGACGTCCATGACGCGGTTCGGCCGCTTCCCCGAGAAGGACCTGATGGACCTCGCGGTCGAGGCGACCACCGGCGCGCTCAAGGACGCCGACCTCGACCTCGCCGCGGTCAACATCCTGGCGATGGGCAACCTCTACGAGGCGACCAGCCACAACGGCCAGCGCCTGCAGCAGGCCATGGGCCAGACCGGCATCCCCGTCTACAACGTGGTCAACGCCTGCGCGACCGGCGCCACCGCGATCCGGGTCGCGGTGATGTCCATCCTGGCCGGCGAATCCGACATCGGCCTCGCGGTCGGCGTCGAGCAGATGGGCAAGATGGGCATGCTCGGCGGTGGCAAGAAGCGGGACGAGAAGAAGATCTTCGCGCCCAAGGGCCGCCGCGGCGGCGTGGTCAAGGCCGAGGGCCTGTTCGGCACCAACCTGATGCCGGGCGTCTTCGCGCAGGCCGGCACCGAGTACGCCCTCACGCACGGGGTGACGCAGACTCAGTTCGCCCGGGTCGCGCACAAGAACCACCTGCACTCGACGCTCAACCCGCTGGCGCAGTACCAGAAGGAGTTCAGCATGGAGGAGATCCTCGGAGCCGAGGTCATCTCCTGGCCGAACACCCTGCCCATGTGCTGCCCGACCGGTGACGGGGCCGCGGCGGTCCTCCTCTGCTCGGACGCCAAGCTGGCCACCCTCGACCCGGACGTGCGCCGGCGCGCAGTCAAGGTGTCGGCGTCGGTGCTCACCTCCGACCCCTACGTCGACGGCGGCCAGGTCCAGGCCGACATCAACACCCTGACCCGCAACGCCGCCGACCAGGCCTACGCCAAGGCCGGCATCGGCCCGGAGGACCTGTCCCTGGTCGAACTGCACGACTGCTTCGCCACCGCCGAGCTGCTGCATTACGACAACCTGCGGCTCTGCGAGCCCGGTGCCGCCGGGCAGTTCATCGACTCCGGCGCCCCGTACCGCGACGGGCGCATTCCGGTGAACGTCTCCGGCGGTCTGCTCTCCAAGGGACACCCGCTCGGCGCGACCGGGGTCGCGAACGTCTTCGAGATCGTCACGCACCTGCGCGGCGAAGCCGGGGCCCGCCAGATCGAGGGCGCCAAGGTCGGCCTGGCGCACGTCATCGGCCTCGCCTCGGCCTGCGGCGTGCACATCCTTGAGAAGCGCGCGTCCTAATGGTCTGTCTACACAATGAACTGACGGCGTGCGCCCAGGCGCACATCCGCCGCATTTCACAGGCAGACCACTAACGGATGACCCTCATGGCCGGTGCCGTGCCCGGAACGCTCGCGGAGGTCCGCGAGCAGTTCGGGGTGTGGCTGCACGAGAACACCGAGCGGCTGCAGGAACTCTGCGCGCCGGGCAAGGACGTCACCGCGACGTTCACTGCCCAGGGCGAGCTGCAGCGGCTGCTGTTCGAGTCCGGCTGGATCCGCCTCGGCTGGCCCGAGGAGGTCGGCGGCCTCGGCGGGGAGATGATCCTTCGCGCCGTGGTGGTCGAGGAACTGTGCGCCGCCGGCTACCCGCCGCCGTTTTCCTTCGGCACGCAGGAGGTGCTCGGTCCGGCGGTGGCGCGCTACGCGCCGCGCGAGCTGGCACTGGAACTGATGCCCCGGCTGCTGCGCGGCGAGGAGTACTGGTGCCAGGGCTTCTCCGAGCCCGGCGCCGGATCTGACCTGGCGTCACTGCAGTGCCGGATGGTCGCCGACGGCGACGACTGGGTGCTGAGCGGCGAGAAGGTCTGGACCAGCTGGGCCCAGGTCGCCGACCGGTGCGTGCTGCTGGCCCGCACCGGCGCGAAGGACTCCGGCTTCCGCGGTATCACCGCCGTCATGCTCGACATGGACACCCCAGGCATCGACCTGCGGCCGCTGACCTCCATGAACGGCGACGCCGAGTTCTGCTCGCTCTACCTCGACGACGTCCGCGTGCCGCGCTCGCGCACCCTCGGTGAGGTCGACGGCGGCTGGGCGATCGCGATGACGATCCTCGCCTCCGAGCGCGGCGCCGCCGCGTGGCAGCGCCAGACCTGGATGCGCTGCCGGCTGCAGGACCTGTTGCGCCAGGCCCCCGGCCTGCCCGCATCGGTCGCCGGCGAGGCCTTCGAGTTGATCCACTCGCTGCGGCTGCTGTCCCGGCGCACGGTGCACGCGCTCTCTCGCGGCGAGGACATCGGCGCGACGCCCTCGTTCGACAAGCTGCTGATGTCGACCGCCGAGAAGTTCCTGTTCGCCACCGCGCTGGAGTACCTCGGCCCGACGCTGCTCCTCGAAAGTGGCCCGGACGCCGATGCCTGGCGCAACGACTACCTGTACTCGCGGGCCTCCTCCATCTACGGCGGGGCCGCGGAGATCCAGCGCGACATCATCGCCGGCCGCATCCTGCGCCTGCCCCGAGAACGATGAAGGCGGAGCGGTGATGGAGCGTTCCGAGCTGGCCCTGATGCGCGAGGCCCTGTCCGACCTGGTGCTCGCCCATCCGGGCGATCTGCGCGCCGCCCTCGGCCAGTTCGGCTGGGCTGAGCTGATGGCCGAGGACCCCGCGGTCGCGGTCGACCTGCTCTTCCGGTTGCAGGGCGAGCACCTGACCGCCGAGTCGCTGCTCGACGAGGTGCTGCTCGACGCCATTCCTGGCGCAACCGCCGTGGCGGTGGCCTTCCCGGTGCCGCCGCGCACCGAACCCGGCAGCACCTACGGCCACGGCCAGGTCCGGGTGCAGGGCCTGCTCACCCGGCCGCTGCAGCCGTCCGACGTCGTGCTGATCCCGTGCGCGGCGGTCGACGGCCTGCGCCTGGTCGAGGTCGCGATCGGTGAGCTGACCCAGACCCCGGCCGACGTGCTCGACTCCCGGCGTCCGTGGACCCGGCTCTCCGGCATCGTCAACGCGACCGCTTCGACCCCGGTCGGGGACGTGAACAGCTGGCCGGCGCTGCTCGCCTCCGGCCGGCGCGCTCTCGCCGCTGAGCTGCTCGGCATCGGCGACAAAATGCTCACCCTCGCCGTCGAGCACACCACGACCCGCGAGCAGTTCGGCCAGAAGCTGTCCTCGTTCCAGGTGGTCCGGCACAAGCTGGCCGACGTCCGGGTCTGGGGTGAGGTCGCCGACCTGGCGGCTGCCGCGGCCTGGGAGGACACTGCGCACGATCCAACAACGGGTTCCGGGGAGAATGCGATGCTCGCCGCGGCGCTCGCGAAGTCCGCCGCGGTCCGCTACGTCGCCACCGCGCGCGAGCACGTGCAGCAGCTGTTGGGCGGCATGGGCTTCAGCTGGGAGCATGAGTTCCACTGGTACCTGCGCCGCGCGCTGGTGCTGGAGGCCCTGCTCGGCGGCGCGACGACACTGCGGACCGAGATCGGCGCCTCGATCGTCGAGTCCGGGCGGCTGCCCGACCTCGCCGCACTCTGAGCTCTTCTGACCGGGAAACTGAGCGGGAAAGGCAAACCATGAGCCCGACGGCGCTGAGCGTCGAGGTGGTGGACGGTGTCGGTGAACTCCGGCTGACCCGTCCCGAGCTGCTCAACCGTTTCGATGAGGTGCTGCTCGGCGAGCTCGGCCCGGCGCTGCAATCGTTGGGCGACGACCCCGCCGTGCGCGCCGTGGTGTGGACCTCGGCGGGCAAGCACTTCTCCGCCGGTGGCGACACCGACGAGATCCTCGCCTCGCACTCCGACCCCGCCCACCTGGACGCCGGGATCGCGCGCGGCAAGGAGCTGTACCGGACCTTCGCCGGGTTCGCCAAACCGCTGGTGGTCGCCCTGCACGGGCACACCTTCGGTGTCGCGACCTCGCTGGTCCTGCTCGCGGATGCGATCGTCACCACCCCGACGGCACGGCTGTCCGACCCGCACGTGCACATGGCGCTCGTGGCCGGCGACGGCGGCGCGATCAGCTGGCCGGTGAACCTGCCGCTGATCAAGGCCAAGCGCCACCTGCTCTGGGGCGAGCCGCTCACCGGCCAGGAGGCCTTCGAGCTCGGCCTGGTCTCCGATCTCGTGGACTCGCCGGACAAGGTCCGCGACGTCGCCTTCGACCTGGCCGCCCGCGTGGCCGCCCTGCCCCCGATCGCGGTGCAGCTGACCAAGGCGACGCTGAACGCCGGCCTCGCCGCCCGCGTCGACGAACTGCTCGACGTCGGCTTCGCCAACGAGGCGATCTCCAACCGCTCCGCCGACGTCCTGGAAGCCGTGACCGCCTTCAAGGAAGGACGCCCCGGCACGTGGACCGGCAAATGACCCCCTCGCAACGGATGTCATCCGCAGCGGAGTCGCAACGGATGTCATCCCTTGGGGCTCTGTGGGGGACCGAGTTCGGGCCGGCCACGGTCAACGGGCATCCGGGGCTGGCGTTCGAGCCGCGGCCGACCGAGTTCGACCACCTGCTGGCCGGCGCGGACCGGTGGGCGGACCGGGAGTTCCTGGTCCAGGCCGACCGGCGGATCACCCACGGCGAGTTCCACGCGGCCATCCCGGCCGCCGCGGGACTGCTGGAGCGGGCCGGGGTCCGGCCCGGCGATCGGGTGCTGCTGCTGTCCTACAACTCCCCAGAGTTCGTGCTCGCGCTCTGGGGCCTGTGGTGGCTCGGCGCGGTGCCGGTGTTCGGCAACCGGTGGTGGAGCGAGACCGAACTGGAACACGCGCTCGGGCTCACGAAGCCGGTGCTCGCGCTGACCGACCGCGCGGACTGGGCTCCGTCAGGAGTGACGGTGCGTCAGCTCGGCGACCTGAGCCCGGTGTTCGGAACCAGCGAGGACCGGCCCTGCGCGCGGGCCGACGACGAGGACGCCCCCGCGCTGATCCTGTTCACCTCCGGCAGCGCCGGGGTGCCCAAGGCCGTGGTGCTGTCCCGCCGCTCGGTGATCGCCAACCAGCACAACACGATGGCACGCACCCGGCGGCTGCCTCAGGACCTCGACCCGTCCCGCCCGCAGGCCGTGGCCATGGTGTGCACCCCGCTGTTCCACGTCGGCGGCATCGGCAACATCGTGCTCGCGCTGCTCACCGGGACCAAGCTGGTGTTCAACGCCGGCAAGTTCGACCCCGGGCAGGTCCTCGAGCTGATCGAGGCCGAGGGCGTCCAGAGCTTCGCCGGCGTCCCGACCATGGCCTCCCGGTTGATCGAGCACCCGGACTTCACCAGGCGTGACGTGAGTTCGCTGCGCGCGCTGCCGTTCGGCGGCGCCCCGGTGCCGCCGGCGCTGCTGGAGCGCCTCGTCGAGCGGCTGCCCCAACTCAAGCGCGGAGGACTGGGCAACACCTGGGGGATGACCGAGTCCGGCGGCTTCATGGCCTCGGCCGGTGCCGCCGACCTGGCCGAGCGTCCGGGCACGGTCGGGCCGGCCGCCTCGTGCGCCGAGATCCGGATCGCCGACCCCGGCCCGGACGGTGTCGGCGAGGTGGTGGTGCGCGCTCCGACGATGATGCTCGGCTACCTCGGCGCCGACGGCACCCTGGAAGGGGTCGACGCCGAGGGCTGGCTGCGCACCGGCGACCTCGGCCGCCTGGACGCCGACGGTTACCTCTACCTGACCGGACGGGCCAAGGACATCGTGATCCGCGGCGGGGAGAACATCGCCTGCGCACATGTCGAGTCCACGATGCTGACTCACCCTCAGATCGTGGAGGCCGCCGTGTTCGGGATTCCGCACGACGACCTCGGCGAGGAGCTGGCGGCCGTCGGGGTGCACACCGGCCCGGCCCCCACCCAGGACGAGCTGCGGGAGTTCCTGCGCGCGCGGCTGGCCTACTTCGAGGTCCCGACCGCGTGGGCGATCACCACCGAGCCGCTGCCGACCCTGGCGGGCGAGAAGATCGACAAGAAGACCCTCAAGTCCACCTTCGTCCGGAGCGAGTAAATGCAGCTGACCCCGGCCGACGAGTACTTCACCCACCAGACCTCGCTGCCGCACGCGATGGTCGCGAGCAGCGACCCCAGCTGGCGGGAGCGGTACTGGATCAGCGTCCAGGACGTCGCCGGCGGCGACACCGTGCTGAGCATCGGGCTCGGCAAGTACCCGAACACCGACGTGATGGAGGCCTTCGTCGCGCTCTCCCACGCCGGCACCCAGCGCAACCTGCGGCTCTCCCGCACGCTGTTGCCGCGCTCGACCGAGATGAGCGTCGGGCCGCTCCGCGTCGAGGTCGTGGAGCCGCTGCGCCACCTCAAGCTGCGCTGCGACGACGCCGAGACCGGTATCGCGTTCGACATCGACTGGAGAGCCCGCACCGAGCCGCTGCTGGAAGGCCGCTTCTTCCAGATCAGCCGGGCGCGGGTCACCTACGACGCGATCCGCTACGTCCAGCACGGCCGCGCGTCGGGGACGCTGAAGGCGCCCGGGCTGGACGCGACCCTGACCGAGGACACCTGGTGGGGCGAGCGCGACCACTCCTGGGGGACGCGGCCGCTGCCGCGGGCACCCGGCATGCCGCCGGGGGAGCGGCCGGAGTGGCGGATGCTGCTGTTCGCCCCGTTGCAGCTGCCCGACTTCGGACTGCACCTCTACCTGCAGGAGGCGCCCGGCGGCCGCGCGGTGCACCTCAGTGCCGGGCTGACCCCGCTGCTCGGGAAGGACCCGGAGCCCGAGGCGATCGTCGCCGTCGACCACGACCTGGAGTGGGTGGCCGGCGCCCCGGCCCCGGCTTTGTCCGGCGGCACCATCGTCCTGCACCTGTCCGACGGGCGCGCGCTGGAGTTCGGGCTGCGCACCCTGCCCGGCCGGGCGCACCTGCGCGGCGGCGGCTACGAGGGCTGGAACGGGTGGTTCCAGGGCCAGTGGCGCGGCGACGAAACGGCCGAGTCCGACGTCTGGGACCTGACCGACGCCGCCCAGATCTACCGGTACGCGAAGGCCGGCAGCGATCACCTGGTCGAGGTCACGCACAACGGTCAGACCGGCTATGGCATCGTCGAGTACATGGTGCTCCCCGGTTACCACCGCTACCCAGAAGCTCTCCCGCCGCGGCGGGAGTCATGAACGAGAACGAGCTCTTCGAGGACGAGGACATCTTCGAGTCCACCCCCGGCACCGAGGGCGGTCTGCGCGGGCAGATCCTGGACTTCATGCGCGACCAGCTCAACGACGAAGCCGGTCCCCAGCTCGAATCCGACGTGGTCCCGATCGCCGGTGGCAGTTCTCAGCAGCACTTCGCGTTCACCGCGAGCTGGTTCAACGGCACCAAGCGGGTCAAGCGTCAGCTGATCCTGCGTCAGGAGCCGGCCTCCGGGATCGTTGAGGCGAACATGGCGCTGGAGAGCGTCGTGCTCAGCGCCATGCGCGGCGGCCAGATCCCGATCCCGATGTTGCAGTGGTCCGACCTGACCCCGAGCTATTTCGACACCCGCACGCTGGTGTTCGAGCGCAGCCGCGGTGAAGCGGACCGCGCCGTGCTGCGCGACAAGGATCCGTTCAAGCTCGGCGCCGAAGGCCGGGTCGATCTGGCCCGGTCGATGGCCGGCCTGCTCGCCGAGCTGCACGCGATGGACCCGGCCGAGGCCAGCCTCGACCTCGTCATGCCCTACCCGGACGACGCCGTGATGTCCGAGGTCAACAAGTGGGACTACGCCGTCGACCGGGAGAGCCTCGACCCCGACCAGCGCCTGAAGCCCGCGCGGGACTGGCTGCAGATCAATCTGCAGCAGGCGCCCGGGTACCTGTGCCTGGTGCACGGTGACTTCCGGCCGGCCAACATCCTCGTCGACGACGGCCGGATCAGCGCGCTGCTGGACTGGGAGATGGCCCACCTCGGCGACCCCGCGGAGGACGTCGGCTGGTACACCTGCTCGATCTACCGCACCGAGCACTTCCCGGCCGGCTGGAGCGTCGAGGACTTCCTCGCCCGCTACGTCGACATGGGCGGCCCGGAGCTTGAGCCGGAGCGGGTGAAGTTCTGGCAGGTGTTCGCCGTCTTCAAGCTCACCGTCATCGCGCTGCGCGCGATCCGCAAGCTCGAATCCGGTCTCACCGGCCCCCGCCCACCGGTAGACCGCCTCATCGACCAGCTCAACGCCGACATCGCGTAGCCGTCAGCGATAGCGGTCGCTATAGCGACCGCTCCCGCTGGCGTAAGGGGTCGCTCAGTCGCCGGCGGCGGCGCGGAGGCGCGCGAGCACCTCGACCAGCTCGGCCCGGTCAGCGGTCGAGGTGCCGGCCAGGCCGTACTCGAACTCGCCCAACGCGGCGGAGGCCTTGCGGACCAGTTCGCGACCGGCGTCGGAGATGGTGACCAGGGTCGCGCGGCGGTCCGAGGGGTGCGGGCCGCGGGAGAGCAGGCTGCGCGCCTCGAGGCGGTCGGTGGCCAGGGTCGCGGTGGTGGCGTGCACGAGCAGGCCGCGGGCCAGCCGGGAGACCGGGCGGGTACCGGTCTCGGACAGCTCCAGCGTCATCAGCAGCATGTAGTCGGTCAGGTTGAGGCCGTGCTTCTTGAGCTCGTCCTCGATGGCCACCGTCATCAGGCGGTGGAAGCGCAGCACGGAGCTCATCGCGATGAAGGCGTCCTCGCCGGTGCCGAGGTTCTGCTTGCGCCAGTAGTGGCGGGCCCAGTCGACCGGGTCGGAGTGGGTGTGCGCGGCGCCGGCCGGCTCGGTGGCGGGCTGCGCACTCATGGGCCGCAGCTTATCGCGTACTGAAATGTCTATGGCATAATAGTTTACGACTAGAGTATTTACTGGCGGAGTTTGAGGGAGCACGACCATGGGACACCTCGACGGACGCGTCGCGATCGTCACCGGAGCCGGCCGTGGGATCGGCCGTGAGCATGCGCTGCTGCTCGCCGCCGAAGGCGCGAAGGTGGTCGTCAACGACCTCGGCGGCGGCCACGACGGCACCGGTGCAGCAGCCGGCCCGGCGGAAGAGGTC
>NZ_JACDFE010000329.1 GCF_013815995.1 Sporichthya sp.
TCTATTCACCTTCTGCGGAGGTGCGCGGCCACGGACGCGGCCAGGAAGTGCTGCAGACCGGAAAGCGCGACATCACCATCGCGGAGGTCGAGGCGGTCGGCCACTACGCGATCCGGCCGAAGTTTTCGGACGGTCACGACACCGGCATCTTCTCGTGGGATTACCTCTACGAGATCGGTGAGGATCAGGACGAGCTATGGATACGGTATCTCGACCTGCTCGCCGCCGCGGGCGCGGAACCGGCCGGGGTCCGCGCGCGGATCCGGGTCGGCGACGGGATCGGGGCCGTGGTCCGGCTCGCCACCGAAGCCCTGCCGGCCTACCCGAGCGCCCCTGCCGACGCGCTGCACGGGATGCAACTGCTGGTCACCGACCGGGCGGAGTTGCGCGCCGCCTACGCGGACTACCTCGCCGCCCGGCCGCCGGACCGCCCAGCCGTACTCGCCCTCACCCCGACCTCACAGGATCCGTCGCTGGCCCCGCCGGGCCGGCACACCGTGACGTTGTGGGCCCAGTGGCACCGCTACGACCTCGCCGAACACCACTGGGACGCACTCAGGAAGGTCACCGGGGAGTCCGCGATCGCCCGACTCGAGGCGGCTGCGCCCGGCTTCGCGGCCGGCGTCCTGGACACCCACGTGCAGACTCCGCTCGACCTCGAGCGCGAGCTCGGGTTACGCCGCGGAAACGTGATGCACGTAGAGATGGCCCTGGATTCGATGTTCGCGCTACGGCCGGTTCCGGAGCTCTCGGGTTACCGTGGGCCCCTGCCCGGCCTCTACCTCACCGGCGCCTCCACCCACCCGGGCGGCGGTGTGTTCGGGGCCTCCGGGCGTAGTGCGGCGAAGATCTTGGTCAAGGACCTACGCCGGGGACGAAGGAACCGGAAGTAGGCTGCCGACGCGTCCACGGGCGCGGAGAAGGGGAGACGGTCGTGACCTACGTCGACAGCTACGCCGCCGGCATGCCGTGCTGGGTGGACGTGGCCTGCCACGACGCCGCCGCGGGCAAGGACTTCTACACCGAGTTGTTCGGCTGGGACTCGGTCGACGACGAGGACGGCTTCGCCACGTTCAACCTCGACGGCCGGCCGGTGGCCGGCCTCGGCCCGTGCCAGGCCGGCACGCGCCCGAGCTGGAACGTGTACGTCGCGGTGAGCAGCGTCGACGCGGCCGTCACTGCGGTCAAGGGCGCCGGTGGAACCGTGCTCGCCGGCCCGGGCGACATCCTGAATCTGGGTCGCGGCGCCGCCTGCACCGATCCGCAGGGCGGCGTGTTCACGCTCTGGCAGGCCCGCGACCACCTCGGCGCGCGGGTCACCCGGGTGCCCGGTACCTGGTACTGGTCGGACCTCGTCACCCCCGACATCCCGCGCGCCGCGGCGTTCTACACCGCCGTCTTCGGCTGGGCGGTGCGCGGCGCCGACCCGTCCGGCTCGACCGGTGCGGTGGCGATGCTGGGACAGCAGGGCGTGGCCGGGTTCTCCCCGCTGCCGGCCGGCGCGGCGCCGGGGCCGTACTGGTCGGTGACCTTCCAGGTCGCCGACGTGGACGGAACCGCCGAGCAGGCCGGCAAGCTCGGGGCCACCGTGGCGGTCGCCCCGATGGACGTCCCCAACGTCGGTCGTTTCGCTGCGATCGCCGCCCCCGGACGGGAGACCTTCTCCATCCTGCGGCCCTTCGGGTGAGCAGGCTCGGCTGAACGGATTCGGCTGAGCTGGTGAGTGGACATCGGCCCGGGCTGCTGCGCGCCGCCTGGGCCCTGGTGGCGGCCGCCGTGGCCTGCCAGATCGCCTACCCGCTGGTCGAGGGCACCGCTCGCGACCGGCTGACCGTCACCACCGTGGTGGTCACTTTCGCTGCGGTGGCCGGCCACGCGGTGTTCCGGTTCGGGGCCGGGGTCGCCGCGGCGTCTCTCGGTCTGGTGCTGGCGGTGGCGGCCGGCGTCGAGACCCTCGGTGTGCATACCGGCGTGCCCTTCGGGGACTACGACTACGGCCCCGGGCTGGGCCCCGAGCTCGCGGGCGTGCCGGTGGTGATCCCGGCGGCCTGGGCGATGACGGCCTACCCGGCCCTTCTGGTCGCGCGTCACCTGACGCGGCGTCACGGACGGCGGATGACCGCCCTCGTGGCCGGCTGGGCGGTGGCCAGCTGGGACGTCTTCCTCGACCCCCAGATGGTCGAGGAGGGTTACTGGCGCTGGGCCGATCCTGACCCGGCCCTGCCCGGCTCTCCCGACGTCCCGCTCACCAATTACGTGGGCTGGCTGGTGGTCTCGGTGTTGCTGATGGCGGTCCTGGACCAGGTGGTGCCCGACGCTGTTCAGGGCTCCCCCGACGACGGTGACCTGCTGCCCGGCGTGCTGTACCTGTGGACCTACGCCGCGCAGGTGCTCGGCAACCTGGCCTTCTTCGACCGGCCCGCGGTGGCGCTGCTGGGCGGGCTCGCGATGGGCGCGGTGGCGATCCCGTACGCCCGCACGCTGCCCGTCCTCGCCGGCGCCCGCACGTGACCTCTCCCGTCAGCGCCGCCGTCGCGGCGGGTACCGCACTGGCCGTCGGTGGCGCCGCCCTGGCCGCGGCGAACGTGGCCACCGTCCGGGTGGCCCGGACCGACGCCCCGGACGTCCCGGACCACCTGACCGTCTCGGTGCTGCTGCCGGTCCGCGACGAGGCCGCCGGCGTGGCGGCGTGCCTGACGGCGCTGCTCGCCCAGCAGGGCGTCCCGCGCCTGGAGATCCTCGTCCTCGACGACGGGTCCGCCGACGGCACCGGCGACATCGCCCGGGCTGTCGCCGGCCCCGACCCGCGGGTGCGGGTGCTGACCGGGGGTCCGCTCCCACCCGGCTGGCTCGGCAAGCCGTACGCCTGTGCCCGGCTGGCGGCGCACGCGGCCGGCGATCTGCTGGTGTTCGTCGACGCCGACGTGATCCTGCATCCGCGGGCCATCGCGGCCGCGGTCAGCCTGCAGGCCCGGTCCGGGCTGGCCCTGCTGTCCCTGATGCCCCGTCAGCTTGCCGAGACGCCGGCCGAACGGCTGGTGCAGCCGCTGCTCGCCTGGAGCTGGCTGTCCACGTTGCCGGTGCGCCCGGCCGAGCACTCGCTGCGCCCGTCCACCGCGGCCGCGATCGGGCAGTTTCTCCTCGTCGAGCGCGACACCTACGCCGCGATCGGCGGTCACGGAGCGATCCGCGCCGCGGTGGTCGACGACATCGAACTCGCCCGCGCCGCCAAGCGGGCCGGGCACCGCTCCGGCATGGCGGTCGGCTCCGCCGTCGCCTGCTGCCGGATGTACGCCGGCTGGGACGAGCTCCGCGCCGGGCACACCAAGTGGTTGTGGGCGGCGTTCGGCCGCGACGGGCGCCTGATCCCGGCCGCCGCCATGTGCGGGGTGCTCGCCCTGCTCGGACCGGTCCCGGCCGCCGCGGCCCTGCGCGGGTCCCGGG
>NZ_JACDFE010000160.1 GCF_013815995.1 Sporichthya sp.
GTGCGGGCCATGCTGCGCCGCGGCGGCGAGCCGGCCGAACTCCCCCGCCGGCGCCGCAAGGACCGCCCGCGGCGGATCGTGCTGCTGCTCGATGTCTCCGGGTCGATGGAGCCCTACGCCGAGGCCTACCTCCGATTTGCCCACACAATGAGTCGTAAGCGCCCGCAGGTCGAAGCCTTCACGATCGGGACGCGGCTGACCCGAATCACCCGCGCCCTCTCCGTCCGCGACCCCGACGCCGCGTTGCGCGCGGTGTCGGCAGCCGTCCCGGACTGGTCCGGCGGCACCCGGCTCGGCGACCTGGTGAAGGCGTTCCTCGACCGCTGGGGCCAGCGCGGGATGGCCCGCGGCGCCGTCGTCGTGATCGCCAGCGACGGCTGGGAGCGCGGCGAGGTCGAGCTCCTGGCGACGCAGATGCAACGCTTGCACCGATTGGCCCGGGCCGTGGTGTGGGTGAACCCGCACGTGGGCAAGGACGGCTTCGCGCCGACGGCCGCCGGCATGCAGGCCGCGTTGCCGTTCATCGACGGGCTGGTGGCAGGTCACTCGGTCGCGGCTTTCGACGATCTGGCGCGGCTGCTGTCCGAGGACCTGCGATCCGGCGCGCTACGACAAGGACTGGGCGCCCGGGGACACGCCTCCGTCGCCTGAGGTCGACGTGGCCCCTGGGCCTCTGGTTGGCGCCAAGCTCCGGTGCCTAGGGTGGCGGTATCAGCGACGCCTCCGCTGAGGCTGCTGCGACAACTCCATGAGCCCGTCCTCCCACACCGCCCGGTTGGAGAAGAGACCTTGGTATCGATCAACGTCACCGTCGACGGACGATCCGAGTCCCACGACGTCGAACCCCGCTTGCTGCTCGTCCATTACCTGCGCGATGTGGTCGGCAAGGTCGGGACGCCCATCGGCTGCGACACCTCGAACTGTGGGGCCTGCACGGTCTCGTTCAACGGCCAGTCGATCAAGAGCTGCTCGATGCTGGCCGTGCAGGCCGATGGAGGCGACGTCCTCACCATCGAGGGCCTGGCCGGCACCGTCGAGACCGACCTGCACCCGATGCAGGAGGCGTTCCGGGAGTGCCACGGCCTGCAGTGCGGATACTGCACGCCCGGCATGATCATGGCCGCCTGCGACCTGCTCAAGGAGAACCCCAACCCGAGCGAGGCCGAGATCCGCGAGGGCATCGAAGGCAACCTGTGCCGGTGCACGGGGTACCACAACATCGTGCGTGCGGTGCAGACCGCAGCGGCGTCCATGTCCGGGACGGGGGTTTCCTCGTGACCGTCACCGACAAGGAGTACGAGACCGCGTTCGGCCAGCCGCTGCGACGCAAGGAGGACGCGCATCTGATCACCGGTCAGACGCGCTGGGTCGACAACCTCTCCGCGCCGGGCATGCTCTACGCCGCGTACCTGCGCAGCCCGATGGCGCACGCCAAGATCCGGGTCAACACCGAGGCCGCCAAGTCGTATCCCGGTGTGGTCGCGGTGTACAGCGCGGAGGACTTCGGTGCGGCCCAGGCCGTCATCCCTGACGCGTGGACCGTGCACCCGGACATGAAGAAGCCGGTGATGACCCCGCTCGCCACCGACGAGGTGCGCTACGCCGGCGAGCCGATCGCCGTCGTCGTGGCGGAGACCCGCTACCAGGCCACCGACGCGCTCGAGGCCATCGAGGTCGACTACGACCCGCTGCCCGCGGTCATCGACCTGGAGGCCGCGATCGGAGACGACTCGCCCCTGGTTCACTCCTCGATCGGCACCAACACCTGCTTCTACATCGAGTCTCCGGGCGAAGCCTATGCGGCCGCGAAGGCCCAGGCCGAGGCCGACGGCGGCGTCGTCATCACCCGCCGGTTCCTGCAGCAGCGCCTGCTGCCGACGCCGATGGAGCCGCGGGCGGTGCTCGTCGTCCCGACCATCGACGACCTCACCGTCTACGCCTCGACGCAGATCCCGCACGTGCTGCGCCTGCTGCTGGCGATGCTCACCGGGCACCCGGAGCACAAACTGCGCGTGGTCGCCCCGGACGTCGGCGGCGGCTTCGGCGGCAAGATCAACTGCCTGGCCGAGGAGATCATCGGCGTGCACCTGGCCAAGCGCCTGGGCCGGCCGGTGAAGTGGACCGAGACGCGCTCGGAGAACTTCCTGCAGATGCACCACGGCCGCGCGCAGATCCAGGACATCGAGCTCGCCGCCACCCGTGAGGGCAAGTTGCTCGGGCTCAAGGTCGACCTGATCGCCGACCTCGGCGCGGGCCTGCGCCTGTTCACCGCCGGCGTCCCGATGTTCGGCGCTGCGATGTTCAACGCCATCTACAAGATGGACGCCTACCAGTTCAACTGCCGGACGGTCTTCACCACCATGACCCCGACGGATGCCTACCGCGGCGCCGGCCGGCCCGAGGCCACCTTCGCCATCGAGCGGATGATGGACGAGCTCGCGGCCGAGCTGGGCATGGACCCGATCGAGGTGCGCAAGAAGAACTGGATCGAGCACCACGAGTTCCCGTACACGACGATCTCGGGCTCCATCTACGACTCCGGCAACTACGAGGCCGCCACCGAGCGGGCCGTCGAACTGTTCGGCTACGACGAGCTCAAGGCCGAGCAGAAGGCGCGCCGCGAGCGCGGTGACCGCATGCAGCTCGGCATCGGCGTCTCGACGTTCACCGAGGCGTGCGGCCTCGCGCCCTCGCGCGTGATGGGCCAGCTCGGCGTCGGTGCCGGTGGTTGGGAGCGCGCGGAGATCCGGGTGACGCTGACCGGCAAGATCCAGGTCGTCTCCGGCTCCACCCCCCACGGGCAGGGCCACTGGACCGCGTGGTCGCAGCTGGTCTCGGACAAGCTCGGCGTGCCGTTCGAGGACGTCGAACTGCTCGCCGGCGACACCGCGACCGGCCCGCAGGGCATGGACACCTACGGCTCGCGGTCCCTGGTCGTCGGTGGCTCAGCGATCGTGAAGGCCTGCGACAAGGTGATCGAGAAGGCCAAGCGGATCGCGGCGCACACGTTGGAGGCGAACCCGGACGACCTCGAGTTCGCCGCCGGCGTCTTCACGGTCAAGGGCTCCCCCGGCCCGCAGATGGCCTTCGTCGAGGTGGCCGCCGCAGCGCAGTTGGCGCACAACATCCCGGACGGGATGGAGCCGTCGCTGAACTCGGCCTACACCTTCGACCCGATCAACCTGTCCTACCCCCACGGCACGCACCTGTGCTGCGTGGAGATCGACACCGAGACCGGGTTCACGTCGATCTATCGGTACGCGTGCGTCGACGACGTCGGCACCGTGGTCAACCCGATGATCGTCGAGGGTCAGATCCACGGCGGTCTGGTGCAGGGCATCGCGCAGGCCCTGTTCGAGGAGGCCGTCTACGACGAGGCCGGCAACCTGATCACCGGCACCCTGGTGGACTACCTGCTGCCGTCCGCAGCTGACGTGCCGTCATTTTTGACGGACCGGACCGAGACGCCGTCGACGGACAACCCGATCGGGGCCAAGGGGGTCGGCGAGGCCGGCTGCATCGCCTCCACCCCGGCGGTGGTGAACGCCATCGTCGACGCGCTGCGGCCCTACGGCGTGAACGACGTGCGCATGCCGTGCACGCCGGAGCGGGTGTGGCGGGCCATCCAGGGCGGGCAGAGCCAGTCCGGGTCTGTGGCGAAGGGTGGTGCCCAGTGATCCCGGCGGGCTTCGACTACGTGCGGGTCAACTCCGCCGCGGATGCAGTGGCTGCTCTGCAGACCTCCGAGGACGCGAAGATCCTCGGCGGCGGGCAGAGCCTGATCCCGATCCTGCGGCTGCGTCTGGCGACGCCGGAACTCATCGTCGACGTCTCCGGGGTAGCGGAGATGAATGGCATCCGCGAGGACGGCGACGCGATCGTCATCGGCGCGGGGACCACGCACCACGACGTCACGACCTCGGACCTGGTGCGCACGCATGCGCCGCTGCTGGCGCAGGCGACCGCGACCGTAGCCGACCCGCAGGTGCGCCACCGCGGCACCTTCGGCGGCGCGATCGCGCACGCGGACCCGGCGGGCGACCTGCCCGGTGTGGCTCTGGTGCACAACGCCACGATGACCATCGCCGGTCCTGCCGGGACCCGTGAGGTGGCGGCGGCGGACTTCTTCCTCGACTACCTGACCACCACACTGGCCGAGGACGAGGTGCTGGTCTCGATCCGGCTGCCGAAGCTCGGCGCCGGTTGGGGCACGCACTACGAGAAGTTCACCCGGGTCGCGCAGTCGTGGTCGATCGTGGCCGTGGCCGCGGCGGTACGGCGCGAGAACGGCAGCATCGCCGAGGCGCGGGTGGCCCTGACCAACATGGCGCCCACGCACCTGCGGGCCGCTGCGGTGGAGTCCGCGCTGACCGGTGCTGCGGCCTCGGCGGAGGCCATCAAAGCCGCTTCGCAAGCGGCGGCCGAAGGCACGAGCCCGACCAGCGACCTCAACGCGCAGGCGGACTACCGGGCCGAGCTGGCCCGCGTCCTCACCGGCCGCGCGGTCGCCAAGGCGGCCGGGCTCTCCTGAACCACCCGGGCTCCTGAACCACCCGGGACGTCCGACCGCGAGTGTCCTATAGCGCTCGCCTGGTCGGACGTCCCGGTGTTTTAGCACCGTGAAAGGGTGTCGCTATGGAGCTGCAGCACGAATTCACCGTCCCCGTCCCGGTCGAGCGCGCCTGGGAGATCCTCAACGACGTCGAGGGCATCGCGCCCTGCATGCCGGGCGCCGTCGTCGACGAGGTGCGCAGCGCCGAGGCCGGTGGGCAGGTCCAGGTCGACGGGCGGGTCAAGGTCAAGCTCGGCCCGATCTCGGTGACCTACTCCGGGACCGCGACCTTCCTCGAGGTGGACGAGGCCGCGCGCCGACTGGTGGTCAAGGCCGCTGGCAAGGAGACCCGCGGGTCCGGCACGGCGAACGCGACCATTACGGCGGTGTTGACCGACAAGGGCGACTCGACCTCGGTCGCGGTCACCACCGACCTGGCCATCACCGGCAAGCCCGCCCAGTTCGCCCGCGGCGTGATGGTGGACGTCAGCAACAAGCTCCTGGGCCAGTTCGTGGACTGCCTCTCGGCGAAGATCACCGCGCCGGCCGAGACCGCCGCCGGAACCACGCCGATCACCGCCTCCGCCCCGCAGGCTGCGGCCAACGGGCACGGCACCCCGCGGGCCATCCCGCCCCGGGCCGAGCCGGAGGCGATCGACCTGCTGGGCACCGCCGGCACCCCGGTGCTCAAGCGCCTGGTCCCCGTGGCCGCCGTCGTCGCGGTGCTGCTGTTCCTGCTCAAGCGCCGGCGCGCCTGACCCATCCTCTGAGGCGCGCCCTCCGCGGGACGTCGTCCCGCAGGGGCGCATGTCAGCCTCCCTGCGGGCCGACACGCGCCCGCACGGGACGACGTCCCGCGGAAGTTCTGGACGTGGGGCGTGGCGCGACGAAAGAATCCGCGCGCGCCCGGACATTCTTCTGGCGTGAGCCCTGTGCAGGACGCCCAGCGACGCGCTGACTTCGAGCGCCTCGTCGAGCAGGTCTACGCCCCGCTGCAGCGCTTCCTGCGCCGGCGCACCGACCCGGCGACGCCGAGGACGTGCTCGGCGACGTGCTGCTCGTGCTCTGGCGACGGGTCGACGAGATCCCCGCCGAGGCCCCGGCGGCCTGGTCCTACGGCGTCGCCCGCGGGTGTCTGGCCAACAACGTGCGCGGGAACGCCCGGCACGAGCGGCTGGTCGAGCGGCTGGCCCAAGAGCCAGGCGGCGGACCGCAGCTGGACGCCGAGCACTACGCGCTCGACGAGGCGATGGCCCAACTTCCGGACAACGACCGGGACCTGCTCCGACTCTGGGCCTGGGAGCAGCTCGCCCCGCGGGAGATCGCGACAGTTCTGGGCATCACCCCCAACGCCGCGAGCATCCGCCTGCACCGCGCGATCGGGAAGTTGAAAGAGTTGATGGCACCGCGAAAGAACGGCAGCGGTGGCGGACATCTAGGTGATCGACAGGAGAGGGGGGATGGCGGATGAGCGACGAGTACAGCTCCGAGGGGGAACTCGGGGGGACCTCTGAGGAGGACCTTGAGCTGCGCGCGATGCTCTCCGCCCTCGACCCGATGTCCGCTCGGGTCCCTGTCGAGTCACCCACCAGTCCGCGGGCTCGCCATCAACTGGAGCAGATCATGTCGCAGGGCACCGAGATCACCGAGACCGTCACCCCGATCCGCAGCCGCAAGGGCAAGACCTGGCTGGCCGCCGCAGCCGCCGTCGCGGCCATCGCCATCGGCACCACCGTGGCCGTGGGCACCAGCGGGGGCGACAGCAACAAGAACGTCGTGGCACAGGACCCGAAGCAGGTGCTGGCCCTCAAGGGCAGCGGCGCCGACCCGATGATGTCGATGTGCATAATGTTCGACGTCAACCAGCTGCGCACCGCAGCGGTCGCCTTCGGCGGCACCGTGACGTCGGTCGACAGCGAGAAGGTCACCCTCGACGTCGACCGCTGGTTCAAGGGCACACCGAAGGCCGACGCGGTCACCATCGCGATTCCGCCGGGCGGGGACAACGTCGCTCTTGACGGTGTCGCCTTCGTCCAGGGCGACCGGTACCTGATCAGCGCCACCGACGGCGTCCTCGGCACCTGCGGCTACAGCGGCCCGGCGTCGGCGGACTTCGAGAAGTCCTTCGAGACGGCCTTCCCGGGCGCCTGAACACCCGCACTCTGGCTGCGTGTGCGGGCTATCACCAGCTCCTGATAGCCCCGCCACGCAGCCAGAGTCGCGTCATCAGACCGAGCGCAGCGCCACCGTCGGCGGCATCCGCGAGGCGCGAACGGCCGGCATCAGGCCGGCCAACGCGCCGATCAAGATGGCCGAGGCGATGCCACCCGACCACGCCTCGACGGGGCAACGACGAGTTCCGCGAACTCGCGGACGCCTTCGACAGCATGCTCGCGCGGCTCGAAGCCCACGTCGCCGAACAGCAGCGGTTCGCCGCCAACGCCTCCCACGAACTACGCACCCCGCTGGCGATCGCGCAGACCCTCCTCGAGGTGGCCCGCAAGGACCCGCACCACGACACCGGAGAACTCGTCGAGCGCCTGCATGCCATGAACACCCGGGCGATCGACCTCACGGAAGCGTTGCTCCTACTCAGCCGGACCGACCGACGGTCCTTCACCCGGGAGCCCGTCGACCTGTCGCTGACCGCGGAACAAGCAATGGAAACGCTGCTCCCGCTCGCCGAGAAGAGCGGCATCACCATCGAGACCACCGGCGCCAAGGCCCCCACCACCGGCTCACCCGCGCTCCTGCAGCAGCTGACGACGAACCTGGTCCACAACGCGGTCGTCCACAACCTGCCCGAGCAGGGCACCGTGTGGGTCACGACCAGCGTCCACGCCGGCACGGTGGAGCTCACCGTCGAGAACACCGGTGCGACGCTGACCCCGCAGCTGGTGGCCACGTTCGTCGAGCCGTTCCAGCGCGGCAGCGAACGCATCCGCACCGACCACGCCGGTGTCGGCCTTGGCCTGGCCATCGTCGCGAGCATCGCCCAGGCGCACGACGGAACCCTGACCCTCACCCCTCGCCCCGGCGGCGGCCTCCGCGTCACGGTGCAGTTGCCCGCAGCGGCATCCCGCACCGCCAGGTGACGATCAGTCAGGCGAAGGTGTTGCAGGCGTCCAGGTCGCCGCTGCTGCGGCCGGTGGTGAACCACTTCTCGCGCTGGGCGGCACTGCCGTGGGTCCAGGACTCGGGGTCGACCCGGCCGGTGGACTTCTCCTGGATCCGGTCATCGCCGACGGCAGCCGCGGCGGCCTGGGCCTGCTTCACCTCGGCCTCACCGACGGAGACGTTGCCGGCGTCGTCGGCCAGTCGGCTCCAGACGCCGGCGTAGCAGTCGGCCTGCAACTCGAAGGCGACCGAGAGCGCGTTCGCGTCCTTCTTCGACGAGCGCTGTGCGTCCCGCATCTCTTGCTCGGTGCCGAGCAGCGTCTGCAGGTGATGCCCGGCCTCGTGGGCCAGGATGTAGGCCTGCGCGTACCGGCCCGCGGCGCCGAACTCCTGCTGCAACTGGGCCAGGAAGCCGATGTCGATGTAGATCGACCGGTCGCCCGGGCAGTAGAACGGGCCGACCTGCGAGGACGCCCGGCCGCACCCGCCGGTGCTGACCGCACTCTCGAAGAAGGTGAGCGCCGGCCGCTCGTAGGTTTCGCCCTGGCCAGTGAAGTCGGCCGTCCAGACCTCGTTGATCTCGTTGTAGACCTTGACCAGGTAGCAGTCGTCGTCGCGCTCGATCGCGCCCTCGGTGTTGCACCGGGTGGCCAGGTCGCCCGAGTCGTCGGCCTGGCTCTGCACGCTGCCGTCGGACGGGAACAACAGCGACGGGTCGACCCCGCTCCCGCCGCCGAGGACGCTGATCAGGACGTAGATCACCAGGCCGACGATGCCCACCCCGCCGCCGCCGATCGCGGCGGCGCCGCCGCGCCCGCGTCGGTCCCGAACGCCCGAGGCGTCGACGGAGTTGTCATCGAACTTGATGCCCATTGGGGCGACGCTACCCGCAGGCGGGGCCCGCACTCTGGTCGCGTGTGCGGGGTATGAACGCCTCGCGATAGGCCGGAAAACGCGGCCAGAGTCGCGGTCAGGCGTCCCAGGGGTTGATCAGCTCCACGCCCGTGCCCTCGAAGTCCGAGGTGTTGCGCGTAGCCAACCGAGCGCCGCGATCACGGCAGATCGCTGCAATCTGCGCGTCCAGAACGCTCATCGGTCGGCCCGCTTTCTGCCGGGTCGCCATCACTGCGGCGTAGTCGCCAGTCGCGGCGAAATCGAAGGGCATGACGCGCCCCGCGAAATCCGCCCCGAGGAGGACGGTGACCGCGTCGGAGAGCGCGCGCCGCCGCCGCCCAGCCGACAGCCGTTCAACGCCAGCAAACATCTCGCCCGCAGTGACCGCGGTCGTAGCCAGGCGGTCAGCCGGCTGGGTGTCGAACCATGCCAGCACGGCGGGCGACGGGTTCGGGCGGATCAGCTCCGAGAGCACATTGGTGTCGAGGACGATCACTCGAACGTCGGCGCGCGCGATTGGTCGGTACGTGGGGGAATGTCGAGCTCCACTCCCCCGAGCGCGGCGAATCTGGCGTGGATCCGGCTCCCAAAGCCCATGACCGCCTCGCTCGCGACGGCCGCCTCGAGGATCAGCCGGGCCTCGGCCTCCATGGAGTTTCCGTTGCGTGCGGCTCGAAGGCGCAGCCGCTCCTTCACGTTGTCGTCGAGCCCACGAACCGTAATCGCCGCCATGGCTCCTCCGTTTTGCTATCAATGCTATCAATGATAGCATCTGGCCGCTAGAGCGCCGGGAACTGAGCACGCGCACTTGACGCCGACCACCGACAACTGCTCCGCAGACGTCCACGAGCCGCACGCGAGCCCCTGAACGCCTCACTCTGGATGCCTCGGCGGGCTATCGGCGGCGTCGGATAGCCCCGCCACGCAGCCAGAGTCGCGTCCTCTGCGGCGCGCGGCAGGAGATGGAGCTACTGGACGAGGCCGGCCTCTCGGGCCAGGCGGACGAGCTCGGCGCGGGAGCGCAGGCCGACCTTCTGCTGCAGTCGCCAGCGGTAGGTCTCCACGGTGCGCACCGACAGCGAGAGCATCTCCGCCATCTCGGGGTTCGTGTAGCCCAGCGAGAGGTAGCGCAGAATCTCCTTCTCCCGCTCGGAGAGGTTGGAGACCAGGGCGCCCTCCCCCGCCTGGACCGGCGGTGGCTCCAGCAGCGCGGCGCCCAGGGTGGGGTGGACGTAGCGGACGCCGCGGCGCACCTCGTGCACGGCGTGCAGCAGTTCGACGTCGGCGGCGGCCTTGAGCACATAGCCCATCGCGCCCTCGGCGAAGGCCTCGCGCAGGTAGGCCACGTCCTCGTGCATGGTCAGCATCAGGATCCGGCTGTCCGGGGAGACCTCGGTGATCTTCTGGATCGCCGCGATCCCGCTGCCGTCGGGCAGCGTGACGTCGAGCAGCACGATGTCCGGCCGGTGGCGCCGGCAGGCCTCGATGACGTCGGCAGAGGTACCGACGTCGGCGATGACATCGATCGCGGGGTCCTCGAGGAGCACCCGGCGCAGACCCTCGCGGACCAGGGTGTGGTCGTCGCACACGACCATGCGGATCCGATCGGGCACGACGTCCATCCTTAATGAAACGGTCACAGCGAAACCTCGAAGATCACTGACGTGCCGCGGCCGGGTTCGGAATCCACCCGGAGGGTGCCGCCGACAAGTTCGGCGCGTTCGCGCATGCCGCGCAGGCCGAGCCGGTTGCCGGCGGCGGATCGGTCAAACCCGCGCCCGTCGTCCTCGACGACGATGCGCAGCCGGTGCTGATTGCGGCCCGCGACGATGCTGGCGCGGGTGGCGCCGGAGTGACGGAGCACGTTGGTCAGGCTTTCCTGGACTATGCGGTACGCGGTGGTCTCGACGTCGGGGGCGAAGCGGTCGACGGGGTCGAGGTCGACAGTCTCCAGTTCGACGTCGAGATCGTGGCCCTGCTCGGTCAGGCGGCGCAGGGCGGCGACCAGGCCGAGATCGTCGAGGACGGCGGGACGCAGCGCGAAGGCGAGGCGCTGGACGGAGTCGATCGCGGCGGTCACCGTCCGACGGAGCTCGTCGGCGCGGGCGTGCAGTTCGCCGGGGCCGGCGGACTCGACCAGGCGGACCCCGAGCAGCACGCCGGTCAGCGCCTGGCCGATCTCGTCGTGCAGGTCGCGGGCCACCCGGGAGCGCTCGGCCTCCTGCGCGGCGATGATCTGCCCCTTGGACTCGGCCTGGATCCGCAGTCGCTCCAGCGCGGCCCCGGCGAGGCGGGCGACCAGCTCAGCGAGACGCTCCTCGTCGGGACCGAACAGCCGGCCGACCTGGTCGTGCCCGGCGACGAACCAGCCGGCGGGCTCGCCGCCCACCAGCACCGGTGCGGCC
>NZ_JACDFE010000161.1 GCF_013815995.1 Sporichthya sp.
GCCCAGACCTCGCTGCAGGCCACCGGGGCGATGGCCGCCCGGTTGCGCGCGCTGGCGGCCGAGGGCTGCGTGGACCTGGAGCAGTCCGTGCGCAACCGCTTCGGCTGGGAGTTGCCCCTGCGGGAGGGCGTCTCTGCCGTCACCGGCCGGTTCCGGCTGATGCGCGACGGCCGGATCGTGCTCTCCGACCGCGACGTGAGCATCTTCGGGCGCAACCCCCGCACGATCGCCGGCGTCGACCCGGACGGCAAGCTGATGCTGGTCACCATCGACGGCCGGCAGGCCCGCAGCGTGGGGGCCACCCTGTGGGAGGCCGCTCGGGTGGCCCGGGCGCTCGGGATGTGGGACGCGATCAACCTCGACGGCGGCGGCTCCACCGCGATGGCCGTCCGCGGCCGCCTGGTGAACCGGCCGTCCGGCTCGGAGCGCTCCGTCTCCGACGCCCTGATCTGGCTGGCGACGAAGGATTAGCTCGAGGAGAGGCCGGGCGGGAGTGCGCCGGTGGCCGACCGCCAGGTCGTCGCGGCGTTGCGGGTGAGCACGAGCTTCACCGCGCCGGCCACGGCGCCGGTGAGCATCGCCCAGGCCAGGGCCTGGGTCCAGGTGGTGTCCGGGTTCTCCGGATGGGTCGGCGGGTCGCCGCCGGTGGCGACCTTCCAGGCGCTCCCGACGACCTTCTTGGTCAGGATCGTGCCCACCATCGCGCCGCCGGTGGCGATCACCTTCCACGCCACGTTGTTCTGCTGCGACACCCTGACCCCGCTTTCTCTGCGTTTCCCGAGCCTGAACCTGCTCGGCTGCGCGGGAAAGCCTGCCAGACCCCCGGTAGTGTCGGGCAACGTGACCGCTGACCTACAGGCTGCTCCTCCGTCGGGCGAGCGGGTCGACGTGCTGGTCCAGCGACTCGACCCGGAGCTTCCCACGCCCGCGTACGCCCACCCGGGCGACGCCGGGGCGGACATCTACACCTCCGTCGACGTCGAACTCGGCCCGGGCGAGCGGGCCCTGGTCCCGACCGGCCTGGCGATCGCGCTGCCGGCCGGCTACGCCGCCTTCGTGCACCCACGCTCGGGGCTGGCCCACAAGTTCGGGGTCAGCATCGTGAACACGCCCGGGACGGTCGACGCCGGCTACCGCGGCGAGATCAAAGTGAGCCTGATCAACCACGACCCGGAGCAGCCCGTGGTGCTGCGTCGGGGCGACCGGATCGCCCAGTTGGTCATCCAGCGGGTCGAGCTCGCACGCTTCCACGAGGTGGAGGCGCTGCCGGGTTCGGCCAGGGGCACCGGCGGGCACGGATCCACCGGGGGCGTGTCCATTCCCGACGCCGCCCCCGCCGGAAAGGGGAACTGAACGTGGCCTTCCGACGCCGCAACAAGGACACCGACGCCGAGGTCGAGGCGCTCGAGCAGGAAGAGCTCGAGGAGACGCCCGACGTCGATGAGGTCCTGGCCGAACTCGGCCCCGACGAGATCGAGGATGCCGACGACGGCGGCCCGCGCTGGCCGACCGGGCAGATCCGCGAGCGCGAGGGCGGTCCCTGGGACGCCCTCGACGCGCCCGAGGACAAGCTTGAGCGGGTCGACCTCGGCGGGGTCCGGATCCCGATCGTCAACGGCATGGAGCTGCGCGCCGAGCTCGCCGAGGAACAGGTCGTCGCCGTGACGCTGATCATCGAGCGCAGCGCCCTGCAGATCCAGCCGTTCGCCGCCCCGCGCACGATGGGCATCTGGGACGAGGTCCGGGCCGAGATCGCCGAGGGCATCGCGCAGTCCGGCGGCACCTCCACCGAGGAGGAGGGCCGGTTCGGTACCGAGCTGATCGCCGAGGTCGGGGTCGCGCTGCCCGACGGCACCACCGGCATGCAGACCGCCCGCTTCGTCGGCGTCGACGGCCCCCGCTGGTTCCTTCGTGCGGTGATCACGGGCGAGGCCTCGGTGGACGCGGCCCTGCGCCGGCCCCTCGAGGACCTGCTCAGCGACGTCGTCGTGGTCCGCGGCGAGGACGCGATGGCCCCGCGCGACCCGATCGGGCTGGCGCTGCCGGAGGAGATCGAGGTCGGCGAGCCCGGCGAGCAGTTCGAGCTCGCGGACGAGGACGAGGCCGACGAGGCCGCCGCACCGCCCCGCGTCGAGGACTTCAACCCGTTCGAGCGCGGCCCGGAGATCACCGAGGTCCGCTGAGATGGGTCTGAAGAAGATGATCGGGCGGATCGCCGCGCCCGCTCACGAGGTCGACGCGCGCGAGCTGCGCGAGCACGCCGCCGATGCCGGCGGCACCCCGATCCAGCAGTGCTGCGACCGCGACCGGGTAACGCTGTGCGGCACCTTGCGCACCGTCACGCTGCGCCCACGCGCGGGCGTCCCGGCGCTGGAGGCAGAGCTTTACGACGGCTCGGGGACGGTGTCGCTGATCTGGCTGGGCCGGCGCCGGATCGCGGGCATCGAGCCGGGCCGTGCGATGCGGGTCACCGGCCGGGTCGCGATCCTGGAGGGCCGTCCGGTGGTCTACAACCCGCGCTACGAGCTGCGGCCGGGCGCCGGGTGACCGAGGACTCAACGTCGGACCACACCAGCGCTGAGGACACCGCTGCACGCCCGGCGGCGAACGTCGACACCGTTGAGGAACTCGTCCGCAAGC
This sequence comes from Sporichthya sp., assembly GCF_013815995.1. Classification (GTDB taxonomy): domain Bacteria; phylum Actinomycetota; class Actinomycetes; order Sporichthyales; family Sporichthyaceae; genus Sporichthya. The sequence continues at coordinate 2,641 of NZ_JACDFE010000161.1, forward strand.
AACTGTCCACGGCCCTCGGCGGGCCGCGCGGGGTGATCGAGGCCGCCGTTCCCACGGCGGCGTTCACCCTCAGCTACGTCATCACCGACGAGCTGAAGACCGCGCTGATCATCGCCGCGTCCCTGGCTGCGGTGGCGCTGGTGGTCCGGCTTGTCCAGCGCAGCACCGTCCAGTTCGTGATGAACGCGGCGTTCGGGATCGGGATCGGCGCGGCCTTCGCCCTACGGGCCGGCGGCGGCGAGGACAAGGACGACGGGGCGCTGGCGTACTTCCTGCCCGGGATCCTCTACAACACCGCCTACGGCGCGGTGCTCCTGCTGACGGTGCTGATCCGCTGGCCCCTGGTCGGATTCATGGTCGGCGCGGTGACCGGCGACCCGACCGCCTGGCGCAACGACCGGGCGATGGTGAAGCTCTGCAGCCGGCTCACCCTGCTGCTCGCGGCGCCCTGCATCCTGCGGGTGGCCGTGCAGTACCCGCTCTACGAGGCGGGCGAGGTCGGCCTGCTCGGCACCGCCAAGGTCGCGATGGGGTGGCCCCTTCAGGTGGCGGCCCTCGGCGCGATGGCGGCCTTGCTGGCCCGCGGGCGCACTCCGCTGCATCCGTCACCGGCGGCCGACTGAACCGAGTCAGTGGTGGTGCGGGGAGAGCAGGTCCTCGAGCCGCGTCTCCTGCTCCGCGGAGGCGACGAACAACAGCTCGTCGAGCGCCTCCAGCGGATCGTCCCGAGTGGGCACCAGCACCCGGCTCTGCCGGATGATCGCGACCAGGGCGGTGTCCGGCGGCCACGGCACGTCCCCGACCCGGTTGCCGATCTGCGGGGAGTCCTCGGGCAGCGTCAGCTCGACCAGGTTGGCCTCGCCGTGCCGGAACGAGAACAGGCGGACCAGGTCGCCGACGGTGACGGCCTCCTCGACCAGGGCGGAGAGCAGGCGCGGGGTGGAGACGGCGACGTCGACGCCCCAGGACTCGGTGAACAGGCTCTCGTTGCCCGGGTGGTTGACGCGGGCGACCACGCGCGGGACCGCGAACTCGGTCTTGGCCAGGAGCGAGACGACCAGGTTGACCTTGTCGTCGCCGCTCGCGCAGATGACGACGTCGCAGCGCTGCAGTTCGGCCTCCTGCAGCGAGGACATCTCGCACGCGTCGGCCAGCAGCCACTCCGCGTCCGGCACCCGCTCGACCTTGATCGCGCGCGGGTCCTTGTCCATGAGCAGGACCTGGTGCCCGTTGCCCAGCAGCTCGCGGGCGATCGAACGCCCGACCGCGCCGGCGCCGGCGATGGCCACCCTCATCAGCGCACGTCCGATCCGGCAGTCGGTCCGGCGCCGAAGACGGCCTCGGCCTTGGCGGCGGCATCCTCGCGCAGCACTACGTGCACCAGATCGCCTTCCTGGAGCACCGTCTCCCCGTTCGGCAGGATCCCCTCGCCGAGCCGGGTAAGAAAGGCGATCCGCGCGCCCGACGCCGATTCCAACTTGGCGGTCGGGTGCCCGATCCAGGCCGCGTTGACGCTGACCCGGGCCAGCGCGACGTGCCCGCTCGGATCCCGCCACAGCGGTTCGGAGCCCGGCGGCAGCAGCTTGCGCAGAATCTGGTCGGCGGTCCAGCTGACGGTGGCGACGGTCGGGATCCCGAGACGCTCGTAGACCTCGGCGCGGGCCGGGTCGTAGATCCGGGCGACGACGTTGTCCACGCCGAACTGCTCCCGGGCCAGGCGGGCGGAGATGATGTTGGAGTTGTCGCCGCTACTGACCGCCGCGAAACCGTCGGCCTGCTCGATTCCGGCTTCGAGCAGGGTCTCCTGGTCGAAACCGATGCCGGTCACGCGGCGCCCGGAGAAGGACGAACCGAGCCGACGGAAGGCGTCGGCCTCCTGGTCCACGACGGCCACGTCGTGGCCCTTCGCCTCCAGGGCGAGCGCCAGCGTCGAGCCCACGCGTCCGCAGCCCATGATCACGATGTGCACGTGCCCGACCCCTTCTTTGGTCCGCGCAGGACGCTACACGGCTTCACAGCTACTCTCGGCGACGCCATGGCCGGACCTGAACCTCGACCCGATCGCCGCCGCCGGCGTGCCGCCTTGCCGCGCCGTCCACGGTCCGGCCCGGGCAGCCTGGTGGGGACCGAGTACGAGGTCGAGGTCGGCGTGGTCGCCCACGGTGGGATCTGCGTCGCGCGGCACGAGGGCAGGGTCATCTTCGTCCGGCACGCGCTGCCCGGGGAGCGGGTGCGGGCCCGGGTCACCGAAGGCATGCCGGGTGACCGCTTCCTGCGGGCGGACGCGATCGAGGTGCTCACCCCCTCACCGGACCGGGTCGAGCCGCCGTGCCGGTACGCCGGGCCGGGACGGTGTGGAGGCTGCGACTGGCAGCACGCCACCCTCGCCGCGCAGCGGAAGCTGAAGGCTGCGGTGCTCGCCGAGCAGCTGCGCCGGCTGGCCCACCTGGACCTGGACCCGGTCGTGGAGGCGGTGCCCGGCGCGGAGGACGGGTCGGGCTGGCGCACCCGGGTCCGGTTCGCCGTCGACCGGGCCGGCCGGCTGGGACTGCGCAAGTCCCGGTCGCACGAGGTGGTGACGATCACCGAGTGCTTCATCGCCCATCCCGCGGTGAACGGCTCGGGCGTGCTGGAAGCGATCTGGAGCGAGACTGCCGAGGTTGCGGTGACCGCGGCCGGGTCCGGGGAACGCGCGGTGCTGATCCGGCCGTCCGGTCCGCCCGCCCACGGCCGGGCCGCGCGGCCGCGGATGGACCCGCTCCTGGATACGGACGTGGAGCTGATGCCCGACGTGCCGGCGGGGGTGTCGGCGACCGAGCGGGTGGTGGAACGGGTCGGTGGGCGGGTGTACGCGGTGCCGGCCGGCGGCTTCTGGCAGGTTCACCCGGCCGCCGCGAGCACCTTGACCGAGGCGGTCGCCGAGGCTCTTGTGCCGCGTCCGGGCGAGGCCCTGCTCGACCTCTACGCCGGCTCCGGCCTGTTCGCCGGCGTGCTCGCCGCCACCGTCGCTCCCGGCGGGACGGTGGTCGCAGTCGAGGGCGATGCCGCGGCGGTGGCCGCGGCGCGGGACAACCTGGACGGCATGCCCGGGGTCACGGTGATCGCGGACCGGGTGGACCACGCGCTGGCCGTCGGCGTGGGCCCGGCCGACCTGGTGGTGCTCGACCCGCCCCGCACCGGGGCCGGCCGGGTGGTGGTGGAGGCGATCGCCGCGCTGCGGCCGCGCCGCGTGGTCTACGTCGCCTGCGACCCCGCCGCGCTGGCCCGCGACATCGCGATCTTCGCCGAGACGGGCTACGCGCTCAGCGGGCTGCGCGCCTTCGACCTCTTCCCGCACACGCACCACCTGGAAGCGGTGGCGACGCTCGAACCCGCGGTGCCGTCAGGGACCTGACCTCACGTCAGGTAGCGCACCTCGCGGGACAGGCCGTTCTCCATGTGGTAGTGGTTGTGGCAGTGGAAGAGCCACACCCCGGTGTTGTCGGCGATGAAGTCGAAGCTGCCTTCCCCGCCGTCGGGCGGCACCAGCATGGTGTCCTTCAGCGGGCCGCGACCGGACGGCGTCGCCACCCAGAACGGGTGCCCGTGCAGGTGCATCGGGTGCGCCAGGGTCGCCTGGTTGACCATGCGGAACCGGACCAGTTCGCCGGCCTCGATTTCCAGCGGTTCGGCGTCGGGGTAGCGCTGGTCGTTGATCCGGCTGTTCGAGGACAGCTCCAGGTCGAACACCCGGTCCGGGGTCGTCGCCGGCCGGGTCCGCTCGCCGGCGTAGTGCAACTCGTCGTAGGATGCCTGACGACCCGTCAGTTCCCGGGGGCGCTCGTCCACCGGCGGCGGGATGGAGGCCGCGGCGTCGGTGTAGCGGAGCACGGCGCGGGCGAAACCCCGCTTGGCCTCCGGCATCGCGGCCAGCTGCCAGACCCCGGAGTTGTCGGCGGTGACCACCACGTCGTAGCGCTCGCCCATACCGAGGCGGACCGCTTCGACCTCGACGGGCTCGACCGGCATGCCGTCGGTGTGGGTGATCGTCATCGTGTGCCCGGCGATCGCGACCAGGAAGCCGGTGTCGGCCCCGATGTTCATCAGCCGCAGCCGGACCCGTTCGCCGCTGCGCACCTCGAGGGTCGGCGGGTCCGCGGCCGGGCGGCCGTTGATCAGGTACATCGGGTACACCCGACCGCCAACGCGTTCTCCGAGGTTGGCTCCGGGTTCGGGCTCGGCCTCCTCCTCGTCCTCCTCGCCCTCCGGACCGGCCTCGACGGAGGGGGTCGCCCCGGCCGGGGCCGTGCGCGACGAACTCCCGCCACGGAGGAAGGGGATCCCACCGGGCGGGCCGTGCCCGCCGGAGTGCGTACCTGGCTCGGTGACGCCGAGGCCGTCGCGCCAGTCGTCGATCATCACGGTGTATTCGCGGTCGTAGGCGAGGGGCTCGTCGACGTCGGAGTCGACGATCAGGGGGCCGTACAGCCCGAGATCGAGCTGGTGGCCGACGTGGGCGTGGTACATGTACGAGCCGGCATCGGGGACCCGGAACTCGTACTCGAACAGTTCGCCGGGGCGCACCGGGTCCTGGGTGAGCCCGGGCAGCCCGTCCATCGCGTTGACCAGATTGACGCCGTGCCAGTGAATGGTGGTCTCGTCCGGAAGGGCGTTGGTCAACCGGGCCCGCACGGTCTCGCCACGCTTCAGCCGGATTTCCGGCCCGGGCACCACCCCGTTGTATCCCCAGGTGGTGACGACTGTGCCGGCCAGGTCGATCTCGATCGGGGAGGCAGCGAGGGTGCCGGCGGCGGTGCCGGGCCGCAACAGTCCGGTGCCGGTCGGACTCGGCGCCGCCGTGGCCGAGCTCGAGGGTCCGGCGGTGGCACCTGTTCCGGGGGCGGCATCGTCGGCTGCGCAGCCCGCGGCCAGGCCCAGCCCGAACCCGCCGGCCAGGCCGAGAAAGCGCCGGCGGGGCATCGAGCTGTCGTTGGCCGCTCTGGTCACCTGCTCCCTTTCGACGCCAGACGGGGCCCGGCCCAGAAGGCCAGGCCCCGCGGTGACGCGGATCCTACGACGGTCAGCCGGTGGAGGTCGGCGTCGGTGACGCGGACGCCCCCTCCTCGTCCTCGTCGGAGGACGTGGAGGCCGAACCCGAGGAGCTCGACGGGCTCGCGGAGCCGCTCGAGGCGGGCTCCGGCGAGCCGGTCTCGGTGACGATCATCTCTTCGAGCATGCCTTTCGCGAAGTGCGGCGGGGACTCGGGATCGAATTCGGTGCCCGGCTTGTGCACGGGGATCGGGCAGAACACCACGTAGCGCCCGGGCTCCAGGTCGAAGAAGGCCGTGCCGGCGGCACCGGGCGGCGCGAAGGACTCCCCGACGACCTTGGCGACCTTCAGCGCTCCCTCCTCGCCGAGGGCGAGCACCTCCTCGCCGGACAGATCCGAGTCGTCGTTGATCCGCACCAGAATCAGGACGTGGGGCTCCTCGCCCTCGTTGGTCAGCGTGACGCTGGTCGGGCCGGCCTTGGCGGTGCTGGGGACGCCGGTGAACTCGTAATCGGCCGCGGTCACGTCGAGCGCGTTGTAGTCGCACTCCTCGACCAGGTACTTGTCGACCTGGGCGTCCGCAGCCGCGAACTCCTCGGACTCGAACACCGAGAAATCGCCGGTCGTGATGGCCCCTCGGGCCTTCCCCAGCATCGTCTCGAGGGGGCCGGCCACCGCGGCGACCTTGTTGGCCTCGAGGTCCTCGAGGAGCGGCTCGAGCGTGGCCTTGGCTTCGGCCAGCGCCGCGCCGGTGAGCGGAGGCGGTGCCTCCTCCCCACCCTCGCCTTCCTCACCGGAGGAAGCGGAGGACTCGGGCGATGCGGAAGCCTCGGAGGACGACGAGCTGGAACCCGAGGTGGAGGTGGGCTCGGCGGAGGCCTCGGAGCTGCTCTCCTCGTCCTCTCCTTCTTCGCCTTCCGGTGCCTCTTCCTCGGCGCTGGGGAGGGTGAGGGCCGCCGTGTCCAAGGCAAGGATCGCTTCACAGAGCCCCTCGACCGAGGCCGACGACGTGGGAGTCGCCGAGGCGACCGGCTCGCTCGGAGTCGCGATCGGATCGTCGTCGGAGGCGCAGCCGGCCAGGAACAGAGCGGAGGCGAGGGCGGCGGTGGCGGCGATGAGGCGCCGCGACGGGGTGTACATGAACGGTTTCCTTCCGATGTCGAGCAGGCGCGCAGCGTCGCGGGGCGTTCACGGCGTGCTGCCAGGCACAGCCGACCCTAAGGCTCGCCCCGCCAATTCCTCACCGAAGAGAGTTCATGATTTGGGAAGGATGTGACTGCAGGTGCGGCTGGGGACCTCCGGCCGAAATAATGCGCTCACCCGGCGGACTGGGCCAGCGACAGGCCGAAGCGCCCCTCGCCGTCGGTCCACCATCGGCGCAGCTCCAGGCCGGCGCCGTCGAGTTCGGCCGTCACGCCCGGCCGGCGGAACTTGGCCGAAATCTCGGTCCGCATCTCCTCGCCCTCCCTGAACGTCAAGTCGAGGTTGAGGGTAGGAATGCGCACCTGCTGCTCACCGAGGCTGCGCAGGCGCATCTCGATCCACTCGTGCTCGCCGGACCAGACCGCGACGTGGGCGAAGCGGTCGAGGTCGAAGTCCGCCTTGAGCTCGCGGTTGATCACCCGGAGCACGTTCTTGTTGAACTCCGCGGTGACGCCCGCCGCGTCGTCGTAGGCCGGAACCAGGACCGCCGGTGACTTCACCAGGTCGGTGCCGAGCAGCAGGTGGTCCCCGGCTCGCATGCAGGCCCGCACCGCGGCGAGGAACGCCCGCCGCCCGGCCGGGGCGAAGTTGCCGATGGTCCCGCCGAGGAAGACGAACAACCGGCGCTGCCCGTCGGCCGGCAACAGGTGGAGCTGCTGCTCGAAGTCGGCAACGACGCTGTGCACCACGAGCTCGGGATAGTCCTCGAGCAGTACAGCGGCCGCCTCCACCAGAGCGCTCTCGCTGACGTCGACCGCGACGTAGCGCGCGAGCGTGCCCGCGTCCCGCAGCGCGTCGAGCAGCAGGTGCGTCTTCTCCGACGAGCCCGAACCGAGCTCGACCACGGTGTCCGCGCTGGTCTCCGTCGCGATCTCCGCGGCTTCCCGGGCGAGGATCGCGGCCTCGGCGCGGGTCGGGTAGTACTCCGGCAGCCGCGTGATCGCGGTGAAGAGCTCGCTGCCGCGGGCGTCGTAGAACCACTTCGGCGGCAGGGTCTTGGGCGTCGCACTCAGGCCCGCGAGCACATCGGCGCGCAGCGCCTGCTCGGCGAAGTCCGCCGGCAGGTGCTGGTCGAGGGCGAAGCGGCTGGACGAGTCGAGCCGCGAACCGAGCGGGGTCACATGATCTCCAGGGTGGTGGTCTCGGCCGTGGCAACCAGGACGTGGTTGTCGGGGACGTCGACCCAGGCGTCGGAGTCGTCGAAGGGCTCGGACGCCACGATCACGGCCGGCTGCGGTTCGCCGTCCGCCCCGGGGTGGGCGCCCTGCAGATAACAGAGGGTGTCGCCGGCTGTGGTGGCGACGATGCGTTCGCCGTCGAGCAACAGCAGGTTGACCCGGCCCCCGGTGGTGTCCCGGGTTTGGGCGGTGACAGCCGTCATCGCGGTCACCGCATCCTCACCGGCTTCGAGGCGGGCGAGGACCAGGGCCCACAGCAGCGTCGAGTCGGTAAGGGTCCCTTGTCGCGCGAGGGCGGCGAACGGCACCCCGGCCGCCAGTTCGGCAGCGCTCTGCGGCCAGTCGGGCAGGGCTCCGTTGTGGCTGAACAACCAGCGCCCGGCCGTGAACGGCGCGCTGGCGCCCTCCTGCACCGGGTGCCCGATGGTGGCCGAGCGGACGGCGCCGAGGACCGCGCCCGAGTGCGTGACCCGGGCGAGGGCACGAATGTTCTCCTCGCCCCACAGCGGGACCGCTCGGCGGTAGCGGACCGGTTCCGCGCTTCCGGCCACGTACCAGCCGAAGCCGAAGCCGTCGGCGTTGAGCAGGCCGTACTTCTGCCGCCGGGGCGCGTAGGACTGCCGCTCGAGTCCGACCGGGGGAGCGAAGACCAGATCGTGCAACGCTGCCGGCGGTCCGAGGTACGCGAAGTGACGGCACATCAGGACCCCGCCCTGGCGTCGCGTGCGGTCCGACCGTGCCCATGCTCCGGACCCGCACTTCGTGCGGTCCGACCGTGCCCATGTTCCGGACCCGCACTTCGTGCGGTCCGACCGTGCCCATGTTCCGGACCCGCACTTCGTGCGGTCCGACCGTGCCCATGTTCCGGACCCGCACTTCGTGCGGTCCGACCGTGCCCATGTTCCGGACCCG
>NZ_JACDFE010000330.1 GCF_013815995.1 Sporichthya sp.
GTCCAGAAGGCCCCGAACGGGCCGGCGGAGATCCGGGCCAGGAAGGCCGCGACGACGGCGGCCCGGCCCTCGACCTCGACGGTGACCCCGTGCGGGTCGGTGCGGACGAAGCCGCCCAGGCCCAGCTCGACGGCCAGGTCGGTCACGGCACAGACCACGGCGGGCGCCGCGATCGGGCCGCCGTTGTCCAGATGTGCCCGGGTGCGCCGACGCCCCGGGCCGGCTGTGGTCGCAGGGGCCGGTGCCGCGAGATCGAGTTGCGCGGTCACGGACCCCATGCCAACACCTGGAGGCGGGTGGGCGTCGCCGGTTTGGGCGAATCGTGAGGCGTGCCCGGGGGTGCCGTGGGGAAGATCAACCCGCTCGGAGTAGGCCTCCGCAGGAGCGTGGCGGTGGCGCGCGAACCGGATTGCAGGACCGGCCCCCGGAGCGTGTAGCCTTTCCGGGCCTCGCCCCTTTAGCTCAGTCGGCAGAGCGTCTCCATGGTAAGGAGAAGGTCTACGGTTCGATTCCGTAAAGGGGCTCTGAGCTGGCGGTTTACCGGCAGCAGCGGCGGTGTAGCTCAGTTGGTAGAGCAAGCGGCTCATAATCGCTGTGTCACCGGTTCAAGTCCGGTCACCGCTACGTGCGATTGAGGCGAGTGCAGGCGAAGCTCGCTTCGCTCGCCGAGCCGAATAAGAACGAAGTCCAGGCGAAGCGCGCTTCGAATGCCGAGCCGATTGAGTACGTCGAACGGCGCAGCCGGAGCACCGGACATGTAGTTGCGAGTTAGAGAAGGACAGGACCGTGGCCAGCAAGTCGCAGGACATCCGCCCGAAGATCATCCTTGCGTGCACCGACTGCAAGGAGCGCAACTACATCACCAAGAAGAACCGGCGGAACGACCCCGACCGGCTCGAGATGAAGAAGTACTGCCCGCGCGAGCGCAAGCACACCGTGCACCGCGAGACCCGCTAACCGCTTCGCCGCGCGCCCTCGCGACATGCCCGTCGATCCCTCGCTCCTCGGTCGCACGTATCCGCCCAGCCGCCCGTACGAGGTGGGCCGGGAGAAGATCCGGGAGTTCGCCGACGCCCTCGGCGACGACCATCCCGCGTACCGCGATCCCGAGGCCGCCAAGGCGCTCGGGTATCCCGACGTGCTGGCCCCGCTGACCTTCCCGATCGTCTTCGCCCTGGACGCCGCGATGGCCGTCCTGCGTGACCTCGGCATCGACCTGGCCCGGGTCGTCCACGGTGACCAGACCTTCCGCTACGCCCGGCCGCTGCGTCCCGGTGACCGCCTGCTCACCACCGTCGAGGTGACCGGTGTGAAGGCGCTGGCCGGCAACGACGTGCTCACGGTCGAGTGCGTCTCGGCCACCGAGGAAGGCGAGCACGTGGTCACCTCGGTGTGCACGTTGGTGCATCGGGGCGCCGAGTGAGCGCGCCGACCTGGGCGGGAGTCGAGAAGGGCACCGCGCTGCCGTCGCAGACCTTCACCTTCCGCCGCGGCGACCTGGTTCGCTACGCCGGCGCCTCGGGCGACTTCAACGTCATCCACTGGAACGACCGGATCGCGGCCGAGGTCGGACTGCCGAACGTGCTCGCGCACGGGATGCTGACGATGGGCACGGTCGCTCGGGTCGTCACCGACTGGGCCGGCGACCCCGGGGCCGTCACCGAGTACGGCGTGCGATTCACCCGCCCGGTCCCCGTGCCCGACGACAGCGCGCTGGACGGGTCCGGCGGCGGTAGCACCGTCGAGGTCAGCGCCGAGGTCACCGACAAGCTCGAGGACAACCTCGTCAAGGTGACCATCAAGGCCACCTACGACGGCGCCACCGTGCTCGCCAAGGCGATCGCCATCGTGCGGTTGCCCTGAGCATGTCCCCGCGCCGATGACCACCGCTTCGACCGGCGTCCGCTTCGCGGAGCTGACCACCTTCCGCGTGGGCGGACCGGTGCGCCGCCTGGTCGACATCGCGTCGGTCGACGAGCTCGCCGCCGTGCTGGCCGAGGCGGGCGACCAGCCCGTTCTGGTGCTCGGCGGCGGGTCGAACCTGCTGGTCTCCGACGACGGATTCGACGGCACGGTGGCCCGCATGGTCGGCGACGGCCTCACGGTCATCGGCGAGGCCGACGACGACGAGGTGCACCTCATCGTCGAGGCCGGCGCCGCCTGGGACGAGCTCGTCGCGCACACCGTCGCCGAGGGCTGGGCCGGCATCGAGGCCCTGTCCGGCATCCCCGGCAGCGTCGGGGCGACGCCGATCCAGAACGTGGGCGCCTACGGCCAGGAGGTCGCCGACGTCATCACCGCCGTGCGCACCTGGGACCGCGAGACCGGCGCCGAGCGCCGCTTCGCGCCCGCCGACTGCGGCTTCGCCTACCGGAACAGCCTGTTCAAGCGGACCTCGCGGTACGTCGTCACGGCCGTGGAGTTCCACCTCACGGTGGGCGGACAGGGTGCGCCGGTGCGCTACGCCGAACTCGCCCGCACTCTCGGCGTCGACGTCGGCGGCTCCGCGCCGGTCGCGGCGGTTCGCGAGGCGGTCCTCGGGCTCCGCCGGTCCAAGGGCATGGTGCTGGACCCGGCCGATCACGACACCTGGAGCGCCGGGTCGTTCTTCACCAACCCGATCCTGAGCAACGCCGTCGCCGCGGCGGCGCTCCCGGACGACGCCCCCCGCTACCTGGCGGGCGAGGGCCTGCTGAAGACCTCCGCGGCCTGGCTGATCGAGCACGCCGGCTTCGGCAAGGGCTTCGGTGCCGACCTCACCGGCGGCCGCGCCACGCTGTCGACCAAGCACACCCTCGCCCTGACCAACCGGGGCACCGCCTCCGCGGCCGACCTGCTCACCCTGGCCCGCGCCGTCCGGGCCGGCGTCGTCGGCCGGTTCGGTATCGAACTGCACCACGAGCCCGTGCTGGTCGGCCACACTCTCTGAACCAGTAGGCGTGTCACGCTTTCTGGTTAGTTCTCCACAGGCCGCGGGTCTTCGGCCAGCCAGGCGGCGATCCGGCCGCGGAGGCGGTACTTCACGTCCTCCGGCGCCATCGACCCCTCGACCGAGTGCCGGGCCAGGTCGGCCAGCTCGGAGTCGGTGCACCCGTGCACGTCGCGCGCGATGACGTACTGGTCGACCAGGCGGGACCCGAACAGCAGCGGATCGTCAGCGCCGAGGGCGATCGGGACGTCAGCGGCGAGCAGGGTCCGCATCGGCACCGCGGCGGCCTCGGAAGCCACCCCGAGCGCGACGTTGGAGGCGGGGCAGACCTCGAGGGTGACCCGCGCGGCGGCCAGTTCCTCCAGCAGCGACTCGTCCTCGACCGCCCGCACCCCATGTCCGATCCGGTGCGCCCGCAGCGCCCGCAGGCAGTCCCGCACCTCCGCCGGTCCGCCGAGTTCGCCGCCGTGCGGCACGGCGGCCAGCCCACCGGCCC
>NZ_JACDFE010000162.1 GCF_013815995.1 Sporichthya sp.
GTGCCCGCGGCATGCTCTTCTACCGCCTGCTCCAGCAGGCCGTCGCCACCGATCCACACCCGCTGAACGAACTGATCGTCAGATACCAGTCCCGATAAGGATCACTGCACTCAAGCAGATATGCAGACCCAGCGTCGACCGGCCCGGTTGATGTCGGCGTTGGCCAAGGCGCCGCCGATGGCTGCGGCCAACCGGTGCGGCAGGTCTCCGCTGCGGTCGGCGGTGACGTGCGCGGCGAGGAACCCCAGGCGCCCCGCGCGGGTTCGTGCCTCGACCAGGGTCACGGTCTTGCCGACGCCACGCACGCCGGTCCACACCAGCGGGCCGCTCCCACGGCGGAAGTGCTCTGCCCGCGTCAGCAGGTCCTCGACATCACGCAGGACGCCGTCGCGGCCGGCGAGAAAGGGCGGCATCGTCCCGGCGCCGGGGCTGTAAGGGCTGGGCAGCACAGCTTGAGACCTCTTTATAGATCGGCCCATATATAAGAAGATATAAGATGGACCACGGCATGGCCGTCCTCCGCTGAACGGAGGGGTCGGTCAGCTCGCCGTCCTTCGACGCAGCCTGCCCGTCGGGTACGACAACGGCTGGTGGGGCACCGCGGCCCCGACGTTCGCTGGCCGCGCGCATACGAAGAAGCGGCCCTGACCTGTACCAATGGTCAGGGCCTTCGCCGTGCAAAAGCATGCCGTTATCGATCCAGCTGCTGCTCGGCGAACACCGGCATCTCGGACCTGGCGCCGGGGGTCGGTGCCGACTCACCGGAGAAGTCGCCCACCAGCATCAGTCCCGCGACGAAGAACGCACCCGCGGCCACGGCCGTCCGGATAGGCGCACGCTCGGACTCCCGGAACCGTTCCTGCCACCGCGCGAGCACTCGCCGCGGCCAGAGCTCCCGCGGAGTCGCCGGCTCAGCCGGACCCCGCAACGCCGAGACGAGCTCCGGGTCCTGCTCCTCGAGCCGCCGGGCCATTTCGGCCAGCAGCCGGCGGTCGCGATCCGAGAGACTCATTGCACCATTCTCCGGTCCGGTCGAGCACGTGCGAACCGGTTTGCGGCCAGCTCACAACCGGCATTCGTCACACCCGTCCAGCCGGACGGGATCGCTCAGGACTTCGGCCGCTCGTCGACGACCCGGCGGGCTTTGAAGGTGGTCTCCGGGATGGTGCCCGGCGCGAGCAGCTCGACCGGGACCCGGATCTGCAGGACCCGCTTCAGGGCGTCCTCCGCCCTCCGGGCCGCCTCGCTCTCCGAGCCCGGCGCCGCGGCCGGTCCGAGTTCGGTCTGCACCGTCATCTCGTCCATCGCCCCGACACGGCGGACCAGGATCCGGAACTCCGGGCCCAGCTCGGGCACCGAGCGCAGGGCGGTCTCCACCGCGCTCGGGAACACGTTGGCGCCGCGGATGACGAGCATGTCGTCCAGGCGCCCGAGCACGCCCTCGGGCATCCGCGGGTACGTGCGCCCGCACCGGCAGGTCTCGGTGTCCAGATAGGTCTCGTCCCCGGGAGCGAACCGAATCATCGGCTGGGAGTCCCGCCACAGGTGCGTGTAGACCACCGCACCCCGCGCCCGGGCCGGCACCGGGGCGTTCAGGTCGTCGGCCTCGACGACTTCGGTGAAGACCTCGTCGATGTAGAGGTGCGTGCCGGTGCCCTCGGTGCAGGCGACGCTGGTCTGGAACGGGTACATCTCCGAGGTCGATCCGCAGTCCGCGGCGGTGGCGCCCCAGCCCTCCTCGATGACCTTGCGCGTGTTCGGCAGAGCCCCGCCGGGCTCGCCGCCGACCAGCAGCCGGCGCACCGTGTTGCCCGGCAGGTCGATGCCCAGCTTCTCCGCGACCGAGAGCAGGTGGATGCAGTACGACGGGGTCGCGCTGAACACCGTCGAACCCAGCCGGGCCATCAGCTCGAGGTGGCGCTCGGACTCGGTGATGGCGAGCGGGAACAGCGTCGCGCCGATCCGCTCGGCCCCCTGGACCACGCCCCAGCCGCCGAAGAACAGCCCGAACGGGAAGCCCACCTGCACGATGTCGTCGGGCCGGATTCCCGCGCACCACTGCGCCATCGCGTGCACGTCGCCGGCCCGGTCCCAGTCCGCCTTGGAGACCGCGTACATCGTCGGCGTTCCCGAGGTGCCGGACGAGCCGTGGATGCGGGCGATCTCGCCGGCCTTGAGGTCGCGCGCGTAGCTGCCGTAGGGCGGGTACTCGGCCTGGTCGGCGATCAGCATCTTCTTGGTGATCACCGGGACCTTGGTGGTGAAGTCCTCGACCGAGCGGACCTGCGCCGGGTGGAAGCCGTGCGCGTCGTAGTGCCGCCGGTAGAACGGCAGCTCGGCGTAGACGTAGGCCAGCTGGTGCTGGATCCGCTCCAGGATCAGCCCCTCGCGCTTCCCAGGGTCGAGGGTTTCGCGCTCCTCGTCCCAGTAGCGCGGGAAGCCGCGCTCATCCGTGCTCACCGACCGCGGACCTGAGGCGCCCATCCCGCGAACCTGGCGGGCGCGGCGGCGACTGTCAAGGCGTAGTAACTGCGACTGGCCTGTGCTCCCCCGGGCTGGTTACCTGGCTGGATGCCTCCTGAGTCCCGGCCTCGCGTCCATGTCGGCGACGACGGGACACCCCGCGTGGCCGGCCTGCGCTGCGCGGCCTGCGGGGAGGTCGCGGCCTTCGCCTGGCCGCGCTGTCCGAACTGCGCCGGCGAGGTCACGCCCGCCGAGTTCGGGCCTGAGGGCACGGTATGGAGCGCGACGGTGGTCCGCATCCCGATTCCCGGCCGCACCCCGCCCTACGCGCTGGTCTACGTCGACCTCGACGACGGCCCCCGGGTGCTGGCCCATGGGGACGAGGCACCTTCGATCGGTGGCCGGGTCCGCCTGCTGGAGTCCTCGCCCGACGGCGACCTCCGGGTCGAGGTGCTGACGTGAGTGCGGTCAGCGTCCACGGCGTCGGCACCTCGCACTTCGGGCGCCAGCCGGACCAGGACCTGGTCGGCCTGGCCGCGGCCGCAGTGTCAGAAGCGTTCGCCGACGCCGGCACCGACCGGGTGGACGCGGTCTGGGTCGGCACCGTGTTCGGTCCCGCCGGGTGCGGGCCGCGAGTACTGCGCGCCCTGGGCATCACCGGAATCCCGGTCATCACGGTCGAGACCGCGTGCGCCAGCGGGACGGTCGCGTTCGCCGAGGCGCACGAGGCAGTGCAGAGCGGCCGGTACGGGCGAGTGCTCGCTCTCGGCATCGAACAGATGAGTACCGCCTTCGACGGCGCGATCACCCCGGAGCCGACCGACCCGGAGGGCCGCTCCGGCCTGGCCATGCCCGCGCTGTATGCGATGGCCGCCGCCCGCTACCTGCACCTGGGCATGGTGACGCTGGATCAGTTGGCCGCGGTGTCGGTGAAGAACCACGCGCACGCCCTGCACAACCCGCGCGCGCAGTACGCCGGGAAGTACACCGTCGAGGAGGTCCTCGCCTCGCGGATGATCGCCGACCCGCTCACCCTGCTGCAGTGCTGCCCGACCTCGGACGGCGCCGCGGCGGCGGTGCTTGCCCCTTCCACCGGAAGCGGCCGGGAGATCCGGGTGCGCGGGGTCGCGTTCCGCAGCGGTGAGGCCTGGAACCACCGGTCCGGACACGTCTGGGGCCACGACCTGGTCCGCGACACCGCCGCGGATGCCTACGCCGCCGCCGGCCTGGACGACCCGGGCGACATCGACGTGGTCGAGGTCCACGACGCGTTCACCATCGGCGAGATCGTCACCACCGAGGCACTCGGCATCGCCGCTCCGGGCGAGGGCGGGAAGGCCGCCGCGACCGGGGTGACCGCGCTCGGTGGCGCCCAGCCGGTGAACCCCTCCGGTGGGCTGCTCTCCCGCGGGCACCCACTCGGCGCGACCGGACTGGCCCAGGTCGCCGAGATCGTGTGGCAACTGCGCGGCCAGGCCGGCGGTCGCCAGGTCGAGGACGCCCGGCTCGGGCTGGTGGAGACGATGGGCGGCGGCGTGTCCGTGCTGGACGGCAACGCCTGCGTCGTCACCGTGCTGGAACGTCCATGACGGTCCCTCAGATGGACCCGCCTCTGGACCTGGCCGACGCCGACCTGCTCTCCCCCGAGGCGGTGATCGATCCGTATCCGCTGATGGCGGCGCTGCGCGAGCGCGACCCGGTGCACTGGAGCGAGCGGTATCGCTCCTGGTTCGTGATGCGCTTCGACGACGTGTCGGCGGCGCTGCGCGACGACCGGTTCTCCTCCGACCGGATCGCCCCCTACCGCCGGGCCAAGCTTGAAGCGGCCGACCCGGGCGTGCAGGCGGCGTTCGGGGTGCTCGAGGACTGGATGGTCTTCAAGGACCCGCCTGACCACACCCGGCTGCGGCGCCTGCTCAACCGCGCCTTCACACCCCGCGCCGTCAGCGCGATCCGGCCGCGGGTGCTCGAGCTCGCCGACGAACTCCTGGACGCGGCCCTGGCCCGCGGCGGCGCCGTCGACCTCGTCGGTGACTACGCCTACCCGCTGACCGCCTCGGTGATAGCGGAGATGCTGGGCGTTCCGCGCGAGGACCACCCGCGGTTCAAGGACTGGTCCGATCAGATCACCGGCCTGGTGTTCGGCAGCCTGGGCAACCCCCAGCGCTACGCGGCCGGCGCGGCCGGCTTGGGCGAGCTGGCCGCCTACCTCTCGGAGCTGGTCCGCCGACACGAGCGCGAGCCCGCGGAGGACCTGATCTCGGC
Organism: Sporichthya sp.; assembly: GCF_013815995.1. Taxonomy (GTDB): domain Bacteria; phylum Actinomycetota; class Actinomycetes; order Sporichthyales; family Sporichthyaceae; genus Sporichthya. The sequence goes on from NZ_JACDFE010000162.1 coordinate 4,729, forward strand.
GCTGATCGCGGCCCGGGACGACGACGACGCGCTGTCCCCCGACGAGGTTGTCTCCACCGGCGTGCTGCTGCTGTTCGCCGGGCACGAGACCACCACCAGCCTGATCGGTACCGGGCTGCTCGCCCTGGTGCGCAACCCGGACCAGCGGGCGTTGTTGGAGGCGGACCCGGCCTTGGCCGAGTCCGCGGTCGACGAACTGCTCCGCTACGACGGTCCGGCCAAGACCGTGGCCCGGGTCATGGCCGCGGACGTCGAGCTGCGCGGTCGCACCTTGCGCCGCAGCGACCGGGTGTTCCTCTGCCCGGCCTCGGCGAACCGCGACCCTGAGGTGTTCACCGACCCGGACCGCCTCGACATCACCCGGCACGGCGAGCGCCAACTCGGCTTCGGCCTGGGTCTGCACTACTGCCTGGGCGCACCGCTGGCCCGGCTGGAGGCCGCGGTCGCCATCCCCCGCGCGCTGGAGCGATTGCCCGGCCTCCGCCCGGTGGACACCGAACTCGCCTGGCACCCGGTCCTGCTCTCCCGAGGCTTACGCAGCTTCCCGGTGCACGTCTGATTGACCGTCAGAAGCGAATCAGGCCGCGGAGATTGCGGCCCTCGCGCAAATCGTCGTAACCCTCGTTGACCTGATCCAGGGAGTACGTGGCGGTGACCAGCTCGTCGAGCTTGAGTCGCCCCTCGCGGTGCAGCGCGAGCAGCCGCGGGATGTCGACCCGGGCGTTGGCGTTGCCGAACAGGCAGCCGACAAGTTCCTTGCGCTGCATGGTCAGGTCGACGAGGTTGAGCTTGACGTCCAGGTCGGTGGCCCGGCCCGCGGCGGTGACCACGGCCCGCCCGGCCTTCGCTACCAACGCCATCAGCTCGGCGATGTGGGTGCCGAGCGCAAGGCCGACAGTCAGGATCGCCTTGTCGGCGCGCCGGCCGCGGGTGAGCTCGGTGACCAGCGGCAGTGCCTCGGCCATCGACATGGCGGTGTGGGTCGCGCCGAGCTTGAGGGCGAGATCGGTCTTCCACGCAAGAGGGTCGACCGCGACCACGTGCCGGGCACCGGCGAACGCGGCGCCCTGCACCGCGCTCATTCCGACCCCGCCGACACCGACCACGACCACGGTCTCCCCCGCCCGGACGGCGGCCGCGTACACCGCCGACCCCCACCCGGTGGTGACCCCGCAGCCGACCAACGCGGCGAGCTCCAGGGGGTGGTCGTCCTCGATCACGACGCAACTGTCCTCGTTCACCACCGTGTACGGCGCGAAGGTGCCGAGCAGGCACATCAGGCCGAGGTCGCGGCCGCGGGCGTGATGGCGGCTGGTGCGGTCCAGCAGCTGGCGGCCGCCCTGCAGGTACATGCCGCGGTCGCAGAGCTGCTGGCGTCCGACCACGCAACTCGGGCACCGCCCGCAACTGGGCAGGAACGACAGCGCCACGTGGTCACCGGGACGGACCCGCGTGACACCCGGACCGACCTCGACGATCTCACCGGCGCCCTCGTGGCCGCCGATCACCGGGTAGCGCTCCATGCCCTGCGCGGTCGCCCACCCCGGGTCGGGCGCGAGGTCGCCGGTGACCAGGTGCTCATCGGAATGACACAGGCCGCTGGCGGCGAGCTTGATCAGCACCTCGCCCTCGCGCGGCGGGTCGAGGGTGATCTCCTCGACGCTCCACCTCGTGTTCGGCTCCCACAGGATCGCGGCCGGAATCTGCATCCGCCGATCCAACACCAGTCGTCCACCGGGTTCAGCGCGTCGGCGCGCGGCGGCGTCAGCAGCACGCCGAGGTCGATGCGACCGTCGCCTGCGCCCCGGGGACGCCGTGGGCTGACTCGGGAACACAGCAGCCGCTGTCCTCGGACTTGGCGAGCGCGGGGGCATCGCCCTTGACCGTGTAGACCTCCCACGGTTCCCCACCCGGGCCGTGCACCCACACCTTGTCCTGCAGTGCGTAGCAGCAGGCTGTATCCGCCTCCTCCAACGTGGGGAGGCCCTGGCCGGACAACCGCGAGGTCGCTGCAGCGACCGCCTCGCTGGTCTCGACCTCGATCCCGAGATGGTCCATGACGGTCGCCTGGTCCGGCTCGCCTTCGATCAGGACAAGCTTCAGCGGCGGCTCGACGACGGCGAAATTGGCGTAGCCAGGGCGGCGCTTGGCCGGTTCGGTCCCGAAGAGTTTGGTGTAGAAGGCGATCGAGCCCTCCAGGTCGGCGACCCGTAGGGCGAGCTGGATTCGGGGCATTGCGGCGTCCTTTCGTCATGACCGGAGCGGCCCGGCATAGATAATCATCTATGCACCGAGCTTGCGCGAGCCATCGAAGATTGTCAATATGGACGCTGGTCGATGTCGATGCCGATCGATGGGGGGCTCCCGTGGAGCTGACGCCGCTGGGCTGCTGCTCACCCATGGTCCGCGAGCCCCTCACGCCCGATCAGGCCGAAGGCCTGGCCGGGTCGTTCAAGGCACTCGGTGACCCCGTGCGACTCCGACTGCTCTCGCTGATCGCCTCGCACGCCGGCGGCGAGGCGTGCGTGTGCGATCTGACCGGGGAGTTCGACGTCTCCCAGCCAACGATCAGCCACCACCTCAAAGTCCTGCGGGAAGCCGGGCTACTGACCTCCGAGCGCCGCGCCAGCTGGGTGTACTACCGGGTGCCGGCCGGGGCTCTGGCGGCGCTGGCACTGCTGCTCGACGAGACCCCGGGCGCGGTGCGGAGAACGTCGTTGTCCCGCACCACGAACCCGCGAAGATCCCGCTCCCCAATCTGAAGCCGTGACGGCCAGGAGGCTTTGATGGCACCGACCACGCACAACCTCGCGGACCCCAACACCGAGGGGCTGCTGCTTCGCATCGCCGATCAGCTGGCCAAACGCTTCGCCGGCGTGTTCGCCGCCGAGACTGTCGAACGGTACGTCTTCGAGTCCTACACCACGCTGCTGCGGACGGCGAAGATCCGCACCTACGTGCCGATCCTCGCCGAGCACTTCGCAACGGACCGGCTGACCGCACTCGCCCAGGCCAAGGGGGCGATCACCAAACGCGTGCCGGAGGTCTTGTTCGTCTGCGTCCACAACGCCGGTCGTTCCCAGATGGCCGCTGCGCTGCTGCGCCATCACGGTGGCGGCCGGGTCCACGTCCGCTCGGCGGGCTCGCTGCCCGCGGGCGAACTCGAACCCGTGGTCGTGGCGGCCATCACGGAGATCGGGCTGGAGCTGAGCGACGGAGAGGCACCCGCCTACCCCAAGCCCCTGACCGACGACGTCGTGCAGGCCGCCGACGTCGTGATCACGATGGGATGCGGGGACGCCTGCCCGGTTTACCCTGGCAAGCGCTACCTCGACTGGGACCTCGCCGACCCCGCGGGGCGTCCGCTGGCAGAGGTCCGTGCCATTCGCGACGACATCGACGCGCGAGTCCGCTGGCTCCTCAACGAGATCGCACCTGGCCCGACGCCCTAGCGCTCGTCGCCACCGACCTCCCAGAAGTCGCCCAACCGAAGGATGCGCGTGAACGCACACGAGCAGAAGCTGGTCGCCCTGGGGGCGTCCGCCGCGGCGAACTGTCGACCCTGCCTGGAGCACCACCTCGGTGCGGCCCGCGCTGCCGAGGTCTCGGAGGCGGACATCGCTGAGGCGATCGAGATCGGCCTGGGCGTGAACGAGGGCGCCGGACGTCAGACCCGGGCGTTCGTCGGCGACCTGTTGGGCTGCGCGCCCGCCGTGGGCGGTGCCGTCAAGACCGCATGCTGCTGAGCTTCGGCCGGAACCTGGGTTGCGCGCCGGTGCACCACAGCGCGCGGCTCTGCTCTCGCCCGGCGATCTAGGGTTCCGCCCATGGGCCAGGTAATCCAGATGGTCGGCGCACTGATCGTGCTCTCCGCGTTCGTGGCGAACCAGCGGATGGGGCTGCCCTCGAACTCCGCGCTCTTCCTGCTGCTGAATGCGGTCGGGACCGGGATCCTCGCCGTGGTGGCAGGGCTCAACCACGACCTGGGCTTCACGCTGCTCGAGGGTGTGTGGGCCATCATCTCGACCCTCGGCCTTATCCAGGCTTTGCGGACGCGTCGTGCCCAGCATGGAGGCTTGGTTAGCTGAGCACCGTCAGCGTCATCACTGCGGTGTAGTCACCTGCGGGAACCGAGGTCGGCACCCGAAGGTTGAGCGCAGCGGTCAGGGTCGCGGTGGTCCCGGGGTCGTCGCCGTGGCCGTCAGGCACGGTGGCCATCACGCGACCGGAGTGCAGACCGGAGTCGGTCCCCGGGTAGCCGGAGGGAACCAAGGGACCGGCCACGGCACCCATGTTGGCGGTGCCGACCACGGCCGGGGTCCAACCCATCCAGCGGGCGAAGATCAGGCCCGGGTCGAAGTTCGAGAGTTGGGCGACGACCGACCAGGCCAGCAGGCCAGGGCGGGTGTCGGTGACGGTCACGTTCGGGATCGTCGCGACGTTGTAGTCGAGGAAGTTGACGCCACCCGAGCTACCGGTGATCGGGGTGCCCATGTCGACGGTTGCCCCGGCCGGTGTGGAGATGGCGAACCCGCCGTCGCCCTGGCCCTGGTCGAGGACGGTGAGCGTGACGGTCGCGGCGGCGTCGCCCGGCGCGGGGGTCGGTGTCGGGACGGGCGCGGCGTACGCGCCCCACGCGGGTTGGTCCACCCCTGCCGGCGGCCCGAGGGTCGAATCCGGTGCGACAGCCTCGAACGCGATGCCCCCGTTGGGGCGCGGGATCGGCGTCGGGGCGGGACTCCGCAACGGCGCCGGGCCAGGCTGCGGACCGACACCCCAGAACGGCGTGACGTCGCTGGGCCCGGACGTCACCAGGGCTTGGCCGCTGCCGTCAGCAGCCATGGTGTACAGCCGGTTTCCGGTATTGGTCTGGCCCCAACCCTCGAACACGATCCTGGAGCCGTCCGGTGAGAAGCGCGGCGAATGGTCTGTGCCAGGCCGAGGCGATACCGCGACCGGGTTGCTGCCGTCAGCGTTCATCGTGAACACGTCGTCGTCGCCGGAACGGCCGCTCGAGAAGACGATCTTGGCGCCATCCGGCGAAAAGGACGGGTTCCTGTCTCCGCCAGCGCTGCTGCTGAGGTTGGTGAGGTGGCCGCCGTCGATTGCGTCCATCACATACACGTCACCGTTGCCGCCCACGTCATCGGCCCGGGAGGCGCTGCTGAACACAATCCTCGTGCCGTCGGGCGAGAAGCTGGGCTCACGGTCCGAGGCGTCATCGTCGGTCAGCGCGACGAGGTTGTCGCCGTTGGCGTCCATGACGAGGATGTCGTCGCCGAGGGGTCGGCCACGGGCGAACGCGATCTTTGTGCCGTCCGGCGAGAATGCGGGAAAGCCGTCCCCTCCCGGATAGTCGGTCAGTCGCCGCTCCCCGGTCCCGTCCGCGTTCATCACGAAGATTGCCGAGGCGCCGGCGGACTCGACGTAGCGCGCGAAGGCGATCCGATGCCCGTCCGGGGAGATCACCGGCGCCTTGTCGAGGTCGGCGTTGCGCGTCAGCTGCTGCAGACCGCTCCCGTCCGGGTTGATCGAGAAGATCTCGTAGTCACCGTCGCGGTCGCCGGCGAACACGACCGTCTCGCCCGCGGCGGCGTCAGCGGCGAATGCGCCCACCGGCCCCAGCAGAACCGCGCCCGTGGCAGCCACGCTCACCACGGCGAGGACGCCGGCCGTGGCGCCACGTCGCCATCCGGCAGTGGATTGACGCGCGCGCTCACGTCGCACCGGTGACCGCCTTTGGATGAGCGCGGGCCAGGGGCGCCGTGCATAAGCCGCCCGAGCGTTCCATCCCTGACATGCGCTCACGTCGAGGGCACGCCCGCTGCGGGACTGATCCGAATCATCTCCGGCTCGCGCCCGCGGCACCAAGAGACCCGGCGCGGATTTGGACAACCCGACGTCCGGCGTTCGCCGAGCGTTACCCGACGCGGGGTACGCCGGAACCGGACTTTATCGAACATGTGTTCTGCATATCTGCTTGAGTGCAGTGATCCTTATCGGGACTGTTATCTGACGATCAGTTCGTTCAGCGGGTGTGGATCGGTGGCGACGGCCTGCTGGAGCAGGCGGTAGAAGAGCATGCCGCGGG
>NZ_JACDFE010000008.1 GCF_013815995.1 Sporichthya sp.
CCCGTGGGCTATAGCTCACGGGCGTTCGGACGCAACGGTGCTCGACGTTAAAGTGACGGGACGTCAGGCCGGGAGTGTGATCTTCGGGGCCACCTCCTGCGCCAGCCGACGCATGGACTCGTCCCACTGCTTCGAGCCGTCGATGTAGTCGTAGCTGTAGACCAGCAACTGGCCGAAGCCGCCGGTCTCGCCCTGCCAGTCCTGCAGCTTCTGCGTCACGGTCTCCGGGGAGCCGGTGATCCAGACATGGTCGGCGAGGTAGGCCGCGTCGACGTCCTCGACGTTGTGCGACGGGTCGGCCAGCAGGCCCTCCATCACCCCGAAGCGCTTGTAGGTCGGGGCCAGGTACTGCTCCCACGCCGCGCCCAGCCCGCCCTCGATGGCGAACTTCTTGGCCTCGGCGTCGGTGTCGGCGACCACGACGTCGCGAACCACGCGGTGGATCGCGCGGTCGGCCGGGTGACCGTTCGCGGTCGCGGCCGCCTCGTAGACGTCCCAGTGGTTCTTCACGAACTGGTTGCCGGAGTAGATCGAGACCGGGATGTACCCGCGCGCGCCGGCGAAGCCGATCGAGGGGGAGTTCGGGCTCAGGCCCGTCATCGCCATCTGGATCCGGCCGCCGGGCGGGCGGATGTCGCGGACCGGGTGGGTCGGGTCCTCGTGCGGGAACCCGTGGTTCCAGAACTGGCCCTCGGCCTGGTACTCCTTGCCGGCCCAGACCGCCTCGATGATCTCGATCGCCTCGAAGAGCATCTTGTGGTTGACGCTCATGTCGGTGATGCCGCGCAGCGCCGCGTCGGTCGGGTAGGCCCCCGCGGCGATGCCGAGCTGGTAGCGGCCACCGCAGATGTGGGCCAGCCACGCGGTCTGCACCGCCAGCGTCGCCGGGTGGTGGTAGGGCAGCAGGTGCGCGAGCGGCCCGAGCTTGATCTGGGTGGTCTGCGCCGCGGCCGCCGCGATGACCAGCTCGGGGCTGGGGATGCTCTCCCACTGCAGCGTCGCGTGCTCGCCGATCCAGTACTCGCTGAACCCGGCCTGGTCGGCGGTGACGGCCTGCGCGACCGCCCAGTCGAAGACCTGGCGGGGCGTCCGGTCGGGTCGCATGAACGGGGTCTGGAACATGCCTACGTCCACGTGGTGCCTCTTTCTCCGGGTTGAGACCGACGTCGCGGGCCAGCCTGCCTTGCGTACGGGCCGGTCTGTCACCCCTCCATCGGCACCTCTTGTTGACTTCTCCAACGGATGCGAGGCTGCGCCCGTGGAGTCCCAGGTGCTTGAAGCGTTCACCGACATCGCGCGGGACGCCACGGCCGTGAACTCCCCGGAGTCCCTGGACACCCTGCTGCGCACCGTCGGCCGCCGGCTGTGCGAGCTCATCGGGGTCCGGCGGTGCTCGGTCTACCTGGGCACCGGTCCGGGGGAGTTCCAGGGCCGGGTCGGGTACTACGTGCTCGACGACATCGACGCCGGGGTGAAGCTGCTGGTCTCCGGCTCCGACCGGTTCACCGAGGAGATCGTCGCCACCCGCGCCCCGGTGCTGATCACCGACGCCCAGCACGACCCGCGGACGGTGCAGTCGACGATGCAGCGGTGGGGCGTGCGGGACATGCTCGGCGTCCCGCTGGTGATGGACACCGAGGTCATCGGGATCATCTACCTCGACGACCGGGAGACCGAGCACGTCTATACGGACCGTCAGATCTCGCTGGCCCAGACCTTTGCCAACCTGGCCGCGCTCTCGGTGCGGCAGGCCGCCCTGCTCGCCGAGGTCTCCCAGCGGGCCGCGGTCATCGAGGCTCAGCGCCGCGAGCTGGCCCAGGCCACCGCCGCGCACGAGCGGCTCACCGACGCGGTGCTCTCCGGGCTCACGCTGGTCGACATCGTGCGGGTGCTGGCCGACCTGCTGTCCCGCCCCGTGCTCGTCTACAACCTCAACCAGGTGCTGATGACCTCCTCCGCCCGCGGGGGGGACCGGCACAACACGGCGCTGCAGGGCGCGGCCCGCGGCACCGGCAAGGCCGAACTCGTTGCCGCCCTGCGCGCGAGCGGGGAGACCGGGCCCTCGGTGGTGCTGGCGCCGGCGCCGGCGCTGGGCTGTCCGCACCGCCGGATGATCTGCCCGATGGTGATCGAGGGCCGCACCGCCGGCTACCTGGTCACGCTGGAGACCGGCGGCCGGTTCAGCGCCCTGGACACCCGGATCGCCCAGCACGGCGCGACGGTGGTGACGCTGGCCATGTTCCACGAACTGCGGCAGTCCGCAGCCCGCGACCAGGCCCGGCAGGAGTTCCTCGGTGACCTCCTGCACGGCGGCCGTGACCCCGGCACCATCGCCCGCCGGGCGCAGGTGCACGGCATCGACCTGGCCCTTCCGCACGTGCTGGTCCGGATCGCTGAAGCCGCGGCCCCGGAGCAGCGGGGAGGGCTGGCGGCGGCGCTGGCCGGTGAGCTCGGGCTGGCCGACGTGCTCACCACCGCCGTCCCCGGCGCTGCCGTCCTGCTGGTGGCGACGCCGGCGGAGAAGGAGATCGCGGCGGCCAGGGCGGTTCGCGACGCGGTGGTCCGGGTGCTGCCCGCCCAGTTCGGGTCAGCGCCGCCGACCGTGGTCATCTCCTCGGTCTGCCGGGAGCTGGGCGACTATCCGCGCGCCGCCGTCGAGGTCCGGCGGGTGATGGACCTGCTCGCCCGGATCGGCCGGCGCGGTCAGGTCGAGCTGGCCGGCGAACTCGCGGTGTCCCGCCTGATCGCGTCGTCGGTGCCCTCCGCGCAGGCGCTCGACGTCGCGCGCCAACTGGTCGGGCCGATCCTCGAGCTGGACCGGGTCGGGCACGCCGAGCTGCTGCCCACGCTGCGCGCGTTGCTCGCCGAGGACGGCCAGGTCCGCGGCACCGCTCGCCTCCTCGGGGTGCACGAGAACACGGTCCGCTACCGGATGGCCAAGGTCCGGGACTGTTCGGCGATCGACCCGCACCGGCTCGACAGCCTGCTGGACCTGCGCTACTGCCTGCAGATTCTTGACCTCGCAGGCGAGCTCGTTGGAGATGTCGACAACCGGTCACAGGACGTGGTTGCGCCACCTGGGTAGGCCCTCGAAGACTGCGGCATCAGTAGAGGTGTCCGCAGCGAACGCGCGAGGGGATGGAACCGGATGCAGGTCGGCCTTCAGTTCATCATTCAGAACACCCACGACGGCGGGATGTCGGACGCGGAGATGTTCCGGCAGGAGACCGAGCTGGCCGTGATGGCCGAGGACCTCGGGCTCGACTTCATCCAGGCGCCGGAGCACCACTTCGACCCGGGCTACTCGATGTGCCCGGACAACATGCAATGGCTGGCCTACGTCGGCGGCCGCACCTCGACGATCGGCATCGGCTGCGGGGCGATCATCCTGCCGTGGTGGGGCAACCCGCTGCGCGTCATCGAGAAGATCTCGATGCTCGACATCCTGCTCGGCGACCGCTTCACCCTCGGCTTCGGGCGCGGCCTGGCCCGCAAGGAGTACGAGATCTTCGGCGTCGACATGTCGACCTCGCGCCAGCGCTTCGACCAGGCCGCCGAGCTGATCCTGGACGCGCTCGAGACCGGCGTCGCCGAGTGGGACACCGAGTACTTCACCCAGTCCCGCACCGAGATCACGCCCAAGCCGCAGCGGGGCTTCCGCGACCGCCGGTTCTACTCCGTCGCGATGACGCCGGACTCCGGTATCGCCGCGGCCAACCTCGGCGCGACGATGATGTCGTTCGTCCAGCTGCCGTGGGAGATGCACGACGAGGGCATCCAGGCCTGGCGCGAGCACTTCGTGAAGGTGCACCCGAACAAGGAGCCGGGCGCGCCCGGCATGACCGACTTCACCTACTGCCACGCGGACGCTCAGGTCGCGGAGGACACCGCCCGCACGTACCTCTCCAAGTACTTCAAGACCGTCATCTCGCACTACGACTTCGACGGCTCGCACTGGGGCGAGACCGCGGGCTACACCGCCTACCAGGCCGGCGCGGACGCCATCAACGAGGTCGGGATCGACGCCGCGGCCGAGGGTTTCGTCCAGTCGCAGTGCTGGGGCACCCCGGACCAGATCCTCACCGAGTGGCAGCGCCGCGTCGACATGAGCGGTGACCTGCGCCCGAGCCTGGCCGTGTCCTACGCGGGAATGCCGTTCGACATGGTCCGCGACAGCCTGGGGCTGATCTCCAAGGAGGTCGCGCCCGAGCTCCGCAAGATGGGCGCGAATGTCTCCGTCAGCGCCTGACCCACCTCTGCACCCCCCGTACGCACCCCTACGAACTGGCCCACAACCCGGAGGAGAACCCATGGGCGGCATCGCAATTCTCGGCGGGGCAGGTGGCCTCGGGGCCGCGGTCTCCCGGCGCATCGGCCCGCGCACGCCATTGACCATCGGCTACCAGGGCAACGCCGAGCGCGCGAACGCGCTGGTCGACGAGCTCGTCGCCGCCGGCGGACAGGCGGTCGCCGCGCAGGTCGACATCACCGACACCGCGTCGGTGACCGACTTCCTGGCCAAGACCGCCGCGCAGTGGGGCAAGCTCGATCACATCGTGCAGGCCACCGGCCCGGCGATCCCGCTGTGTGCGCTCAAGGACGTCAGCGAGGACGATTTCAAGCGGATCTACGCCACCGACGTCTTCGGATCGTTCAACGTCATCAAAGCCGGCACCGCCGCGCTGGCCGAGACCGGCGGCGGCAGCATCGTCATGTTCCTGACCACCGCGGTCGGGCGCACGCTGGAGAACGACGGCATGTCCGGTGGCCCCAAGCACGCCGTCGCGGGCCTGCTCCGCCAGGCCGCCCGTGAGTGCGGCAAGGACAACGTGCGGCTCAACGGCATCTCGCCGGGCGTCATCGACGCCGGCATCGTGCACAGCTCGTTCGTGGTCGACGAGGTCGCGATGAGCGTCATCCAGAGTTGCCTGGCCCAGACCCCGCTCGGCCGGATGGGCCGGCCCGAGGAGGTGGCCTCGCTGGTCGAGTACCTGGTCTCCGAGGGCGCGGCCTACATCAGCGGCCAGCTGATCGCGGTCGACGGCGGCTACGCCGCCTGAGCAGTCCAGCCCCGTCGAGGGCCTGAGGGTGATGACCCTCAGGCCCTCGACCTTTTTGACAACTGAATATGACTCAGTGTCAGGAGTGGGCTAGAGAAAGCGACAAAGCCTCCCAACTCCGGCCTGGTCGGGGGTTGGTCCGCGGGCGAGACTCCGCGCAGGTGCGGCGAGTCCGCACGACCATCGGCGCCCTTGCGAGGCAGTACGGGTGCCGTCCCTGGGAGAGAGGTGCGCATGAGGAGAACCCGCTTCGGACGAGGTCCGTCGATCGCGGTGGCCGTGATGTCCGCGCTGGCGCTCGTCGCCGGGTGCGGCGGCTCCAGCGTGGAGGACTCCGCCGCCGATTCGCAGCCGACCGTGCAGGATGCGGTCGTCCCGGGCGTGCAGGCCGGCGCCGACAGCGTTGGAGCTGTCGACACCACCGCGGGGGTCCCGGCGGCTGGTTCAGCCGCGGACGCGGCCGCGCCCGCAGACTCGACCGCTGCGGCCGCCGGCGCAGCGGCTGGCTCGTCGGGTAACGCGAGCAAGGACAAGAAGGCGGGCGGCACCGCGAAGACGCCGGGTCAGGCGGCCGGCACCGGACTGGCGGCTGAGCGGATGGCCGCGAGTGCCGCCATCTTCGGGGGGAATGCGCCGTGCAAACCGGCCACCCTGTCTGAAGTCAACATCGGGAACGTGAGCACGCTCAGCGGAGTGCTGGGGGAGTTGTTCTCGCCGGCGGCGTCGGCGCTCCAGGTGTTCGTCAGTTCGCAAAACGCCTGCGGCGGACTCAACGGCCACAAGATCAAGTTCTTCCTCGACGACGACCAGGGCGATCCGACAACGGCGGCGTCCAAGGTCCAGGAAATGATCTCGGGCAAGAAGATCCTGGCGTTCGTGGGGAACATCCAGGTCCTCACGGTCGACGCGATCGTGCCCGTCATCAAGCGATCGGGCATCCCGGTCATCGGATCGGACATGACCAGCAACACCTGGTTCACCAATCCGCTGATGTTCCCGCAGGGATCACCCCTGCAGTCGGTCGGCTACGGGTTCAACCTGGCGACGCGGGACTATTTCAAGAAGAAGGTCATCGGGACGATCTACTGCCTCGAGGTGCCGCGGGCGTGCGAGCAGTACAACCTCGCAACGAAGGAACTGGCGCCGAGCATGGGGGTGGAGTTCCGCAAGGAGATCCAGGCGTCCCTGACCGCGCCGTCGTACATCCAGGAATGTCTCGCGCACAAGAATGCGGGGGTCGAGGTGCTGGGCCTGCTGATCGATGCCGCGTCCCAGCACCGGATCGCGCGATCGTGCATCCAGGTCGACTACTACCCGAACGTCGTCACGACGCCGATCTCGGTCGGCAACGACAAGCAGTTCCTGCAGGGCAAGCCGTGGCTGGGGAACGCCTACATCGCGATGAACGTGTTTCCCTGGGTGGGCGACACGACGCCGGCCCAGAAGTACTTCCAGGCCATGGTCAAGAAGTACAGCCCGGGCATGACCTCCGGAGGATCCGCCAGCTACGGGTGGACGGCCGGGGCGCTACTGGTCGCTGCCTCCGCCGGGTTCTCGCAGACCAACCCGACCACCCAACAGTTGCTGGACACCCTCTGGACCTTCAAGGGCCAGAAGTTCACCTCGCTCGGCGGCCTGTCGGGTCCGCGCAGCTTCGGCAAGGACACCAACCCCCGCGTGCCCTACTGCCTGTTCGGGATGATCACCAACGATCAGAACACGGGCTGGAAGTTGGTGGACGACAAGGCGACCTGCACCGACCAACTCTCCGCGAGCGATCCGCAGCGGAAGAGCTGATCTGAGCGCCTCCGGGCCCGCCCGCCCGGAGGCCGGGCCCCTTGCCGTGCCCGGAGTGCGCCGATAGTGGAGTTGAGCCCCGGTCCGTGGCTCCGCAGCGGTGTCCAACTCCACTATCGGGCGAGTCGGGGCTCAGATCCCCATCAGGCCGCGGTAGAGCGCGTAGAAGTGGCGGATCTTCGTCTCCTGGTAGGCGCCGAAGCTGACGCCGGGCTTGTGCTCGACCAGGGTGTGCAGGCCCTTCTGCACGAAGCCGACGTTGTACTCGTCCTGGAAGAACACCCGGGCCAGTGGACCCAGTTCGACGGCCTCCAGGAAGGACTGCTCCAGGCCGAGGCGGCGCACCGGTGCGTCCGGCGGACGCTCGCCGGAGAACGGGGAGAGCACGAGGACCTCCATGAAGCAGGTCTCCGGGTCCGCGCCGTTCGGGCGGAAGCGGTAGCAGGTGCGGTTGTAGCTGCCCCAGGGGTGAAAGTTCGGGAACGCCGTGTAGAAGAAGGTGTCCACGCACTCCGAATCTGACAGCTCGTCAGCTTTCGGGCCCAGCGAAGCGGCCATCCGCGAGCGGGTGGCCGCGGCGATCACGGTGCGGGCGGTGGCGCCGTCAGGGAGTTCGAGGATGCGCGGGTCGTCCAGGCCGAGGCCCATCATCGCGTCGAAGATCTCTTGCTCGGTGGGCTCATAACTCAGGTGCGGGCTGGGGGTGCCGCGCGGGGTGATCGCGCGCGACGTCCAGCCCCACGCGTCGTACTGGGAGTTGGCGTCGCCGATCCCGCGCAGCAGCTGCGGATGCGTGGTCACCACGTGGAAGCTCTCCATGAAGGCCTCCTGCGCGACCTTCCAGTTGCAGGGGAGCAGCTTCTCCACGTGCGCCTCGACGTAGCGTCCGGCCATGTCCCAGTGCTCGAGCTCGGTCAGCCGGCCGAGGTAGTCGCGCAGCGGTACCTGATCCGGGTCGAGGCAGACGAAGACGAACCCGCCCCAGGTGTCCACCCGGACCTGCGGCAGCACGAAGGCCTCGTCGGTGACCTGGGGGAAGTCCCAGCGGGCCGGTACCCGGGCCAGCTCACCCCGCAGGTCCCAGCAGAAGCCGTGGAACTGGCAGGCCAGTTCGCTGACCGGACCGTCCACCTGGCGCAGTTGTCGGCCCCGGTGCAGACAGGCGTTGTAGAAGCCGCGCAGCCCGCCGTCGTCGCCGCGCACGAGCAGGATCGAGAGATCGGCAATGTCGTAGACGACAGTGTCGCCGGGGTTGGCCACCGCGGTCTCGCGGCAGGCGAACTGCCACACCGTCTTCCAGATCCGCTCCTTCTCCAGCGCGACCAGGTCGCGGTCGAAGTAGAAGGAGGCCGGGATGTCGGCGATGCCGAAGCCGGACTCGCCCTCGGTGCGGAGGAAGTCCGGGACCTCGCGGGTGTCCGCGTCGAGCAGGTCCTGGTAGCTCGGGCCGGGGGAGCGGTCCGTGCGCTCGGAGCGGGTGGGCGCGGTCATCCCTGCCGCTCCGCCTCGACGCCGTGGTCCTGCGTGAACCCCACGAGGTGCCGGGAGGCCGGCGTGTAGCCCTGCGTCCCGACCCAGCGGCACAGCTCGGGATCGGCGGTGCGCAGCTCGCCCGCCACCCAGGTGCCGCGGAAGTCGAAGATCCCGCGCTGCTCGCCCTTGGCCACCTCGACGCGGCCGTCCTCCAGCCCGGTGTAGATCGCCCCGCTGAACGGGTGCTCAAGCCGGAACGCCATGCGAAATAGTCTAGCCCTTGACCTTTCCTGCGGTCCCCCAGCAGATGTCACCGTTACAAGCTGGGACCAAGGTGTCCGTGAGACCCTGACGCCGATGAGTGCGTACGCGGGGGGTCCCAAGCTGCCCTGGGAGGGCAAGGCGCAGCCCGCCGACAAGGTGATCGTCGCGGTGATCATGCTCAGCGGGATCTACGGGCTGGCCACCATGCCGCTGATCCCCTGGATGATCCAGGAGCACCCGGTCTGGCTGGCCGCGATCCGCGGCGGGATGACCTCCATCGTCAACCTCGGGGCGATGGCCCGGATCGGCGAGGTCAACGTCCTGGTCGCGATCTTCGTCGGCCTGCCGGCCACCGTGATGTTCGACTGGGCCTACTGGTGGGCCGGGGCGCGGTGGGGCGAGCGGGCCCTGCACATGATCCTCGGCGAATCCCGCAAGACCGAAGCGCGCCTGGAGAAGGTCAAGCGCTGGACCGAGAAGTACGGCGCGCTCGCGGTGCTGACCGCCTACTACCTACCGGTGCCGACCGTGCTGATCTATGCCGCCGCCGGCTGGGCCGGCATGCGGCTGACGACGTTCCTGATCCTGGACATCGTCGGAGCGCTGTTGTGGGTCGGGGTGCTCGCCGGCCTGGGCTACTGGGCCGGGCAGTCCGCGGTGGACGCCGTCGACGCGGTAGCGGACTACACGCTCTACATCACGATCGCCATCGTCGTGGTGGTGGTGGCGCGGCAGGTCTGGACGACGCGGCGTCAGATCAAGGAAGCGACGCAGGCCGCGCACGCCGAGAAGGCGGCGCGGGACAGCGCCGCGCGGGAGGACGCAGCCTCCGACCCTGTCGCCTGACGGCTACTCGAGGCCGGCGCGCATCCCGTCCTGGGTCAGCTCCACCCACATCGCCCGGCCGCCGCGCTCGGTGTTGAAGGTGACGACGTACTTCTCGGCCGGCTCCAGGTTCAGCTCGCCGTTGCCGTGCCGCAGGCCCTGCTCGGCCCAGGCCGGCTCGCCTTCCTTCGGGTCGGTGCGGGTCCAGCCGTCCTTCTCCAGAATCTCGATCGCCTGCGCGCCGGTGATGTTCCGCCACAACGCGGAGACGCCGCCGAAGTCCGGGCCCTCCGCGGGGTCGCAGTGGAAGGTGTCGTCGGGGTGCATCGGCTCCACCTGGCGCAGCGCCTTGGCGGGGAACAGCGCAAGCACGTGCTTGTTGATCAACGCATTGGAAGCGGCCACCGCGAGCGCGCACTCCTGCTTGCCGGCCTTCGGCTGGTCGCTGGTCGGGTCCTTGCCCTTCCGCGGGTCGGTCGTGGCGATCGGCTTGGTGCCCGTGGCGGTGCCGTCCTTTCCGGACTCGGCCACCGTCTTCGCGTCGTCGGCGGGCCGGCCGGTGGTGCTATCGGCAGCCTTGTCAGCAGGCACGATGTCGACCCGGCCGTCGATCGCGGCCGGCTCCTCGTCGCCGGCGCAACCCCCCAGGGCAAGCACCAGTGCCGCGGCTCCGCACCCGATCCGCCAGTTCCTCATGTTCCTACTGTGCCGACAACAGCCCCCTGAAGCGGGGATGTCCGCCTAGAAACTGGCGTCGAGGAAGGCCGGAGTGCTGCGGTCGAGCGCGTGCGCCTGGATCCGCTCGGCGAGGCGGAGCTCCTGACGGGCGGCGGCGACGGCCCGGCTGAGGTCCTCGGCCAGGCGCAGCTGCCGGGCGGCGATCGCCTCGGCGCGGGCGCGCAACCGCTCGGGCAGCGGACCGGACAGGGCCGGGGCGACCCAGTCCGGACGGGGCGCCACCGCGACCGCGGGCGTTCCGTCGGTCAGCAGCCGCTCGGCACGGGTGACGTCGAGCTCGAGCGTGATCAGCGCGTCGGCCCAGGCGGTCTCCCAGTCGGTCGCGAGCTGCTCGGGCGCGACCAGGCGCAGAGTGCGTTCGGCCATCACGTCCGCCTCAGCCCGCGCGCTCGACCGGGGCGGCCGCGACGGAGACCTCAAGGGCGGCGGCCCGCCAGGCTTCGGCGAGAGGCTCCACCAGGGCGCGGACCCCGGCGGTGCGCTCCGGATCGCCGGCGACGTTCGCGCGGACCCTGGTGGGGAGGTAAGCCATGATCGGACGTGTCACCCAGCGCTCGATCGCGACGCACACGCTGATGGGTTTGCAGGGCAACCTGAGTCGGATGGCCGGCATCCAGCAGCAGCGCTCCAGCGGCAAGCAGATCTCGCGGCCCTCGGACTCGCCGACCGGCACCGTCGCCGCGATGCAGATGCGTGGCGAGATCCGCGACAGGGCGCGGACATCTTCGGTGTGCTGACCGACATCTCGACCGCGCTGCGCTCGGGCAACCGCGCCGCTCTGAACACCGGGCTGGGTGACCTCGACACCGCGATGAACCGGATCTCCGGCAAGCTCGCGGAGGTCGGCGCCGGCTACAACCGGCTTGAGCAGATGCAAAGTGCCGCCGACGACCGGGTGATCAGTTTGACGACCTCGTTGTCCGACGTCGAGGACATCGACCTGCCCGCAACCATCGTGGAGCTCAACTTGGCCCAGGTAGCCCAGCAGGCCGCGCTCGCCGCGACCGAGCGCGTGATCGCCCCCTTCGCTTGCGGACTTTCTCCGATGAGCGCCGTGATCGAGGGCTCCGTCGGACAAGGGGAGCTGGAAACGGTGCCCGCGCTGGAGTTCGTCGGCCCGGTCGCCGGTTTCGCCGCGCTGTGTTCGTTCGTGCTCACCGAGATCGACCCCGCCTCGGTGGTGTGTGCGATGCGCTCACTGGAGGACCCCGAGGTGCGGTTCCTGGTGATGCCACCCGGACCGTTCTTCCCCGACTACGCGCCGGAGATCAGCGACGACTGGGCCGAGAGCCTTGGCTTGACCTGCGCCGAGGACGCGTTGGTGCTGGTCATCGTCAACCCCGGCACCTCGGTTGCCGACGCGACGGTGAACCTGCTCGCGCCCATCGTCATCAACACCGTCACCCTGCATGCCGCGCAGGTCGTCCTCGCCGAGGACCTGCCGCTGCGGGCACCCCTGCCGGTGAACTGACGACCGGTGAACTGACGGCCTCCGCGATCTGTTCAGCGACCCGCTCGCCGTCCAGGTCGGTGGTGTCGACCGTCAGATCGGCGAGCTGCTCGAGCAGCGGGTACCGGTACTCGACCTGGGTGCGTAGCTGAGCTTCGACGTCGTCGTTCCACGGGCGACCGGAGCCTTCGGTCGCCCGGGCCGCGAGCGTCCGCGCGTCGGCGCGCAGCCACACCACGAACGCGCGCTCGGCCAACACGCGTCGGCAGGTCAGACTCTCCACCGTCGAGGCCGCGGCCGTGAGGACGCTGCGCTCCTCCGAGTTCAGCAGATCCAGCAGCACCGCGGCCTCGGCGGCGTGCAGGGCGTCCAGGCCGTTGCGGTCCTTGAGCTGCGCGGCACTGGCGCCGAACCGGGCCAGCAGCTCGCCGTCGTTGTCGCGGTAGGTCCACCCCAGCCGAAGCGCCAAGCGCTCGCCGACCGTCGTCTTCCCGCTGCCCATCAGCCCGAGCAAAGCGATCCGTTCCATGCCGGCGTTCTACCCGCGTCGGCCCCGCGTCACCCGGTCCGCTGGCACCGCCTCTGAAACGCAACTGAGCGACAAGGTTGAGACGCGGGAGGTGCCTCGTCGGCCCCGGATCGCATCACACGTATCAACCCTGTCGCCCAGTGGTGCGAAGCCGGGCGAGCGCGTGCCGCACGGAGCGCCGGAGCGGGCTCCCCTATGCTCGGCGGCACCGGCGCGGCTCAAGGAAGGGCCGCTGCCTCCCACGGAAGGTCGGCACGGCAGCGAATCGGCAGTCTGGAGGAATCCCAGCGGGCCGTGCTGAACGTCCACGACAACGTGCTGCAGAACATCTTCGCCTCCGGCCTGATGCTCAGGACGACGCTGAACACCGGTGCGCCCCCGGCTATCACCATGGAGCAGACGCTGGACCGGATGGACGACGCGGTGCGCGCCATCCGGCAGGTCGTCGAAGACCTCAACGACCAGCTCGACGCGAATCCAACGACCTAGGTCCGCACCGATCGGGACTCTTGGCCTGTCCTGTCGTGGGTCTGCGCGACCGATGCACACGAGGTAAGGAAATCCGACCCGGGAGGCGGAGGTCATGTTCAAGCAGCTTTGTCCCGAGACCGAACGGCTCGACCCGCTGCAGCTGCGTGCGACCTTCTGCCGGGTCCAGGTGTTGATCGTCGACGACAGCGCACTGGTCCGCCGGTTGATCACCGCCCAGCTGGAGGGCACCGGTCGCTTCGACCTCGTGATGACGGCCGGCGACGGCAACGAGGCGATCGGCCTCGCCGAGTTGATGCAGCCCGACGTGGTCCTTCTCGATCTGTCGATGCCCTTCCTCGGTGGTCTCGAAGCCCTGCCGCTCGTGCTCTCCGTCGCCCCGCACGCGCGGGTGATCGTGATGTCCGGCTCGCCGTCGGACGAGATGGCGGTCCGCGCTCTGGCCGCGGGCGCAGTCGGCTATCTGGACAAGGGGCCGCAGCTGCACCTGCCGGCCGTCATCGACGCCGTTCTGGGCGCGGCCTGAGGGGTTTGTCCACAGGCCTCCCGCCGCCCCGCCGTTTCGGGGCAGACTCCTGCCTTCGCTGACATCGGGGGTGGCCATGGAGCAGCACGATTTCGAGTTGCGGTTGGAGGGGACCGGCGAGGAACGCGGGGCCCTCCGGCTCGATGCGCTGAGTGAAATCTGCCCGGCGGCTGCAGGAGCTGTCGCGGCGGGTCGCGCGCCACGTCGCGGGCGGGCCGGAGGTCGGTCGCACGCCGGACCATCCGGCCGCGGTCGGTCGCCTTGTCCTGCGGGAATCCGGGCCGGCAGCGCTGCGGGCTTGTGGGCAGCGCCCTCCTGACTCCGGAGGGGTAGGCAGGAGGACGCCGCTGAGCGCTTACCTGTCGCCGGGAGGGGTGTCGCGCAGGCGGGCGCTGAAGGCGGCGAATGTCCGCCTTGTCGTAGGAGAGTTGGTGCCGCGTCGTCGAGGCCGGCCGCTTCGCGAGCGAGAGCCCTCGCCACTCCTGCTGCGGCCGGATCGGACGGGACTCGATGTCGGTGGGTCAGGCGCCGGGCGGGGCGAAGAACTCCAGCGGCAGGTTGTCGGGGTCGCGGAAGGACAGGCCGGACCCGTAGGGCGCGTCCACGATGCCACCGTGCTTGATGCCGAGGCCGTCGAGGTGCTTCTGCTGCAGCTCGAGGGCGGCGCGGTCGGGGCAGCCGAAGGCGAGGTGGTCGAGACCGACGCGACGCTCGTCGAACCGGGTCGCATCGGTCCCGCTGGGGAACTGGTGCAGACCGATCAACGTCCCGTCGATGGCCCAGACGACGTGCCGGAACGGGCCGGTGTCCTCGTCGAGGACCGGTTCGGCCCCGAACAGGGCGGTGTACCAGGGGACGCTCACGGACAGGTCCCGGACGGTGAGAGCGACGTGGGTGATCGAGGGGAAGGACATAGTAGGGCTCCTGAGGTGTCGGGGTCGCTTGGCAGTTCGACCTTTACCCCTGCACCCGGCCATGATCAAGTGCAGGTTCAATACCGACCCGCCCAGATTCTGGGCTGGGCACCTCACCGTCCGGGCAGCGCCGGCACCTTGTGTGTCCCCACGGCCGAGCCGCGGGCCTTCAGCGACAGCACGAACGCCAGCACCTGCGCGACGGCGGCGAACAGCTCGCCGGGGATCTCCTGCTCCACCTCGCACGCCTTGTAGAGCGCCCGGGCCAGCGCGACGTCGGAGACCATGGGCACCCGGTGCTTGGCGGCCTCCTCGCGGATCCAGGTCGCCACGTGACCTGAACCCTCGCACGACGTCGCCGTTGGCGATCTTGCTCATCATCCGGTTGCGGCTCATCGCATCTGCTTGGACCGGATCGCGCCCTTGAGGGGGTTCATCCCCTTCCACTACGGCTTGAGGTTCTTCGTCGCCAGGTGCACCCCCCTGCGCCGCCGAGGTGATGAAGGTGACCACAGCCAGGCTCCTTCTGGCCCGGAGTTGAGGACCAACGGCCAGGTCGATAAGAGGACCGAAAAGTCATCGGTGGGGACGGGACCTTCGACCCTGGGAGGGCCTTGCGGCCTCGGCTTCACTCGAATGGCGGTCGACGGCACCCGACCGCCGCTCACTCTGGCGGGTGAGAGAAGAGGTTGCGCGAGGGCCCGGATCGCTGCGGTCGATCCGGGCCCTCACGTCATAACGGCCGCCACGTCAGCAGCCGGCGCGCCGCCTTCCCTGGCCGATTCACGCCTTGCGGCCCGGTCCGAACGGGGGCGCGACCTCCTTGCGCTGATCACCGGCGGAATGACAGACCCGGCGGACCCGGCGGACCCGGCGGACCCGGCGGACCCGGCGGACCCGGCGGACCCGGCGGTTGGGCGGGAATGGCCCGACCCGGCTATGAATCCGGCTAGACCTGCCCCGGTGGCCCTGCTGCGACGCCGGCCGATGCCCAACGGTCGAAGGCCGCGCGGAGCTGTCTCACCCGGTCGCGGCTGCCGTCGAGTGAACCGGCTGCGGCCAGGAACTCCAGCTCCCGCGAGATCGACTCCATCCTCAGTGCCCCGACACTTGCGGCGGCGCCCTTGATCGCGTGCGCAAGCCGGGTGACCTCCTGGGCATCGCCGGTGCCGATCGCGGCCTGAAGGTGGGTCAACCGGTCCTGGGCATGTACCCGGAAGCCTTCCAGGATTGAGGCGACGGCCGCGGGTCCGATCCGGCCGATGAGGGTGGAGAGCGCCTCCTGGTCCACGTCGTGCCCGGGATCGGTGATCTCGTCGGGTTGCTCGCGCCGTGGCCGGGCGGCATGGCGGGCCAGCGCAGCATCCAGATCGGACAACACGAGGGGCATGGACAGGTGGTCGGTCAACCCCGCCGCCAGCCAGGACTCCCGCCCACGTCCGAGATCGCCGGACATCACGATCACCGGCAGGGGGCGGTGCTCACCGGCCCGGCGCTGCAGCTGCGCGGCCACCTCGGCCGCGGTCAGGTTGGGCAACTGATCGGCGAGCAGGACGGCCGCGTACCTGCGGGTCCCGGCCAGGGCCACCCCGATGCTTCCGTCGGCGGCCACGTCGGCGCGGTATCCGAGCCACTCGAGCAGATGCCGGACGAGTTCCTGGTCGTCGCGATCGGGGTCGATGACGAGAATCGGCGGTTGTTCTGGTGACTGGCCGTCGGAGGTGTCGCCGAGGGCCTCGCGCAGACGGGCCGGCAACGAGCCCGCCCGGAGATGCTTTTCCACGAAGCCGCACGCGCCCAGCGCGCCCGCGGTCCTGGAGAACTCTCGTCGGCCGAACCCGGACAACACCACAACCTGGGTGGAGGGCGAGGCGGCCAGGATCAGCGGGAGGGCTTCCAACCCACCCATGCCGGGCATCGCCAGATCGAGCAGCATCACCTCGGGCCGGTAATGGCCGGCGATCTCGATGGCTTCCTTTCCGTCGGCGCCCTCGGCGCAGACCTCGAAGCCGCGGTCGCGCTCAAGCTCCGCGCGCCACAGGGATCGGACGTCTTCGGAGTCGTCGATGATCGCGACTTTTCGCATGGCGTCTCCTTTCGGCGAGCTCAGGAGTCCCGCCATCGGCAGGATCGGTCGGCACGAGCGCGCCTGTGAGGGGGCATTGGTCCTGACAGGCATCGAAGGAGCGGGACGAGGACGGGACCTTCGGTCCTCGATGCGGGCGTGCCCATGGCCGACAACACGGACATCAGCGCAATTCGGTCCCGAACCCTCAACAACGAACGAGGAACAATGACGAGTGCCGGCCAGATCGACGGCGGTGTCGAGCAGGCCCTGTTGCGGTCGGTACTCGACAACGTTCCCGCGCCGATCGCCTACTGGGACCGCGCCCGACGCAACGTGGTGGCCAATCGCGCCTATCTCGACTGGTTCGGCAGAACGCCGGAGCAGGCCCGAGGCCTGCATATCCGCGAGGTGCTCGGGGAGGTGCTCTACCGGCGGAGCCGGCCGCACATCGACGGCGTCCTGGCCGGGGTGGCCCAACAGTTCGACCGCACCGTCGTTGATCCGTCGGGCCGGGTGCGGCATTCGCAGACGTCGTATGTCCCGGACCTGGACCAGGACGGCGCGGTGCGAGGCTTCTACTCCCTGGTCAGCGACGTCACGGCTCGCGTTCACGCCGAGGCCGATGCGGCGACGATGCGGCTCGACCTCACGTCGAAGGCGACCACCGATCCGCTGACCGGGCTGGCCAACCGCCGCGAACTTACTCGGCGGGGAACTGCGGCGTTGGCGGAATGCGCTGCGGGGGGCGGCCCGCTCGCCCTGCTCGTCCTGGACCTGGACGGCTTCAAGGCGGTCAACGATGCCTGGGGTCACGCCGCGGGTGACGCCGTGCTGGTGCAGATCGCGGGCCGACTCACTGCGAGCCTTCGTCCGACCGACCTGGTGGCCCGCGTGGGCGGGGACGAGTTCGTGGTGGTGATACCCCACATCGGATCCGCCGCCGCCGCGTCCCGGGTCGCGGACCGGTTGATCGCGGCGGTGCGTACACCCGTCGCCCTGGGCTCCTGCCCATCCGGACCGATCTCCCTCGGGGTCAGCGTCGGCGTGGTCGTGGTCGGTCCAGGTCCCGGGCAGGCCAGCCTGGATCAGCTGATGGCGGAGGCCGACCGCCGGATGTACTGCGCCAAACGTGAGGGTGGCGCGCGCTGGTCGGGCTGAATCTGATCCCAGTCGGTTCGGGACTTTGGTCCAGTCATCCTCGCCGGATGACGAGCCGATGAGATCAACACGGGCGCCGAAGCGCCGGTCTCGCCTCATCGTAGGCAGCAACGCTCTCGACCCGCTTGGGGTGGCGGAATGAAGTACGCGGTGCGCGTTCTCTCGGGAGCGGTGCTGGGCGTTGGCCTTGCCGTCCTCGTCGGCTGGTACTTCCACCTGGACACCTTGACCTCCCTGGTACCGGGCTACGCCTCGATGAAGCCGAACACGGCGCTCGGACTGGCGGTGCTGGCGGGCGGGGACATCTGGTACGAAGCGAACCGGCCGTCCGGGGCCTGCTTCGCCGTTCGGCTGCCCGTCGCTCGCGAGCCCGTTTCCCTGCCCCGGGCCCGGCGTGAAGGAGCAACGAGGTGAACCCGCTTCCTGTGGCGGAGTCCGTCGGTGACCTGCCTGGAGCGTGCCCGGGCCAGGCCGCGGCCGACGCGGCGCTGGCGGCTGCGTTGCCGATGTTGGCCGAGCTTTCCGGCGCGACCACTGTGCTGGTGGTTCGCCCGCGCGGCGAGGGCGAGATTGTCGCGATGCGCGTGGGGCCCGACCTGGACCCCGACGCACTGGCGAGTGGCCGGACCGCCACCCGGCCGTTGCCCGGCAATGCGGGTGACGTGGTCGCGGCCTGGGTCCACGAACCGGACGAGCCGTGCCTGATCCGGCTGGAGCTGGCGCTGACCATCGTCACCGAACGCCTCGCCCGTCTGAACGCCGAGGACCAGCTCATGGATCTGACGGCACGTATGAACAGCGCCCAGCAGCTGGCCAACATGGGCGACTACGACTGGCACATCGCCAGCGACACCAACCGGTGGTCGGATCAGCTCTACCGCATCTACGGCCATGAGCCGCAGTCGTTCAACCCCTCCTACGAACTCTTCCTGGCCCACATCCATCCGGAGGACCGGGACCGGGTCGCGGCGGTCCACCAGCACGCCTATGCCACCGGCGAGCCGTACGAGATGGTCGAGCGCGTTGTCCGGCCGGACGGTGGGGTCCGCTACCTGTCGTCCAACGGCCAGGTCGTCCTCGACGAAGCCGGCCGGCCCACCCGGATGCGGGGCACCTGCATCGACATCACCGACCGGGTCCTGGCCGAGCAGGCCCGCGAACGCATCGCGGCCCGCTTTCGCCACATGGTCGATTCGTGTCCCGACGCGATCCTGGTGCTCGATGTCCAGGGCCGGATCGTGCAGGGCAACCGCCGCGCCCACGACCTTCTGGGTGGCGACCCCACCGGCAGGAGAGTCGAGGAGATCGCACGCGGGCTGCGCGTCGACGGCCAGGGGATCGAGGCCCTGGGCCTCGACGGTCGGCCGCTGAGACTTGACGTGATCACCGCCGAGCTCAGCGGGTCGACGGGGAATTCCTGCTCGCGGTCTACCTTCGCGACGCGTGCGTCCGCCTCGCCAACGAAGCACATGCCGCCGCCCTCCGGGAGGTCCAGGTGCGCCACCGCCAGGCGCTGGAGATCAACGACGACGTCGTACAGGGGCTGACGGCCGCGGTCCTGGCCATGCAGCAGGGAGACCTCGCGGGGTCCACGTCCTATCTGGAACGGACGTTGTCGGCCGCTCGCCGGCTGATGAATGGTTGGTCGCAGCCGAGTGGAGACCACCCGCTCCTACCGGGAGATCTGGTACGCACGCTCGCCTCATCGCTCCACGGCCCAGCGGCTGCAGCCGTCACCAATAGTCCCCCCGGGTCGGTGGCGCCGGGGTCGGCGCCCACGATCCTGGTGGTGGACGACAGCAGCGACGTCCGAACACTGCTGTGCGCCCAGCTGAGATCCATGGGGAAGTACGAGATCGTCGGACAGGCAGCCGACGGCAAGGAGGCGGTCCGCCTGGCCGCATCCCTGCAGCCTCAGGTAGTCCTCTTGGACCTTTCGATGCCTGAGATGGACGGCTTGCAGGCGCTCCCGTTGATCCTTGAGGTCGCGGCCGGCGTCCGAGTCATCGTGATGTCCGGTTTCGATCAGCGCCGCGTGGGTGCTCAGGCGTTGGCCGCCGGCGCGGTTCGCTACATCGAGAAGGGCTTGCGCATGGACCTGGCCACCGTGATCGACGAAGTCCTGGCGGTGGCGGAGGCGCCCTCCGTCCGGGTTTCCGGGGCGCCGGCGCAGCTACGGTGGTCCACTTAGGGCGTTTCGGCCGCGAATACCTCGAGTTGGTCGTCGCGGATGCCGAAGATCCAAGGAATGCACGGGCATCGAAGTCGGCGCCCGAGCCATGACGGGGAAAGGAATCCGTACAAGTGGACACCTCCGAGCAACTGTCGGGCGACGCCAGCCCCATCACCGTCTTCCTGCTGGACGACCACGAGATCGTCCGGCGCGGCGTGGCCGACCTGTTGAACTCCGCCCCCGACATCACCGTGGTCGGCGAAGCCGGCACCGCCGCGCAGGCGCTGGTCCGCATCCCCGCCCTCAAGCCGCAGGTCGCGGTCCTGGACGCCCGGCTGCCCGACGGCAGCGGCATCGACGTCTGTCGTGACATCCGCTCGGCCATGCCCGAGGTGCGCTGCCTGATCCTGACCAGTTACGACGACAACGACGCGATCTTCGCCGCCGTGATGGGCGGCGCGGCCGGCTATCTGCTCAAGGAGATCCGCGGGACCAACCTGCTGGACGCGATCCGCCAGGTCGCCGCCGGCAAGTCCCTGCTGGACCCCTCCGTCACCGAGCGGCTGCTGGCCCGGCTGCGTGACGGCGCCCCGACCGACCCGCGAATGGCCTCGCTGTCCGAGCGGGAGCGGGAGATTCTCACCCTGATCGCCGACGGCCTGACCAACCGGCAAATCGGCGAGCGCCTCTTCCTGGCCGAGAAGACCGTGAAGAACTACGTCTCCGCGCTGCTGGCCAAGCTCGGCATGGAGCGGCGCACCCAGGCCGCGGTCTACGCCGCGGAGCTTCGCAAGTCGTAGCCCGGGAATAGCGCGGCAGCTACTATTGTCCGTACAAATGGCGCGCAGCTGACGCCAGATGTCCGGGAGGCCTGCATGATCCTCGACCAGTACTACCTCTCCTGCCTGTCGCAGGCGTCGTACCTGGTCGCCGACCCGGGCTCGCGCCGGGCGGCGGTGATCGACCCGCGCCGAGACGTCAAGGAGTACCTGACCGACGCCGAGGCGCAGGGCCTGAGCATCGAGCTCGTCATCCTCACCCACGTGCACGCCGACTTCATCCCCGGCCACACCGAGTTGGCCGAGCGCACCGGCGCCGAGATCGCGATGGGCGAGGTCGCGCCGGTGCAGTTCCCGATCCGCCGCCTGCGCGACGGCGAGCGCATCACCCTCGGCGACCCGGAGACCGGCGTCGTCCTCGAGGTCCTGGCCACCCCGGGCCACACGCCGGAGTCGATCACCCTGGCCATCTACGAACACGGCTCCGATCCGGCGCCGCACTCGATCCTCACCGGCGACACCCTCTTCCTCGGCGACGTCGGCCGTCCCGACCTGCTCGGCGCCGCCGGCCGCACCTCGGCGGAGATGGCGCGCGAGTTGTTTCAATCGTTGCGCGGCAAGATCCTGCCGCTGCCCGACGAGGTGCTGGTCTACCCCGGTCACGGTGCGGGCAGCGCGTGCGGCAAGGCGCTCTCGACCGACACCGTCTCGACTCTCGGCGACCAGCGCCGCACCAACTACGCGCTGGCCCCGATGAGCGAGGACGATTTCGTCGCCGTCGTCACCGACGGGCTGGGCGCGCCACCGGCGTACTTCGCCGACGAGGTGGCGGTGAACAAGGTCGGTCACGTGCCGTTCGACGAGGATCAGCCGGTGCCCCGGACCGACGGCACCACCGCGGTCCGGCGCCAACAGGCCGGCTACCTGCTGCTCGACGTCCGCGACGACCAGGCTTTCGCCGCCGGGCACCTGAAGGGCTCGGTGAACGTCGGGCTGTCCGGCCGGTTCGCCGAGTACGCCGCCGCGCTGCATGCCCCGGAGCAGCCGGTGATCCTGGTCGGCTCCGACGAGCAGAACGCCGAGGCGCGGCTGCGGCTGGCCCGGGTGGGCGTGGACCAGGTGACCGCCCAGGTGAACGAGAGCATCCTGGTCGAGAGTCCCGAGCTGGTCGTCGCTTCCAGTCGTCTGACGGCCAGTCAGGCCGCGGAGGCGATCAAGTCCACGCCCGACCTGCAGGTCGTCGACGTGCGCGGGCCGGGGGAGCACAAGGCCGGCGCGCTGCCCGGCGCGGTCAACCTGTGCGTGACCCGATTGCGCACCACGCTCGACCAGCTGGACCCGGCCAAGCCGGTGCTCGTGCACTGCGCCGGCGGCTATCGCTCGATGGCGGCCGCCAGCCTGCTCGAGGCCAATGGCTTCCACGACGTCTCCGACGTCCTCGGCGGCTACACCGCCTGGGCTGCGGACCCCTCCGCCGCCTAGGCGGAGCCTCACCCGCGCAGGCGAATCGAGGGGTGAACCCGCGCTCGCCCACTGGCGGGCGCCCGGCGCCGCCGTAGCCTGAGGAGATGACGTCGCCAGTGCACTCCCAGGGTTCTCGGCCGGCGACCTGCCCGATGCGGCTCGTCCTCGTCGACGACCACCAGATGGTGCTGCACGGGCTGACGGCGATGCTCGCCCACTTCGACGACGCGGTCGCCATTGTCGGCACGGCTACCTCCTACGATGCCGCCCTGCTGGTCGCCGCGCAGACCGACCCCGACATCGTGCTGTGTGACGTCCGGCTGGCCGGCGCGAGCGGCATTGATCTGTGCCAGGCGATCTCCGGACTGCACCCGGAGATCAAGGTCGTGCTCCTGACGGTCTACGACGACGAGCACTACCTCTTTCAGGCGCTGCGCGTAGGTGCGGCGGGATACATCCTCAAGCGGGTCGATGCGGCCGAACTGGTCGCACAGCTGCGCCGCGCGCGCGAAGGGGAGATCGTAGTGGACCCCGCCCTGGCCGGGCGGGTCGCGCTCTCGGCGGCCCGGATCCACGCCGGCGAGGTCTGGCCGGGCGCGCACCTGGGGTTGACTCACCGCGAATCCGAGGTGCTGGCCCTGCTGGTCTCCGGACACTCGAACAAGGGCGTCGCGGCCAAGCTGGTGGTCAGCGAGGACACCGTGAAAACCCACATCCGCGGGCTCTATCGCAAGCTCGGGGTGAGCGATCGCAGCGGGGCGGTCTCGGTCGCCCTGCGCGAGGGCGTCTTCCAATGACGGAGGTGACGGATGCGGCGGGCCTCGCCGCCCGCCTCGGCGCGGACGCGGTCGTGATCTTCGGCGGTGACGGCGACGACCTGTTCGTGGCCGACGCAGCCCCGGGCGACCCGAGGCTGGCCGAGGCGCTTCGCATTCCGATCGGGTTCGGCGTGACGGGACGGGTTGCGAGCACCGGCCGCCCGGTCCGTATCGATCGGGACTCTCCACGCAATGCGCTGCACCGTCAGCTGATCGGGCTGGCCGACGGCGATCCGATCAGCCGGGTGTGTGCCCCGATCCCCGGCCTCTACGGCGAGATCGTCGGCGTGCTGGCCGGGTACCGGTCGGTCGATCGGCCGTTCACCGAGCCGGAGCTGGGCACCGCGAGCGAGCTCGCCTCGTCGCTCGGCCTGCGCATGCACACCGAGCAACTGTGGCTCGCGGTCCGCCGGTACCGCGATGATCGGGACCTGCTCATCGCCCAGGCGATCGAGGCCCAGGAAGGCGAGCGTCGGCGCATCGCGTTCGACCTGCATGACGGGGTCATCACCGTGCTGGCCTCGACGGCGTTCCACCTCAACGCCGCCGCGCTGGCGGTGTCGGGTCCGGGGGACGCATCGGCCGCGCTGGCCCAGATCGCCGAGGCCCGGCACCTCGCTGATCTGGCCTACCACCAGACCCGGGCGGCGGTCACCGGCTTGCACAGCCTCGTGCTGGACGACCTCGGTCTGGTCGCGGCCCTGGAATCGCTGGTGCGGACGGTGGGCCCGGCCGGGGGCACCGAGGTCGAGCTGCTGGCGGACCCGGCCCAGGCGCTCGGCGAGATTCCAGATCATGCGGCCTCCGCGTTGTACCGCATCGCCCAGGAGGCCCTCGGCAATGCGATCCAGCACTCCGGAGCCTCCCGGATCCTGCTCTCCCTGCAGCGAGTACCTGGCGCGCTGGTCCTGGCCTGCACCGACGACGGCACCGGGTTCGATCCGGTCGAGCGCAAGGCGGCCCGCGCTGCCGATGCCGACCCCGCCCGCCAGCACTTCGGGCTGTCCTCGATGGAGCAGCGCTGTGCGCTGCTCGGCGCCGATCTGCGTCTGGAGTCGGCTCCCGGTCGGGGCACCCGCGTCATCATCGAGGTGCCGCTCGCGGGTTAGGGCAGGACAGCGCGCCGTTGCTCCATCAGGCGCAGGATCATCGGCGTGAAGATGAGTTGCATGGCCAGCTCCATCTTCCCGCCGGGGGCCACGATCACATTGGGCCGGGACATGAACGAGCCGTTCAACATCGAGAGCAGGTAGGGGAAGTCGATCTCTCGCGGTTCGCGGAAGCGGATCACCAGGAAGCTCTCGTCCGCGGCCGGGATGTGCCGCGCGATGAACGGGTTGGACGTGTCCACCGTCGGCACCCGCTGGAAGTTGACATGGGTGCGCGAGAACTGCGGACACATGTAGTTGAGGTAGTCGGGCATCCGTCGGAGGATCGTGTCCACCACCGTCTCGTTCGAGTAACCGCGGGTGGTCTTGTCCCGGTGCAGCTTCTGGATCCACTCCAGGTTGATGATCGGCACGACGCCGATCAGCAGGTCAGCGTGCTGGGCCACGTTGACCTCGTCGGTGACGACAGCGCCGTGCAGCCCCTCGTAGAACAGCAGGTCGGTACCGTCGGGGACGTCCTCCCAGTCGGTGAACGTGCCGGGTTCCTGCCCGTAGGGCGCGGCCTCCGCCTCATCGTGCAGGTACCTCCGGGTTCGGCCGGTCCCGGTCTCGCCGTAGGCCAGGAAGAGCTCGGCGAGCTCCGCGAACAGGTTGGAACCCGGGCCGAAGTGGGAGAAGTGGTTGTTGCCCTGGCCGGCCGCTTCGGCCGACTCCTTCGCCATCTCCGCACGGTCGTACCGGTGGAAGGCGTCGCCCTCGACCACAGCGGCGGTGACGCCCTCGCGCCGGAAGATCTGCTGCACGGTGCGCGTGACCGAGGTCGTCCCGGCTCCGGAGGAACCGGTGATCGCGATCACCGGGTGTCGGATCGACATGGGCCCTAGACCCGGAAAAGGGATCGGTTGTTGAACAGGGAGAAGTCCTCGGCCGACCCGCTGAGGTCCTCGCGGTGGTATCGCTCGATGCGGTCCACCTCGGCGCTCGAGCCGAAGATGAACGGGATCCGCTGGTGCAGCGCGCCTGGTTGCACGTCGAGCACGCGGCCCCGCCCGGTGCTGGCCGATCCGCCGGCCTGCTCGACGATGAACGAGATCGGACTGCACTCGTACAACAGCCGCAGCCGTCCAGCCGAGCGGGCGTCCTTGCTGTCGGCCGGGTAGAGGAAGACCCCGCCCCGGGTCAGGATCCGGAACGTCTCCGCGACCAGCGAGGCGACCCACCGCATGTTGAAGTCCCGCTCCCGCGGGCCCGCCCGGCCGACCAGGCACTCGGCCACGTAGCGGCGCACGGGGGGCTCCCAGAACCGCTCGTTGGAGGTGTTGATCGCGAACTCGGACGTGTGCTCGGGAATCCGGATCTGAGGGTGAGTCAGGATGAAGGTGCCCAGCTCGCGGTCGAGGGTGTAGCCGTCCACCCCGGACCCGGTAGTCAGGATCAGCATGGTCGCCGGTCCGTACAGGGCGAAGCCGGCACAGACCTGCTCGGTGCCCGGCTGGAGGAAATCCGCCAGGGCCGGCTCGGCGCCGGGGTTCGGGGTCCGCAGGATCGAGAAGATGGTGCCGGTCGGGATGTTCGCGTCGATGTTGCTCGACCCGTCCAACGGGTCGAACACCAGCAGGTACTGCCCACGCCGGAAGCGCGTCGGCACCGGATAGAACGTCGCCAGCTCCTCAGACACCATCCCGGCCAGGTACCCGCCCCACTGCGTTTCGGCGATCATGATCTCGTTGCTCAGCACGTCCAGGCGTGCCTGCGCCTCGCCCTGGACGTTGAGGGTTCCCGCCGCGCCGAGCGACCCGCCAAGCGCCCCCTTGTTGACCTGCAGGGCGATCGCCTGCACCGCGATGGTGATCGCCTGCAGCAGGCCGGCGAAGTCGCCGGGCGAGCCCGGACCGTCGGGCCCGACCAGCTCCTCGAGCGCCGGCGCGGCGACGCTAGGCATGGGCGGACACCAGACGCGACCCGTCGGCAGTCATCTCGGGGACGGTCGTGGTGCCGGTCGCGGCGGCGGCCCGGGCGCAGTTGGCCGCCAGCGCCGACTGGGCCGCCGGCACCGCAGCCGGATCGCCATGCCACGTGAGCAGCGCGTCGTTCACCAGAGCCCGGCCGAAGGAGAACGACAGCCGCCACGTCGTGTCGTTGCGGTCGGCGGCCTCCGCGGTAATGGCGGTCAGGTTGGCGCAGGCGCGCTCATTGCTCTGTCCGCCGGAGAGGGAAAACGACGCCCGGCACGGCGGCCGGCACCGCGCCCCGCAGCACCCGGACCGTGCGCGCGGCGATGTCCTCGGGAGTCGACTCCTCCTCGTTGTCGGCGAAGCCCGCGACCACCATGTTGGTCTTGAGTACCAGAGCCTGCGGATCGACGCCCATCAGGGCCAGGTGCTTGAACACGTTGGTGAGGACATTGGAGGTGACCGCCTGGCACAACGCGATCTCGTGCGCCCCGTCCATCAGGATCTCGGGCTCGACGATCGGGACCAGCCCGCACTCCTGGCACAGTGCCGCGAAGCGGGCCAGTGAATGCGCGTTGGCCCGCACGGCGCGCTTGCTCAAGCCGTTGGGGTCGAACACTGCGCGCCACTTCGCGAAGGTGGCCCCCAGTTCGCGGTACTCCAGCAAGCGCGGACGCAGGCCGTCGAGCCCCTCGGTCACCATCCCGCCGTTGGCGAACGGGAGGGGGGACGTCCCGGTATCCACCTTGATGCCGAGCCGGATGCCGCGTCCGGCGGCAGCGACCGGGAACGGCGTGCCGTCCGCCAGCGTCTGGCGCAGCGTCTCGTCGCAGACGATCATCCCGGAGATCCAGGCGGACAGCCGGGGTGTGGTGAGCAGCAGTTCGCGGTAGTCCCCCCGGGACTTCGCGGTCGCTGGCACCCCGGCCGCCGCCAGCCTCTTCGACATCGTGGCAACGCTCTCGTCCGCAGCCAGGATCCCCGCACCGGGGCGGACCAGATCAAGGGCGGTGTTCGGCAAGTTCGTCATGGCCCGACGCTAGGGACGGGGCGCCAATGGGCACCTCACCCCTGCGAGGGGTGACGCGGGTGAGTGCCGGTCCCGGGCGAGCGCCTGACCGGCGACCTCACCCCGGCCACCGCCCCGCGGGGTGAGCCCCTCCGGTGCCGGTCCGCCTAGCGTCGGGTGATGACACATGAGCACAACGGCACCGAGCCGCGGCGCTGGGATCCAGGCGTCCACAGCTACGCGAGCATGGGCTACTACGCGCCCGACTACGAGCCCAAGCCCACCGATGTGCTCGCGATGTTCCGGATCACGCCGCAACCCGGCGTGGACCCGCTCGAGGCGGCCGCGGCCGTAGCGGGGGAGTCCTCAACCGCGACCTGGACCGTGGTCTGGACCGACCGGCTCACCGCCAACAGCCACTACCAGGCCAAGGCCTACCGGGTGGACCACGTGCCCGGGCGCGCAGGCGAGTACTTCGCCTACATCGCCTACGACCTCGACCTGTTCGAGGAGGGTTCGATCGCGAACCTGACCTCGTCGATCATCGGCAACGTGTTCGGCTTCAAGCCGCTGCTGGCCCTGCGGCTGGAGGACATGCGGATTCCGGTCGCCTACGTGAAGACCTTCCAGGGGCCGGCCCACGGCATCGTGATGGAGCGCGAGCTCCTGGGGAAGTACGGCCGCCCGCTGCTCGGCGCCACGATCAAGCCGAAGCTCGGCCTCTCCGCGCGCAACTACGGCCGGGTGGTTTACGAGGGCTGCCGCGGCGGGCTGGACTTCACCAAGGACGACGAGAACATCAACTCGCAGCCGTTCATGCGTTGGCGGGACCGGTTCCTCTACTGCATGGAGGGCGTGAACAAGGCGGTCGCCGACACCGGCGAGCTCAAGGGTCACTACCTCAACGTCACCGCCGCCACGGTCGAGGACATGTACGAGCGCGCTGAGTTCGCCAAGGAGCTCGGCAGCGTGATCGTGATGATCGACCTCACGGTGGGGTACTCGGCGATGCAGTCGATGGCGAACTGGGCGCGCCGCAACAGCGTCCTGCTGCACCTCCACCGCGCGGGACACGGCACCTACACCCGGCAGAAGACCCACGGCGTCAGCTTCCGGGTGATCGCGAAGTGGTGCCGGCTGATCGGCGTCGACCACGTCCACGCCGGGACGATCGTCGGCAAGCTCGAGGGCGACCCGGCGACGACCAAGGGGTTCTACGACGCCCTGCGGCTCGACCATGTCCCGACGAACCCGGCCAACGGCATCTACTTCGACCAGGACTGGGCGAGCCTGCCCGGGGTAATGCCGGTGGCCTCCGGCGGCATCCACGCCGGGCAGATGCACCAGCTCGTCGACCTGCTCGGCGAGGACACCATCCTGCAGTTCGGCGGCGGCACGATCGGGCACCCGATGGGGATCGCCGCGGGAGCCGAAGCCAACCGCGTCGCGCTGGACGCGGT
Source organism: Sporichthya sp. (assembly GCF_013815995.1). Lineage (GTDB taxonomy): Bacteria > Actinomycetota > Actinomycetes > Sporichthyales > Sporichthyaceae > Sporichthya. The sequence goes on from NZ_JACDFE010000008.1 coordinate 28,056, forward strand.
GGTCAAGGGCCGCAACGAGGGGCTGGACCTGATCAAGGAAGGCCCGGACATCCTGCGCCGCGCGGCCGCGATCAATCGCCCGCTGGAGGTCGCGCTGGCCACCTGGGGCGACGTCACCTTCGACTATGCCTCGACCGACGCCCCTGACGGCGTCCCGACCCCGAGCCGCTAGGAGTTCCGACATGCACCTGCGCCACGGAGCCTTCTCCTACCTGCCCGAACTGACCGACGACGAGATTGCCGCCCAGGTCCGTTACGCGCTGGGAAACGACTGGCCGGTCTCGATCGAGTTCACCGACGACCCACACCCGCGCAACGTGTACTGGGAGATGTGGGGCCTGCCGATGTTCGACCTCGACGAGCCCGACGGGGTGCTGCGCGAGATCAACGAGTGCCGGGCGACGTACCCGCAGCACTACGTGCGGGTGCAGGCCTACGACGCGCGGCTGGGTCGGCAGACCACCGCGTTGAGCTTCCTGGTCCAGCGGCCCGCGCACGAGCCAGGGTTCCGGCTCGACCGGGTCGAGGTGCAGGGACGGGTGCAGCAGTATTCGATGCACTCCTATGCGACCCAGGCACCGGCCGGGGAACGGTACGGACGGTGAACTCGGCGTTCGGTCTGGAGCGGCCGGGCGTCGGGCCGGCGCCGGCGCCGGCACCCGCCGGGGAAGACGGACCGGCGACGCCGGAACTGCTGCCGGACGACGCCAAGGTGAGCCTCGACGACGACGATGCGTCCGCCCAGGTTCTCCAGGTGCTGGCCCGCCTCGACACCGACCTGATCGGCCTGGCTGCGGTCAAGCGCCGGATCCGGGAGATCGCCGCGCTGTTGATGGTCGACCGGGCGCGAGCCCGGTTCGGGCTCAGTGCCAGCAAGCCGTCGCTGCACATGAGCTTCGCCGGGAGCCCGGGCACCGGCAAGACCACCGTCGCCCTGCGGATGGCCGAGATCCTGCACGCGCTGGGCTACCTGCGGCTGCCCAAGGTCCACGCGGTGACACGCGAGGACCTCGTCGGCCAGTTCATCGGGCACACCGCACCGAAGACCAAGGAGGCAATGGCCAAGGCGGCCGGGGGCGTGCTGTTCATCGACGAGGCCTACTACCTGCACCGGCCGGAGAACGAGCGCGACTACGGCCAGGAGGCCATCGAGATCCTGCTGGCGGAGATGGAGTCCGAGCGGGGTTCACTGGTGGTGATCTTCGCGGGCTACCCGGACCGGATGGGCGCCTTCTTCGCGTCCAACCCGGGGCTGAGCTCGCGGGTGGCGCACCACATCGAGTTCGCCGAGTACAGCGCGGGCGAGCTGGCCGAGATCGCAGAGCTGATGGTGGCCCGGGATCACTACGTGTTCGATGCCGCGGCCCGCGGGGCGTTCACGGAGTACCTCGATCTGCGGATGGCGCAGCCGCAGTTCGCCAACGCGCGCAGCGTCCGCAATGCGCTGGAGCGGGCCCGGCTGCGGCAGGCCAACCGGCTGGTCCAGGCCGGCGGTGCGGTGACCCGCGACGACCTGATGACCCTGACCGAGGCCGACATCCGCGGGAGCCGAGTGTTCGGCCGATCCTGAGCGGCTCAGTCGCCGCGTTCACTGATGGGCGTGACGCTTCGCTCGTCCTGGAGCCCGGTCGGGGAGTGCCAGTACGGCGAAGCAGCGCGACCCGTCATAGGGGAATGGCGGCGAACCGGCCTGTTGGCGCCGAGCGCCCACGCCAGCGTGAACGCGAGTGATGCCCCGGTACCCGTCAGGCACATCGCCCATGCGGACATATTCGATGACTCGACCACGGCGGCCTTTCCGATGTTGGGCCCATCACGTTGTCAAGCGCCCGGCCTCGGCGCCTCCCCCGGTGGGGTGGTCCGGGGGAGGAGAGCGAGGTCGCCCGTGCGAGGTCGGCGGGCTAACTCAGGATCGTGACCAGGTCCGCGACGCCGAGGGCGAGCACGCCGGCGGTGATCAGCAGCAGCGGCCTTGTGGGCACGTGCGCGTAGCGGGTCTTGTCGCTGTCGGCGATCTCGTCGGCCCGTAGCCGACCGAGTACCGCGACCATCAATGCCAGCGCCAGCGACAGCGCAGCGGCGGTGAATCGGGCCGGGCCGCCCCCGCCCGGATCGCGGACCACCAGGAGCGCGCCGTGCGCAATCAGCGCCAGCGCGGTGCGGTCCCAAGCCATCAGCGTCCGTTGGGACGGCCAGCCGGGCAGCTGAGCTCGGGGTCCCGAGATCGGCGTGAGCTTCATCGGGCCAGGAGCACGACGACCGCGACGCCCACCGCCACCACGGCGAGCCCGAGGTAGATCGGGTCGCGGGAGGCGGCCAGATTTTCGTGCTGCTGCATCGCCTGCTGGACCCGGTGCCAGCGTCGGATGCTGGCCAGCACCACAGCGATGCCGAGCAGCGCGAGCGCGAAGCCGATGCCCTTCTCGGCGTTGTCGGCGTCCTCGCCGCTCGCGGGGACGACGTGCACCAGGGCGACGGCGCCGGCGAGCAGGCCCAGTGCGGTCCGCAGCCAGGCCAGGAACGTGCGCTCGTTGGCCAGCGTGAACCGGTAGTCGAGGTCGTGCCCGTCCTCGCGCGGGGGTTGTCCGGCGTCCATCCCACCTCCTGGCCGAGTCCTGAGGCGGCCCGCCTCCGAGGGAAGCGTGGCACGACCGGCAAGGCTGGTGGTGTGGCCGCGCCGTACGGTCTATTGTACGTACAATTGCGCTACCCCGACCGCCACGGGAGACGCCCCTCATGCGCTACGGCTTCGCGATCGACCAACGCACCTGCATCGGGTGCCATGCCTGCACGGTCGCGTGCAAGACCGAGCACGAGATCCCGGTCGGTCAGTTCCGCACCTGGGTGAAGTACGTCGACTCCGGCACCTTCCCGGACAACACCCGCGACTTCGGCGTCATGCGCTGCAACCACTGCACCGACGCCCCGTGCGTCGCGATCTGCCCGACGCACGCGCTGTTCACCCGCAGCGACGGCATCGTCGACTTCGACGGCGACAGCTGCATCGGCTGCAAGAGCTGCCAGCAGGCCTGCCCGTACGACGCGATCTACATCGACGCGAACACCCACACCGCGGCCAAGTGCAACTTCTGCGCCCACCGCGTCGACGAGGGTCTCGAGCCGGCCTGCGTCGTGGTCTGCCCGACGCACTCGATCTGGGTCGGCGACCTCTCCGACCCCCTGAGCGGCATCTCCCAACTGCTCGCCGAGGGCGCGGTCGAGAACCAGGTCGCGGTAAGGGCGCCGGAGCAGAAGACCGGCCCCAATGTCTTCTACCTCGGCGCGACCATCCCGGTGCTCAACCCGCTCGAAGCCCCGGTCGACGACACCTACATCTTCAGCGAGCCCGACCCGCACCGCGCGATGGTCTCCTCGCACCTGCCGCCCTCGGCGGACAACGCCAAGACCACCCTGAACACCGCCCACCCGCGGCCCTGGGGCTGGCGCGTCACCACCTACCTCTGGACCAAGGGCGTCGCCGCCGGCGCTGTGCTGGTTGCGGCCCTGGCGGTCCTGTTCGACATCGACCTCGGCCGCTTCGGTTCGATCGGCGCCCCGCTGGTCGGCCTGATCGGCGCCGCCGTCACCGGCGTTCTGCTGATCACGGACCTGAAGCGACCCGAGCGCTTCTACTACATCTTCACCAAGGGCAACCGGACCTCGTGGCTGTTCCTCGGCTCGTGGGCGCTCGCCATCTTCGGCGCGATCCTCACCGGCTGGCTGGGCGCAGGGCTCTTGGCGGAGAACGGCGCCGGTTGGGCCGAGGACGTCTGGAAGGTCCTCGCCGTGATCTCGATCCCCGCTGCCGTGATGGCGGCCGGGTACACGGCCTTCCTGTTCAACCAGGCCAAGGGTCGCGACCTCTGGGAGTCGCGCCTGCTCTTCCCGCACCTGATCGCCCAGGCGGTCATGGTCGGCGCGGGCGCCATGGCGATCCTCATCGGTCCGGCGAACAAGCCGATCGGCGGCCTTGCCGACCTACCGGCGCCTTCCAACGGACTGGCCTACGGATTCGTTTGGATCCCTGAGGCCGAACAACTCGTGGTCCGCGCCCTGGTGATCGCGACCGTCCTGCACATCGCGTTCTCCCTGGTGGAGTTCTACGGCAAGCACGAGACCAAGCAAGCCACTGCGGCGGCGCACCTGGTCACCCACGGGCCGTACCGCCCGCTGTTCCTCGGCTCACTGGTCGCGTGTGTGATCGCCGCCGGCCTGGCGATGGGCGCGTGGGACGGCGAGCACATGGGGCTCGCGGTGGTGGCGGGGCTGATCGTCCAAGGCGCTTTGCTCGCCTACGAATCTGTGTTCGTCCGCGCGGGACAGGACATCCCGCTGTCATGACGACAACCCCGGAACGCGCCAAGCAGGCCGAGGACACTGCGCCCGCGCCGCGCAAGCTGCCCGGTGACCGCACCCACGAGGGCCTGCGCAACTTCCCGCCGGTCGAGAACTGGGACAACCACGTCGAGTACGACGCCAAGGCGCACCCGCGCAAGGTGCCGCACACCTACATGCTGATCCCGACGACGTGCTTCAACTGCGAGTCCGCCTGCGGCCTGCTCGCCTACGTCGACAAGGACGACCTGTCGGTCAAGAAGGTCGAGGGCAACCCGGCGCACCCGGGCTCGCGGGGACGCAACTGCGCCAAGGGCCCGGCGACCATCAACCAGATCAACGACCCGGAGCGGATCCTGCACCCGCTCAAGCGGGTCGGCGAACGCGGCGGCGGCCAGTGGGAGCAGGTCTCCTGGGACGACGCGCTCGACGACATCGCCGGCCGGATCCGCAGGGCGATCCAGGAGGACCGCCACGAAGAAGTGGCCTACCACGTGGGCCGTCCCGGCGAGGACGGCTTCGCCGAGCGGGTGCTGCAGGCCTGGGGCTGCGACGGGCACAACTCCCACACGCAGGTCTGCTCCTCCGGTGCGCGGTTGGGCCAGACCCTGTGGGGCGGCTACGACCGGCCGAGTCCGGACCATGCCAACGCCAAGGTGATCCTGCTGTTCTCCAGCCACCTGGAGACCGGGCACTACTTCAACCCGCACGCCCAGCGGATCATGGAGGGCAAGCAGGGCGGCGCGAAGCTGATCGTCGTCGACCCGCGGATGTCCAACACCGCGAGCCACGCCGACATCTGGCTGGCGCCCTGGCCGGGCAGCGAGGCGGCGCTGCTGCTGTCCATCGCGAGTCATCTTCTGAAGACCCGTCAGATCGACGAGGCCTTCCTCCGCCGCTGGCTGAACTGGGACGTCTACCTGCGCGAGCTGCACCCGGACACTGAGCCCACGTTCGAGAACTTCCTCGACCGGCTCGAGGCGGACTACGCCGAGTACACCTTCGAGTTCGCCGCTGCCGAGTCCCAGGTCCCGATCGAGCGGATCCGCGCGATCGCCGAGGCCGTCGCCGACTGCGACCACAAGCTTTCCGCGCACATCTGGCGGTCAGCTGCCGCGGGCAACTACGGCGGCTGGGCCGTCGCGCGCGCGATGTGGTTCGTGCTCGCGCTGACCGGTTCGATCGGCACCGTCGGCGGCACCGCGCCCAATGGCTGGAACAAGTTCATCCCGCACGGCCCGGACGTCCCCGCCCACGATCACTGGAACCCGCTGACCTGGCCGGAGGAGTACCCGCTGGCCTGCAACGAGATGTCGATCCTGCTGCCGCACTTCCTCGCCGAGGGTCGCGGCGTCATGGACGTCTACTTCTCCCGGGTGTTCAACCCGATCTGGACCTACCCCGACGGCTTCACCTGGATGAAGGCGCTCTCCGACCCGGAGAAGGTCCGCTGCCACGTCGCACTGACCCCGACCTGGTCGGAGACCGCCGAGTTCGCGGACTACGTGCTCCCGATGGGCCACTCCACCGAGCGCCACGACACCCACTCCTACGAGACCCACGCTGCGCGCTGGCTCGGCTTCCGCCAGCCGGTCAAGCGGGTCGCGATGGACAAGCTCGGCATGCCCTACACCGACACCCGGGACTCGAACCCCGGCGAGGTGTGGGAGGAGAACGAGCTCTGGTTCGAGCTGTCCTGGCGCATCGACCCGGACGGCTCGATGGGCATCCGGCAGCACTTCGAGTCCAAGTACCGCCCCGGTGAGAAGGTGACCGTCGACGAGTACTACCGCTGGATCTTCGAGAACCGGATCCCCGGCCTGCACGAGAAGGCGGACGCGGAGGGCCTCACGCCGTTGGCCTACATGCGCAAGTACGGCGTGGTCGAGATCGCCGACAACCTCTACCGTCAGGACGAGCGCCCGCTCACTGAGGCCGAACTCGACGGCGCGGTGCCGGACGAGAACGGCGTGCTACGCAAGCTCACCGACCTGGACTCCGTCCCGCCGCTGATCGGCGAGGCCGGCGCGGTCGGGGTCCAGCACGAGGACGGCTCCGTCACCGCCGGCTGGCTCTCGCCCTCGCGCAAGCTGGAGATCTACTCCACCCCGATGAAGGAATGGGGTTGGCCCGAGCACGCGACCCCGGGCTACATCCGCTCCCACGTCGCCGCGTCCGAGATCGATCTGCCCGCCGGCGACCTGGTGCTGGTCCCGACCTTCCGACTGCCGACCCTGATCCACACCCGCTCCGGCAACGCCAAGTACCTCAACGAGATCTCCAACTCCCACCCGCTGTGGCTGAACTCGGTCGACGCCAAGCGGCACGGGGTCAAGACCGGCGACCTGGTCCGGCTGCGCACCTCGATCGGCTACTTCGTGCCGCGGGTGTGGGTGACCGAGGCGATCCGCCCCGGCGTTTGCGCGCTGAGCCACCACATGGGCCGCTGGCGCCTGCACGACACCGAGGGCTCGCGCTGGGTGCAGGGGCTGGTCGACATCACGCACCCGGACGGCCCGGACTCCTTCATGCTCCGCTACAAGGGCGGCATCGAGCCCTTCGAGTCCGACGACCCGGACTCGAAGCGGATCTGGTGGACCGACCCCGGCGTGCACCAGAACCTAGCTTTCGCCGTGCAGGCCGACCCGTGGTCGGGCCAGCAGTGCTGGCTGCAGAAGGTCCGGATGACGCACGCCGAGCCCGACGACCGCTACGGCGACGTCTGGGTCGACACGGCGAAGTCGATGGAGATGTACCGGGAGTGGCTGGCCAAGACCCGGACCACCCTCGGCCCCGGTGGTCAGCGCCGCCCCGAGTTCCTGATGCGCCCGGTCAAGCCCCGCCGCCGCGCCTTCCTCGTCGACCCCGAATGACGCAACGGGGTGGCAGAAGGAACGCCGCCAGCTCTACCGCCGGGTAAGGACGGGTCAAACCCGGACAACTCCGCTCGGTTTCGGGCGCTCGGTCGCGGAGAATCCCTGGAAGACGAGAGGGACGCGGATGCGGGTACGGGGTGCGCTCGGGGCGGTGGCCGTCCTGACGTTGGTGCTGGCCATCTTCGGCAGCATCGTCCTGCTCGCCGAGGCCAAGTTCGGCGCGTCCAGCGGGACGGTCGAGGCCGCCGCGGTGTCGGAGCCGGTTGCGGCCCCCGAAGCGGCCGTCGCCGCCCCGGCCGAGGCTGCGGCTGCGGTGACGCCGGCCAAGGCCGCGCCCAAGCCGGCGCCGGCCGTCGACGGCTTCGGGACCTACACCGACTACCAGCGCTCGATCATCAACACGATCGACGGTTGGTGGGAATCGGCGCTGGCCCGCGCGGGCGTCAGCTACAACGGCCCGCGCCTCACCGTCGCCGCGAAGGGCAAGTCGGCCAACTCCCAGTGCGGCCGCGCGGTGGCCAATCCCGTCGACGTCAAGGCGGCCTACCCCGCGTTCTACTGCCGCGGCGACAAGACGGTGTACCTGTCCTCGGGCTGGCTGTACGCGGCGATCTACTCCCAGTTCCACAAGGGCGGGGTGGCGGCGATCATCGCCCACGAGTTCGGCCACCACGTCCAGCACGCGATCGGCATCGCCGACCCGCTGGTCAGCAAGCAGGAACTGCAGGCCGACTGCCTGGCCGGGATCTGGGTGCACGCCGCGGTCAAGAACGGCTCCTTCACCGCTGGCGACGTGACGGACGCGCGCAAGGCGCTGCGGGCCCTGGGCGACAAGAAGCTCGAGTCCAAGCTGCACCACGGCACGCCCACCGAGCGCACGGCTTGGTTCGACCGCGGATTCAACAGCGGCGATGCCTACGTCTGCAACCACTTCTAGCGAGCGTTCAGCCGAGGGCATCGCCCGAGTTCAGGATCCGCGTGGTCAGGGCCGCGGAGTTCGGCGGCATCCAGCTGAGCTCGGCCTCGAGCCCGATCTCCCGGGCATGGGCCAGCACCGAGCGCAGCACCAGCGCCCCGGTGGTGTCGATGCGGCCGAGCCCGGACAGGTCGATCTCCACCCGGACCATGCCGGGGTTGGCGGCGAGGGCGTCGGTGACGGCGCCGTCCAGGCGCTGCGCGGTGCCGAACCAGAGCACCCCGCGGGGGAGCAGGCGCAGAGTGGTGCCGTCGGTGAGGACGTCAATGTCGAGCTGCAGTGCGCGCCAGAGGAACACCGCCAGCGACATCCCGATCCCGATCAGCACCGCGATGTCGATCCGGGGCGCGAGCAGCAGGGTGGCGACGAAGGTGGACCAGGCGACCACCGCCTGAGGGACCGTCAGGCGCCACAGCGCGAGCAGCGGACGGAAGCGGAGCAGGCCGAGCACGGCGGAGATCACGATCCCGGCCAGGGTGGCCAGCGGCAGCGGCTCCAGCAACCCGGCGAAGGGCAGGAAGGCCAGCACGGTCAGCCCGGTGACCGCCCCGGCCAGCCGGGTCCGGGCTCCGCAGGCCCGGGCCACCGAGCTGCGGCTGAAGGACCCGCCGCAGGGCATCCCGCCGCTGGCGGCGGCGACCACGTTGGCCACGCCCTGGCTGACGAACTCCCGGTCGGGGTCCCAGCGGCTGCGCTCCTGGTCCGCGAACCGGCGGCTGATCGACGCGGCCTCGGAGAACCCGATCAGCGCAATCACCACCCCCGCCACCAGGAGGCGGTGCAGGTCCCCCCAGGGTAGGTCGTCGACGGTGAACGGCGGCAGGCCGGCCGGGATGGTCTCGACGGTCGCTCCGTCATAGCCGCCGGCGTCGGAGACCAGGGTCGCCACCACCGCGGCGATCAGGATGCCGGGGAACAGCCTATGCAGGCGGCGCCCGCCGATCACCACGACCAGCGTCGTGACGGTGACTATCAGCGCTTCGCTCTGCCATCGGTCCGGGTGCCCGAGCACCCAGGCCGCGTCGAGGAACTGGTTGTCGTGCTCGGGCCGCTCGCCAACCCCGAACGCCGACCCCAGCTGGGAGAACGCGATCAGCAGCGCCGCGGCCGGGATGAATCCGAGCAGCATGGGCTGCGACATCAGGTAGGCGACCCAGCCGGCCCGCAGCAGGCCGAGTGCGATCCGGGCCACCCCGACGATCAGGGCCAGCCCGAGGCCGAGGGTGGCGTACTCGGCGCTGCCCGGAGTGGCCAGCGAGGAGAGCGCCCCGAAGCTGAGCAGCGCGGTGATCGCGACCGGGCCGGTCTGCAGATATGGGGAGGAGGCGAAGATCGCGGCGACCAGCGGGGGCAGCGCCGCGGAGTACAGGCCGGCCACCGGGGGCATCCCGGCGATGTCCGCGTAGGCGAGCGACTGCGGGATCACCACGACAGCGACGCTGACGCCCGCGACCAGGTCGCCGGCCAGGCCCGGCGAGATCCGCATGGCACAGTCCTCAATCCGGTTCCCCGCACGCCGTCGTGCAGGCTCCAGATTGTACGGACAACTGCGTTCCGTCGGCAGGGGTGCCGCAGGCCGGGCTTGTACGCTTGCCCTCCGTCTTCGCCAGCGGAAGGTGCCCCCACATGTCCGGCAGCGCGACGACGCCTCGCGAGCTGGACCGCGCCTCGGCCACGCCGCTCTGGGCACAGCTGGAGGAGGACCTGCAGCGCCGGCTGGCGGACGGGGCGTTCGAGATGGCGTTCCCGGGCGAGCACGAGCTGGCCGGGGAGTACGGGGTCAGCCGGCACACAGTGCGCGAGGCGCTACGCCGGATGCGCGCCTCCGGCGTCGTGGACTCCACCCGCGGCCGGGGCAGCTCGATCCGGCACGCGGCGATCGAGCAGCCGCTCGGCGCGCTGTACTCGCTGTTCCGCTCGGTCGAGGCCACCGGCGTCGAGCAGCGCAGCAAGGTGCGCGTGCTGGAGGTACGCCGCAACCCGGCGGTGTCCGAGGCGCTCGGGATCGACCCGGACTCCGAACTTGTCTTCCTGGAGCGGCTGCGTCTGGCCGACGGCGAGCCGCTGGCCCTGGACCGCAGTTTTCTGCCGCGGTCGGTGGGTGAGCCCCTGCTGGCCGGCGTCTTCGAACACACCAGCCTTTACGGGGAGTTGGCCCGGCTGACCGGGATCCGGCTCAACGGCGGACGGGAAGCGATCACGGCGGTCGTGGCAGACTCGCCCACACGCCGATTGCTGGGTATCAAGTCCGATGTCGCCGTGCTCGCGGTGACGCGGATCGGGTGCCTGGACGGTCGGCCGCTGGAATTCCGGGAAAGCCTCATCCGTGGCGATCGGTTCAGCCTCTCCGCAGAGTGGCCGGGAACCGCGGGCTACCGGGTTGACGTCGCAGGAATGAAGGGAAGCAACGGCGGCTGAGCGCGCGCACGGTCGATGGTCTGCACGTCGAGAATCTGACGGTCCGTTACAGCGGCCTGACTGGTGCCTGTATGTCTGTGTGTGTCTGACGCAGTGTCAGTGGGTGGTCGCCGCGATCCGGTTGGCGAAGGCCAGCACGGAGGCGACGAAGGCGTCGTTGTCATCGGTCGCCGCGGTGTGCGCTGCGTCCGCAATGTCGACCACCTCGAGATGTGACACCAGGCCGCGCAGGTGCTCGACGCCCTCGTCGTCCACGATGTCGCTGAGCAGGCCACGAATCAGCAGCGTCGGCACCCGGACCGCGGAGGCCGCGTCGTCCAGCCCGCCCTTGACCAGTTCGACGTCGTTGAGGACTTCGCGCACCATGCGCGGGTCCCAGTGCCAGTTCCAGCGGCCGTTGGGCTGCTGGCGCAGGTTGCGCTTGAGGCCCTCGGTGGCGGCCGGGCGCGGGCGGTGCGGCAGGTAGGCCGCGACGGCGTCGGCGGCTTCCTCGAGAGAGGCGAAGCCGTCCGGGGCGGCGTTCATGAAGTCCAGGATCCGGCGGGCGCCGTCCATCCGGACGTCGGGGACGATGTCGACCAGCACCAGTCCGGCCACGAGGGTGTCGAGGGGGCCCGTCGCGATCAGCGCCGCGATCCCGCCCATGCTCGCGCCGACCAGCAGGACCGGCCGGTCGTCGCAGAGCGCGGAGTACGCGCGAGTGACGTTCTCGACGTCGCTCCCGAAATGCTCCGGCAGGTACGCGGCCTCCGGCGACCAGTCGCTGTCGCCGTGCCCGCGCATGTCGATCGCCACCGCCCGGGCGCCGCGCTCGGCAAGGGCGTTCAGGGCGCGACCCCAGGAGTTGCGGGTCTGCCCGCCGCCGTGCAGGAGGAGCACGGGAAAGCCGTCCTCGGGCCCGGCGATGTCGCCGGCCAGACGGATCCCGTCGTGGCCGGGGAGCTCGATCCCGCGCCGACTATTCATGGTTCACATAGAAGCACGAATCGCCGCCGTCGCGCTGCGCGGGTGTACGGATCCGTACTGTGGCCTTGCTTACGGGGCCTCTAGCGATCGCCCCGGATCAGCGGGCGCATCTTTTCCGCCGCGGCGGGGGTGACCATGTCGGGGTCGGCGTAGACCGGCGGGCCGCCCGCCTCGGCACGGCTCTCCGGCAGTTGCACCGGGTCGTTTCCGCGGCTCTTCGGTACCGGGGCAGCACCGATGTCCGACCAGGTCGGCGTCGGCGGTGCCTCGGCCTGCGACGCGGTGCTGGAGTCCGGCGGCGCCTCGTCCATCCGGTGGCGGCGGGGGTTCGAGACTGACGTGTCGTCAGTAGTGCTGCGCCGCGTGCGGAGGAACCGCTCGATCAGGCGCCGGGGCTTCTTCGCGTCCATCACCATGCGCTACCCGGGCAGGGGTGTATCAAGCGCCGCCGTGGGCCCTAGAACGGTGGGGTCTCGAGAGCTTGATCGGGCGCCCCGAACTCGGGTGGTTCCTCGCCGTTGGCCGGTGGCGGTCGGACGGTGAAGATCTCCCCGGTGGGGCTGGTCCAGGTGAAGGTGCCTTCGGTGTCCTGGGTGCAGGTCCAGCCGGGCATGTGCTTGATCTTGTGGTGGAAGCGGCAGATGCACCCGAGGTTGCTGT
>NZ_JACDFE010000163.1 GCF_013815995.1 Sporichthya sp.
CCCCCCCCCCCCGACTGTCAGTACTGCTCGGTCTCGGCGTAGCCCTGGTCGTCGTCGTCGCCACCGAAGTCGGAGACCACGAGGCTCGGGTCGAACCCGGGCGGGCTGTCCTTGAGCGCCAGGCCCATGCCGTGCAGCTTGGCCTTGACCTCGTCGATCGACTTGGCCCCGAAATTCCTTATATCGAGGAGGTCCGCCTCCGACCGGGAGACGAGCTCGCCCACCGAGTGGATGCCCTCGCGCTTGAGGCAGTTGTACGACCGGACCGTCAGCTCGAGCTCCTCGATCGGGAGCGCGAGGTCGGCGGCCAGGGCGGCGTCCGTCGGGGACGGGCCCATGTCGATGCCCTCGGCCTCGATGTTGAGCTCGCGGGCCAGACCGAACAGCTCGACCAGGGTCTTACCGGCCGAGGCCATCGCGTCGCGCGGCAGCATCGAGTTCTTGGTCTCGACGTCGACGATCAGCCGGTCGAAGTCGGTGCGCTGCTCGACGCGGGTCGCCTCAACCTTGTAGGTCACCTTGAGCACCGGCGAGTAGATCGAGTCGATCGGGATCCGGCCGATCTCCTGGCCGGTCTGCTTGTTCTGCTGGGCCGAGATGTAGCCACGGCCGCGCTCGACGGTGAGCTCCATGTCGAGCTTGCCCTTGCCGTTCAGCGTGGCGAGGGAGAGCTCGGGGTTGTGCACCTCGACGCCGGCCGGCGGCTGGATGTCTCCGGCGGTGACGTCCCCCGGGCCCTGCTTGCGCAGATACATGACCACGGGCTCGTCGTGCTCGGAGCTGACGACCAGTTCCTTGATGTTCAGGATCAGGTCGGTGACGTCTTCCTTCACACCGGGCACCGTCGTGAACTCATGCAGCACGCCGTCGATGCGGATGCTCGTCACGGCCGCCCCCGGGATGGAGGACAGCAGGGTCCGGCGCAGGGAGTTGCCGAGGGTGTAGCCGAAGCCGGGCTCGAGCGGCTCGATGACGAACCGGGAGCGGTGCTCGGTGACGACCTCTTCGGACAGGGTGGGGCGTTGTGCAATCAGCATGAGTACTGCCTCTCCGCGACGACCGCTATTTGAAGTCGCGAACTAGGTGGTGCGGTGACAGCGGCTGACGAAGCGTCAGACGCGGCGGCGCTTGGGCGGGCGGCACCCGTTGTGGGGCGACGGGGTGACGTCCTGGATCGACCCGACCTCCAGGCCGGTGGCCTGCAGCGAACGGATCGCGGTCTCGCGGCCCGAACCCGGGCCCTTCACGAACACGTCGACCTTGCGCATGCCGTGCTCCTGCGCGCGACGGGCGGCCGACTCGGCGGCCATCTGCGCGGCGAACGGAGTCGACTTACGCGAGCCCTTGAAGCCCACGTGGCCGGCGCTGGCCCACGCGATCACGTTCCCGTTCGGGTCGGTGATCGACACGATCGTGTTGTTGAACGTCGACTTGATGTGCGCGTGACCGTGCGCGATGTTCTTCTTCTCCTTGCGCCGGACCTTCTTGGCGCCCTGCTTGCGACTCTGAGGAGGCATCGGCTACTTCTTTCCGGGCTTCTTCTTGCCGGCGATGGCGCGGCGCGGGCCCTTACGGGTACGGGCGTTCGTGTGGGTCCGCTGGCCGTGCACCGGCAGACCGCGGCGGTGCCGGATCCCCTGGTAGCACCCGATCTCCACCTTGCGGCGGATGTCGGCGGCAACCTCGCGGCGGAGGTCACCCTCGGTCTTGTAGTTGGAGTCGATCCAGTCGCGGAGCGCGACCAACTCCTCGTCGCCGAGGTCCTTCGCCCGCATGTTCGGGTCGATGTTGGTGCCGGCGCACGTCTGCTGCGCGCGGGTACGGCCGATGCCGAAGATGTAGGTGAGCGCGATCTCCAGGCGCTTTTCGCGCGGGAGGTCGACGCCGACTAGGCGTGCCATTCAGCTTGTCCTTCAACGCAGGCGGAGGTCTGCGCGCATCCGTCCCGAGTGCTCGGGCCCCGGCCTCCGTGCCGGGGGTGCAGCCGCCCGAAGCGGCCGTGGATGCGCAGGGGGTGCTACTAGCCCTGACGCTGTTTGTGGCGCAGGTTCTCGCAGATGACCATGACGCGACCGTGCCGGCGAATCACCTTGCACTTGTCGCAGATCTTCTTGACGCTCGGGTTGACCTTCATGCCCTTGCTTTCTGCCGGTTCGAATTACTTGTAGCGGTAGACGATGCGCCCACGGGTCAGGTCGTAGGGCGAGAGCTCCACGACGACTCGGTCGTCCGGCAGGATCCGGATGTAGTGCATCCGCATCTTGCCGCTGATGTGCGCCAGGACCTTGTGACCGTTGTCCAGCTCCACCCGGAACATGGCGTTCGGGAGTGACTCGACAACTATGCCCTCGATCTCGATGGCACCGTCTTTCTTCGGCATAGCCTCCGCGTTTCGTCTTTACAATTTCTTCTCACGCCAAAACCGGCCCGAATGAAGATCGTTCGGAGCCGACGGGCGAGTCTACGTCACGCCTGCGCGCTGGGCGAAATCGGATAGTGGCTCACGTCGCGGCCCGGATCGCGGCGATCCGTTCCTTGCCGCCGTCGAGCGCGGTCAGCACCCATGGGCCGTCCTCGGTCACGGTGAACGTGTGTTCGAAGTGGGCCGAGTACTTGCCGTCCACGGTGGTCACGGTCCAGCCGTCGCCCAGCGTCCGGGTCCGCCGGTCGCCCAGGTTGATCATGGGCTCGACGGCCAGCACCAGCCCGGGCCGGATCCGCTCCAACTTGTCGGCCACCGAGTAGTTGGGCACCTGCGGCGGCATGTGCATCTCGCTGCCGATGCCGTGCCCGACGTACTCCTCGACGATGCCGTACTCGCCCTGGCTCTCCACGAACTCCTGGATGGCGTCGCCGATGTCGTTGATCCGCCCGGTCAGGGTGGCCGCGGCCATCCCCCGCCACAGGCCCTCCTCGCACACCCGCAGCAGCTCCAGGTGCTCCGGAGCCACCTCGCCGACCGGAATGGTGATCGCCGCGTCGCCGTGCCAACCGTCCACGATCGCGCCGCAGTCGACGGAGACCACGTCGCCCTCGCGGATCACCCGCGGGCCGGGGATGCAGTGCACGACCTCGTCGTTCACCGAGGTGCACAACGTGGCCGGGAAGTCCGGTACCCCGGGGCCGCCGGGCACGCCGATGAAGGAGGGTATCCCGCCGGCGGCGCGGATGTTCTTCTCCGCGATCGCGTCGAGATCCTTGGTGGTCATGCCCGGCTCGACCGAACTGCGCAGCAGCTCCAGGGTCTCGCCGACCAGCAGACCGGCCACCCGCATCTTCTGGATCTGCGGAGGCGTCTTGTACTCGATGGTGCGGCGCCGTCGGAACACTGCTGTGCCTCAGCTCTCCATCCGGCGCAGCGCGGCGATGGCGCGCCCGGTGACGTTCTCGACCGGCCCGGTGGCGTCCACGCCGACCAGCATCGAACGGTCGGCGTAGTAGTCCACGATCGGCGCGGTCTGCTCGTTGTAGACCTCAAGACGGTGGCGGATGGTCGCCTCCTTGTCGTCGTCCCGCTGGAACAACGCGCCGCTGCAGCGGTCGCAGTGCTCCGGGTCGGCCGGCGGGTCGAAGACGATGTGCCAGATCTGGCCGCAGTCCCGGCAGGTGCGTCGGCCGGCCAGGCGCCGGACGACCTCCTCGTCGTCGACGACGAGCTCCATCACCATGTCGAGGCAGTGGCCGATCTCCTCGAGCATGGCGTCGAGGACCTTGGCCTGGGCCACGTTGCGAGGGAAGCCGTCGAGCAGGTAGCCGCCGACCGCGTCCGGCTCGCTGATCCGGTCCTTCACCATGGCGATGGTGACCTCGTCCGGGACGAGGTCACCAGCATCCATGTACTTCTTGGCCTCCGCGCCGAGCGGTGTCCCCTGGCTGACGTTCTTGCGGAAGATGTCACCTGTCGAGATCTTCGGAATCGACAGATGCTCCGCGATGAACTCGGCCTGGGTCCCCTTCCCCGCGCCTGGAGGGCCCACAAGGACGATCCTCACTACCGCAGGAATCCCTCGTAATTGCGCTGCTGCAGCTGGCTCTGGATCTGTTTCACCGTGTCCAGGCCGACCCCGACGATGATCAGGATGCTAGCTCCGCCGAAGGGGAACTGCTGCGTCGCGCTGCTACCGAGCACGCCGATCGCGACCATCGGGATCAGAGCGATCACGCCGAGATAGATCGCACCGGCGGTGGTGATGCGGTTCAGGACGTAGTCCAGGTACTCCTCGGTCGGACGGCCGGCCCGGATGCCGGGGATGAAGCCGCCGTACTTCTTCATGTTGTCGGCGAGTTCCGTCGGGTTGAAGGTGATCGCGACGTAGAAGAAGGCGAAGAACACGATAAGGACGAAGAACGTCAGCATGTAGATGGGGTGGTCGCCGCGGGTGAAGTACTTCTGGATCCAGATCGCCCACTGCGAGGTCGGATCCCCGATCTGGGTGGCCAGCGCCGGGAGATAGAGCAGCGACGAGGCGAAGATGACCGGGATGATGCCGGCCTGGTTCACCTTCAGCGGGATGTAGGTACTGGTGCCGCCGTACATGCGGCGCCCGATCATCCGCTTCGCGTACTGGACCGGGATGCGGCGCTGCGCCTGCTCGACGAAGACCACGGCCGCGACCAGCACGAGGCCGGCGCCGCAGACCACGATGAAAACGAACCAGCCCTCGACGACCTTGATCTGCCAGAGCTGCTGCGGGAAGGTCGCGGCGATCTGGGTGAAGATCAGCACCGACATGCCGTTGCCGACGCCGCGGTCGGTGATCAACTCACCGAGCCACATGATCACCGCGGTGCCGGCGGTCATGATCGAAACCATCGTGATGATGCCGAAGGCGCCGACGTCGTGGATCAGCGGCAGGTCACAGCCCTGCAGGAGCCGGCCCGGCTGGCGGGCGATCGCGATCAGCGCGGTGGACTGCAGGATCGCCAGCGCGATCGTCAGGTACCGGGTGTACTGCGTGAGCTTCGCGGTACCGGCCTGACCCTCTTTCTTGAGGGTCTCCAGACGCGGGATCACGACCACGAGCAGCTGAATGATGATGCTGGCGGTGATGTAGGGCATGATCCCGAGAGCGAAAACGGCCAGCTGGAGCAGCGCGCCGCCCGAGAACAGGTTGATCAGCCCGTAGATCCCGCCCTCGTCGAGAGCGGGTTCGAGGCAGGTGTTGATTGCCTGCGTGTCGACGCCTGGCGTCGGCAGCTGCGAGCCCAACCGGAAAAGCGCGATAACGCCCAGGGTGAACAGCAGCTTCTTGCGCAGGTCAGGCGTGCGAAACGCCTGCGCGAACGCGGTGAGCACGGTTCCTCCTGCGCGGACTGTCGGTCGGTGGTCGGCGCGGGCGCCGGCCTGGCGGGTCGGGACTCGTGGATGGAGGCTAGCTCACCGACCGTTCAGCTGAGCGGGGTGACCGTCCCTCCGGCGCCTGTGATCTTCGTGGCTGCCGACCCCGAGACCCTGTGCACCGTTACCTGGAGCGCAACAGTGAGCTCCCCTGTTCCCAACACCTTGACCGGCTGATTCTTCCGCACCGCGCCCTTGGCGACCAGATCGTCGACCGTGACCTCGCCGCCGGCCGGGTACAGAGCCTCCAGTTTGTCCAGATTGACAACCTGGTACTCGACCCGGAAGGGGTTGGTGAAGCCGCGGAGCTTGGGTAGCCGCATGTGCAGCGGCATCTGCCCGCCCTCGAACCGGGCCGGCACCTGGTAGCGGGCCTTGGTGCCCTTGGTACCGCGGCCGGCCGTCTTGCCCTTGGAGCCCTCGCCGCGACCCACGCGGATCTTGGCGGTCTTGGCTCCCGGCGCGGGGCGCAGGTGGTGAACCTTGAGCGTCATTACCTAGACCTCCTCTACCGTGACGAGGTGCCGCACGGCGTTGATCATGCCGAGCGTGACCGCGTCGTCCTCGCGGACGACCTCCTGGTGGATCTTGCGCAGGCCGAGCGAGCGCAACGTGTCGCGCTGGTTCTGCTTGCCGCCGATCCCGGAACGGATCTGGGTGATCTTGAGCTGCGTCATCTCAGGAAGCCCTTGTGCTCGTGGGGTTGGCCAGTCCGGCCGCCCGCGCGCGGAGCATGGCCGGCGGGGCGACGTCCTCGAGCGGCAGGCCACGACGCGCGGCCACCTCCTCGGGGCGCTCCAGCCGACGCAGGGCGTCGACCGTCGCGTGCACCACGTTGATGGAGTTGTCGGAGCCGAGCGACTTGGACAGCACGTCGTGAATGCCGGCGCACTCGAGGACGGCGCGCACGGCACCGCCCGCGATGACGCCGGTACCCGGGCTGGCCGGACGCAGCATCACGACGCCGGCGGCCTTCTCGCCCTGCACGGCGTGGGGAATGGTGCCCTGGATCCGGGGGACCTTGAAGAAGCTCTTCTTGGCCTCCTCGACGCCCTTGGCGATCGCCGCGGGCACCTCCTTGGCCTTGCCGTAGCCGACGCCCACGGTGCCGTCACCGTCGCCGACGACGACCAGCGCGGTGAAGCTGAAGCGCCGGCCACCCTTGACGACCTTGGAAACGCGGTTGATGTCGACGACGCGCTCGACGAACGCGCTCTTCTCCTGCGAGCCGCCACCGCGACGGTCGTCACGACGGTCGCGACGGTCGCCGCCACCTTGACCGCCACCTTGACCGCCGGCCTGACCGCCACCCTGGCCCCCAGCGGGGCCTCGACGCTGTGGTCCGGGCATTAGAACTCCAATCCAGACTCGCGGGCGCCATCGGCGAGCGCGGCGATCCGGCCGTGGTAGCGGTTGCCACCCCGGTCGAAGACCACCGCGGAAACTCCCGCGGCCTTGGCGCGCTCGGCGACGAGCTCGCCGACCTTGCGTGCCTTGTCAGTCTTGTCGCCGGCTGCGGTGCGCAGCGAGGCGTCCATGGTCGAGGCAGACGCCAGCGTGACGCCGGCGGTGTCGTCCACCACCTGGGCCACCATGTGGCGGCTGGATCGGTTGACGACGAGGCGCGGACGCGCGGTCGTGCCGGCGACCTTCTTGCGGACCCGCAGGTGACGGCGCTTACGGGCGATGCCCTTGCGCGCGATCCCCTTGCCGATCTTGACAGTGACGGCCATGGCTTACTTACCGGCCTTTCCGACCTTGCGGCGAATGACCTCGCCGGCGTAGCGCACACCCTTGCCCTTGTACGGGTCCGGCTTGCGCAGCTTGCGGATGTTCGCGGCGACCTCGCCGACCTGCTGCTTGTCGATCCCCGAGACGGAGAACCTGGTCGGCGTCTCCACGGCGAAGGTGATGCCGGGAGGAGCCGTGACCGGGACGGGGTGGCTGAAGCCGAGCGCGAACTCCAGGTCGGAGCCCTTCGCTGCGACGCGGTAGCCGACGCCCGCGATCTCCATCTTCTTCTCGTAGCCCTCGGTCACGCCGACCACCATGTTGGAGATCAGCGTGCGGGTCAGGCCGTGACGCGAACGCGAATCGCGCTCGTCGTCGGGCCGGGTGACGGTGAGAACGCCGTCCTCGCCCTTCTCCACAGAGATCGGGGTGACGACGCTGTGCGTGAGGGTGCCCTTCGGGCCCTTCACAGTGATGTCCGAGCCGGCGATCGTGACCTCGACGTTCGAGGGAACCGGGATCGGAAGCCTGCCAATGCGCGACATGTCTGCCTCCCCCCGCTACCAGACGTAGGCGAGGACTTCCCCACCCACACCCTGCTTGGCGGCCTGACGATCAGTCAGCAGGCCGGACGACGTGGAAATGATTGCGACGCCGAGGCCGCCGAGCACGCGAGGCATGCCGGTGGACTTGGCGTAGACCCGCAGGCCCGGCTTGGAGATCCGGCGCAGGCCGGCCAGCGAACGCTCACGGCTCGGGCCGTACTTGAGCTCGAGGGTGAGCCGCTTGCCGGGTACACCCTCGACCTCGTCGACGGTCCAGCCGGCGATGTAGCCCTGCTGCTGCAGGATCTCCGCGATGTGGCTCTTGATCTTGCTGTACGGCATCGCCACGGTGTCGTGGTAGGCCGTGTTGGCGTTGCGCAGACGAGCGAGCATGTCCGCGATCGGATCGGTCATCGTCATGTCTGCCCCCTACCAGCTGCTCTTGGTGACGCCGGGAAGCTCGCCCGCGTGGGCCATCTGCCGGAGGCAGACGCGGCACAGGCCGAACTTGCGGTACACCGAGTGCGGGCGCCCGCACTTCTGGCACCTGGTGTAGGCCCGCACGTTGAACTTGGGCTTCCGTGCTGCCTTTGCGATCAGAGATTTCTTAGCCATGGGTCGCTCTCCTTACCGCATCTCGGCGAATGGGAAGCCGAGGAGACGCAGAAGCGCGCGGCCCTCGTCGTCGGAGGTGGCCGTGGTGACCACCGTGATGTCCATGCCGCGGACACGGTCGGTCTTGTCCTGGTCGATCTCGTGGAACATCGACTGTTCGTTGAGGCCGAAGGTGTAGTTGCCACGCCCGTCGAACTGCTTGGGCGAGAGGCCGCGGAAGTCACGGATGCGGGGCAGCGCCACCGACAGCAGGCGGTCGGTGAACTCCCACATCCGGTCGCCGCGCAGCGTGACGTGCGCACCGATCGGCATTCCCTCGCGCAGCTTGAACTGGGCGATCGACTTGCGCGCCTTGGTGATCTGCGGCTTCTGGCCGGTGATCGCCTCGAGGTCGCGGACCGCGCCGTCGATGAGCTTGGAGTCGCGGGCAGCCTCGCCCACGCCCATGTTGACCACGACCTTGACCAGGCTCGGGATCTGCATGACGTTCGCGTAGCTGAACTCGGAGTGCAGGGCCGGCGCGATCTCGTCGCGGTACCGCGCCTTGAGCCGGGCCGGGATCTTCTCGGCGACGGTCTTCTCGGCGGTCTCTGCGGTCTTGGTGGTCTTGGTGGTCTCTTCGGTAGCCGTCATCACAGGTCCTTACCGGTGCGCTTGGAGACCCGGACCTTGCGCCCCTCCTCGTCGCGGCGGTAGCCGACACGGGTGGGCAGGTGGTCCTCAGGGTCCACGAGCATCACGTTGCTCACGTGGATCGGAGCTTCCTGGGTGACGATGCCGCCGCTCTTCGCGCCGCGGAGACCGGTGCTCACCTTGGTGTGCTTCTTGATCCGGTTGACGCCCTCGACCAGAAGCTTGTCCGCCTCCGGGTAGGCCTGGATGACGCGGCCACGGACCCCGCGGTCCTTGCCCGTGATCACCTGAACGGTGTCACCCTTCTTGATCCGCATGCCTACAACACCTCCGGCGCGAGGGAGATGATGCGCATGAAGCGCTTCTCCCGCAGCTCGCGGCCGACCGGGCCGAAGATGCGCGTGCCGCGCGGGTCCCCGCCGTCCTTGATGAGCACGGCCGCGTTCTCGTCGAACTTGACGTAGGAACCGTCGCCGCGGCGACGCTCCTTGGTGGTCCGGACGATGACCGCCTTGACGACCTCGCCCTTCTTCACACCGCCGCCCGGGATCGCGTCCTTGACGGTGGCGACGATGATGTCGCCGATGCCCGCGTAGCGCCGACCCGAGCCGCCGAGCACACGGATGCAGAGAAGTTCCTTCGCACCCGTGTTGTCGGCGACACGTAGTCGCGACTCTTGCTGGATCACTGCTTACTCCTGGTTGTCGCGCCGGTTCTCAGCGTTCCAAATGGGGGCCGAGCCTGGCCGAACGAACTGTGCATAGGGAAAAACTGCTACTTGGCCTTCTCGAGCACCTCGACCACGCGCCACCGCTTGGTGGCGGACAGCGGCCGGGTCTCGGCGAGCAGGACGCGGTCGCCCACGCCTGCCTCGTTGTTCTCGTCGTGCGCCTTGAGCTTGTTGGTGCGGCGGATGACCTTGCCGTAGAGCGGGTGCTTGACCCGGTCCTCGACGGCCACCACGACGGTCTTCTGCATCTTGTCGCTGACCACGAGGCCTTCGCGGACCTTGCGGAACCCGCGCGCCTGCGAGTCTGCGGTGTTCTCGGTCGTCTCGCTCATGCCACGCCCTCAAAGGTGGTGATGCCGAGCTCGCGCTCCCGCATCGTGGTGTAGATCCGCGCGATCTCCTTCTTGATGGCGCGCAGCCGGCCGTGGCTCTCAAGCTGGCCGGTGGCGGCCTGGAAGCGGAGGTTGAAGAGCTCCTCCTTGGCCTCCTTCAGCTTGGTCATCAGCTCGGCGTCGTCGAGCTCGCGCATCGCGGTGGCAGCCTTGTTGGTCACCGAGGTCTCGTCAGCCATCAGCCGTTCACCCCGTCCCGCACGATGAAAACAGCAGTACTGGATGGGGAGCTTGTGGGCTTGAACATCAGCCGTTCACCCCGTCCCGCACGATGAATTTGCACTTCATGGGGAGCTTGTGGATCGCGCGACGCATCGCCTCGCGGGCCACCTGCTCCTCGACACCGGACAGCTCGAACATGACGCGGCCGGGCTTGACGTTGGCGATCCACCACTCCGGCGAACCCTTACCGGAACCCATACGGGTCTCAGCCGGCTTCTTGGTCAGCGGACGGTCCGGGTAGATGTTGATCCAGACCTTGCCGCCACGCTTGATGTGGCGGGTCATGGCGATACGGGCCGACTCGATCTGCCGGTTGGTCACGTACGCCGGCTCCAGGGCCTGGATGCCGTACTCGCCGAACGCGATGGCGTTGCCACCCTTGGACGCGCCGTGGCGGTCCGGGTGGTGCTGCTTGCGGTGCTTGACGCGACGCGGGATCAGCATGGCTCAGCTCTCCCCTGCTGCTGCGCCCTCGGGCGCGGACGTGACCTCGGCCGGAGCCGCGGTGGTGGTGGTGGCCTCGGGGCCGGCGGGACGCTCGCCACCGGGACGCTCAC
>NZ_JACDFE010000164.1 GCF_013815995.1 Sporichthya sp.
TCGCCGTGGTGTCCGGCCTGATTCTCGGACTCGTCGCCGGCTGTGGCGCCGAGTCCGAACCGGCCGATGAGGTGCGCGCGGAGTCGCCGGCTCTCTCCTCCAGCCAGGGCGCAGCGCAGCCCGAGGTCCAACCCGAGGTCAAGGGCGTGGTCCCACCGCAGGCGCTGGCCGAGGCGGCGCGGCCGGTCCGCGTGCAGATGCCGCGCCTCGAGATCGACGCCGCACTCGACCCGCTGCATCTCGACGCCAAGCGGGTGCTGGTGCCGCCGGCGTACGGTCGGGCCGGCTGGTACCAGGCGGGCCCGGAGCCGGGCGAGGCCGGCCGGTCCGTGATCGCCGGTCACGTCGACTCCAAGACCGGTCCCGACGTGTTCGCCGCACTGGCCCGGGCCCGGAAGGGCGACCGGATCGTGGTCAAGCTCGCCGACGGCTCCATGGTCCGGTTCGTCGTAGACCGGGTGGAGACCCACCCGCAGGACGAATTCCCCACCGCGCAGGTCTACGGCGGCCAGAAGCGGCGGCCCGAGCTCCGGATGATCACCTGCACGGGTGCGTACGTCGGCGGCCGCTACCAGGACAACCTGATCGTCTTCGCGACGTTGGCTTCCTGATCCGGCGTCAGGCGATGCCGAGCTGGGCGTAGACGGTGCCCTCGATCAGCAGCGAGGTGTTCACGACGCCGGCGTCGAAGAACGGCAGGACCTGGGTCAGGGTCATGCCGCCGACCCCGGTCGAGCGGTCGATCCAGTAGTAGAGGTTGAAGATCCCGGCCCAGTCGCCGGTGCCGGCCCGGCGCGCGCCGGGGACGTCCTCCAGGACCAGGTGGAAGCCCAGTCCCCAACTCTCCGGCGCCCGGGGCTGGACGGTGCGCCGCTACCGCGCCGGGTGCGGATCCCCCGGCTCGGTATCGACGCGACCCTGCAACCGCTGCACCTCGGACCGAACGGCGAACTCGTCCCGCCGGACTACGGCAAGGCGGGTTGGTACAAGGCGGGCCCCGAGCCCGGCGAGCCCGGCGAGCCCGGCCGTGCAGTTGTCGCCGGCCACGTCGACTCCAAAACCGGACCCGACGTATTCGCCGCCCTGCGCAACGCCCGGCCCGGGGACCGGATCCGCGTTCGGCTGGCCGACGGGTCGACAGTGACGTTCGTCGTATCGGCGGTGGAGACCCACCCGCGGAGCCGCTTCCCGACCAGTCGCGGTCTACGGCGCGGACGGGCCGGCCGAGCTCCGGCTGATCACCTGTACGGGCCGCTACGACTCCGCCCGCGGGGGTTACCAGGACAACGTCGTGGTTTTCGCCCGCCTCGCGCGCTGACCCCAGGCGGATTGCCGCCGGACGCTCGATACCCCATTATCGGGGAACATTCGGGACTAACTGCGCACTTCGGCGTGTCGGCATGCGCTCCCGGCCGCTCAGCCCACCCCACCGGATCTCTGCCGGTTCGGTTTTAGGAGACACCATGACCTCGTCCCACCCGGCCATCGCAGCTCGCGCGGCCGCCGTCACGGGCGCGCTCGCCCTCGCGGTTCTCGCCCTGCCCGGCACCGCGCAGGCGGACCCCGGCACCATCAAGGTGCACGCGCAAGGGACGCCGTTCGAGGAGAACGCGAACGACCCCAAGCCGGGCTGCGCCTTCTACATCGCGGCCTTCGGGGTGACCGCCGGCGAGACGTACCGGGTCACTTTCGAGCCCCAGGGCGGCGGGAACGTCGCCGGGGAGCCCACCACCGCGAGTGACACCTACACAGCGACCCAGAACATCAGCAAGAACGGGAAGAAGGGCGCCGGTCGCAGCCGCCTGTTCAACACCGACCCGGCCAACCTCGAGCTCGAGACCGGCAAGTACAAGGTCACCGCGGCGAACGTCAACGACCCGGGGGACAGTAAGACCAAGGTCTTCGACGTCGAGTGCGCGTCCGATGCCGGTGGCGGTGGCGGTGGCGCCGGCGGTGGCGACGAGGACGGCGGCGACGTCGGTGGCGTCGGGAAACCCGCTAACGAGGACGGCGGCGCACCCGGCATCGGCGGTGTCGAGACCGGTGGCGGTGGCGCCACGGGCGGCGACGGCGGGGCCATGCCGTTGCTGATGCTCACTGGCGCGGGAGTGGCCGCGGTGGCGCTGGGAGCCAAGCGGTTCCGGAAGTCCGGCTGACCTGAGCCCGCAGTGACCGGCACGAGCGCAACGCCGACCCGACGTCTGATGCGCCGGGCGTCGGTCGGTGTTGCGCTGGCCGCGCTCATCGGGTCCGTCGCGGTGGGGTTCGCCTCGTCGACGTCAGTCGACGCGGCCCCGGCGGCCAGCACCTCGCCCGCCCTTCCCCTGGCACCGCCGGTCTTCGAGAGCGCAACTCTCAAGCCGTCGCGCAGCTCGCCGCTGTCGGTGGCCCCTCGGCCGCTGAGGGTTCGCATCCCGGCCCTGCGCATCGATGCTGCTCTGGACCCCCTGCAGCTGGACGCCGATGACGTCCTGGTTCCTCCCCCTTACGGCCGGGCGGGCTGGTACGAGGCCGGCCCGGA
Organism: Sporichthya sp.; assembly: GCF_013815995.1. Taxonomy (GTDB): domain Bacteria; phylum Actinomycetota; class Actinomycetes; order Sporichthyales; family Sporichthyaceae; genus Sporichthya. Next base: position 2,522 of record NZ_JACDFE010000164.1, read on the forward strand.
ACCGGGAGAGCGAGGCCGCGCCGTCATCGCGGGGCACGTGGACTCCGCGACGGGACTGGACGTTTTCAGCGCGCTGGGCCGGGCCCGCGCCGGGGACCGCATCGTCATCGGAGCGGCGGGCGGGTCCACGCTGACTTTCGTCGTCGACTCGGTCGGCGTGTACCCGCGGTCAGCCTTCCCCACTGATCGGGTGTACGGCGGCCCGAAGCGGCGGGCCGAGATCCGCCTCATCACCTGCGGCGGCCGCTACGACCGCACGCAGGGCGGTTACCAGTCCAACGTGATCGTCTTCGGTCACCTGACCCGCCGGAGCCGGTAACTCCGGTCCTGGCTCAGGCGATGCCGAGCTGGGCGTAGACGGTGCCCTCGATCATCAGCGAGGTGTTCACGACGCCGGCGTCGAAGAACGGCAGGACCTGGGTCAGGATCATGCCGCCGACACCGCTGGAGCGGTCGATCCAGTAGTAGAGGTTGAAGATCCCGGCCCAGTCGCCGGTTCCGGCCCGGCGCGCGCCGGGGACGTCTTCAAGCACCAGGTGGAAGCCCAGGCCCCAGCTCTCCGCGAAGGGGAAAGGCGGGACGTCGTTCAGCAACTCCGGGACGGTGGACACGATGCCCTCGGTCGGCATCGGCACGCCGCCCAGCTGGTCGCTGAAGGCGAGCGCGACGCTCTCCTCCGTGAGGATGCGGGCGCCGTCGAGCTCACCGCCGCGGAGCATGGCGCGGATGAAGCGGGCGTAGGCGTCCGCCGTGCCGTACAGGCCATGTCCGCCGGAGAACCACTCCGGCTCGGCCGCGAGCTCCAGCGGGGTCTCCACCAGGCCGCCGTCCGGGGTGCGGGCGTAGACCGGCATCAGCCGGTCGCGCTGCTCGGCGGTGGGGGCGAAGGTGACGTCGGTCATCCCGAGCGGGCCGAGGATGTTCTCGGCGAAGTAGGCGTCCAGCGACTGGCCGCTGACATGCTCGACGAGCAGGCCGAGCCAGTCGGTGTTGGTGCCGTAGTCCCAGATGATGCCGGGGTCGCGGGCCAGCGGGACCTCGGTCAGCGCCGCCTTCTCCCCCGACAGGACGTCGACGGTCCCGGTCACCGCGTGGAACTTGGCCACCTCGGGGTTGGTGAAGAAGTACGTCAGCCCGGAGGAGTGCGTGAGCAGCTCGCGGACCAGCGGCGAACGCGCCGGCGGGCGGAGGATCGGGGTGTCGCCGTCGAAGCCGTCGAGCACCTGCAGCTTGCCGAACTCCGGGAAAATTGTGGCGACCTCGTCGTCGAGCGACATCCGGCCCTGCTCCACCAGCTGCAGCGCGGCGACGCTGGCGAGCGCCTTGGTGCAGGACGCGTAGCGGAACATCGTCGAGGCGTCCACCGGGTTCCCGCCGGCGCGCAGGGTTCCGGCGGTGCCGGAGTACAGCATTCCGTCGCGGTCGGTGATCACCACCGCCAGGCCGGGGACGGCCCCCTCGGCGACGGCGACGGCGAGAATGGCGTCAAGGGAACCGGCGTCGAGAGGCATGACGCGTAGTCAACCTCGCGCGGCGGCTCGGCGCCAGACCTGCGCCGCGCACCGTCGCCGCCCCGGGCGAGCGGGCCGAGCTCGGCGGGTCGTCGTGCCCGGCGTGATCTTCCGGCTCGGAGGCGACCGCGGTGGTCTCGGTCGCCTCGACCGGACGAGCACCCCGGCGCAGGATCTTGATCGACGCGACCCCCTTGTCCCGGCGGAACCGGAGGTCGACGAAGACGTCGTTGTTGTCCTCGCGCTGCTCGAAGAACACCCCGTCGGGGTTGGCCGTGCCGAGCAGCCGGTAATCGCCCGCGGGCAGGCCGGTCATGCACACGTACTGACCCAGCAGCGTCCAGGAGTACTTGTCGCCCCATCCCACGGACAGGCCCATCCGCAGCGTCTTTGAGCTCCGTTCCCCGCACCCTTCGCGGGGGAAGTCCGCGCGGGCCGGCTGCTTGGGACGCGGCGCGCGTCGCTCGTTGTCGTAGATGCAGAAGCCGATCTTCTGCCCGCGCCGGGGACGCGACGGCGTCCGGCGCGTAGCCGAACAGCAGTGCTGAGGCCACGGCGACTGCGAAGGGTCGACTCAACCGCGTCATGCACCGCTCCAAGGTTCGGGGGCGGCCGCTGACTGGTGGACGGTGAACATCCCGACGCCGACTCTTGTACTCGTTCCCTCGCCGAGCGAGGATAAATCCACCACCGAGCCGGTTTGTCCTCGGCCGTCGGCGTGAGCGGCCGTGCACCATTCAGATGTCGCGCTCGCCTGCCGATAAGTCAGGCGTGACCACCGCGTCGGGTGACCTGCGCGACCGCGGGCCCTTCACCAAGGACGGCTTGCTGCCCCGCATCGTCCCGTATGCGGTCGTCGGCGCCGTCGCGGTGTTCGTGGCGGCCTTCAGCGTCACCTCGGACAACGTCGCGTTGTTCGTCGTCGCCGCCGTCTCGTTCCTGCTCCTTGCCCTGGCCGCGTTCCTGCTCCCCTGGGACGGCCTGCCGCGGTGGACGCAGACGCTCGTGCCGCTCGCCTACCTGCCCGTGGTGGGCCTTCTGCGCGAGGCCACCCAGGGGCCGACGTCGCCGCTCACAACACTCGTCCTGCTCCCCCTGCTGCTGTTGGCCATGCACGGCAACCGCCGGGAGGTCGTGCTCTGCCTCGTCGGGATGGGCGCCGTCCTGGCCGCGCCGTCCCTGTGGGACGACGCCTCCGGTTACCAGTTCGTCGAGCTGCACCGCGCCGCCATGGTCACGGCCATCTCCGCCTTCATCGGGATGAGCGTGATCGCGCTGGTCAGCGGTCTGCGGGAGAGCGCGCACCGCCTCGCCAAGTCGGAGGAGCGGGCCCGCGAGGTGCGTGACCAGTTCGCCGGTCTGCTCGAGGCTGCGACCCAGTTCTCCATCATCGCCACCGACGCCGCCGGCGCGATCACGGTCTTCAACGAAGGCGCCAGCCGGCTGCTGGCCTACCAGCCGGAGGACGTGCTCGGGCGGACGCCCACCTTCCTCCACGATCCACAGGAGTTGGCCGAGCGGGCGCGGGAGCTCGACGTGCCCGCCGGCTTCGAGGTTCTCGTCGCAGCGGCGCGCGTCGGCGAGGCGGACGTGCGTGACTGGACCTACCTCCGGAGCACCGGCGAACGGATCACGGTCTCACTGACCGTGTCTGCAATCCGGGCGGCGGACTCCGTCCCGATCGGCTTCATCGCCATCGCCTCCGACGTCACCGACCAGCGCCGCAACGAGTTGCTGGTCCGGGAACAGGCACAGCGCGCCAGTTTGATCAACGACCTCACCCACGCGATCCGCGAGGACCTGGATCCGGCCTCCGTCCAGCGCCGGGCGGTGACCGCGCTGGGTGAGTGTCTGGACGCCGACCGGGTCCTGGTGCGCCTGGCCGATGAGGACAACCCCGTCGGCATGATCGCCGAGTCCTGGGTCCGCGGCGGCCTGCCGCCGATCCCCATCGATGCGCAACCGCCGGTCGGGATCGTGCGGCTGTCCCGCAACATCCCCGGTGGCGACTCGGCCCTGGTGATCTTCGATGCCGAGGACGACGCGCGGCTCCGCCCGGCGGAGGCCGCCGAAATGGCCGAACTGTGGGACGGCTACGGGCTAAGCGGGTACCTGGGCGCGCCGATGTGGGTCGGCTCCCGGCTCCTGGGGTGGCTCGCGGTGCACACCACCCGGCCGCGTGCCTGGACCGGCAACGAGGTGGCGATCGTGCGCGCGCTCGCCCGCACCGTCGGCGCCGCGCTGCTGCAGGCGCAGACCTATCAGCACGAGCTCGAGATCAGCCGTCGGCTACGGGAGCTCGACGAGGTCAAGTCGGACTTCGTCTCGTCGGTCTCCCACGAGCTGCGCACGCCGTTGACGAGCATCATCGGCTACCTCGCGATGTTGGTCGAAGGTGACGGCGGCGCGCTCAACGACGACCAACTGCAGCTCGCCGAAGTGGTGGAGCGCAACTCCCGCCGCCTGCTCGCCCTGATCGAGGATCTCCTGACGCTCTCGCGCATCGAGTCGGGCAGCACCCGGCCGCTGACGGCCCCCGTCGACCTCGCGACCGTCGTGAACGACGTGCACCGGGCAGTGCTCCCGATCCTCGGCGCGCGCCAACTCGACGTCCTGGTCGAGGTCCCGGAGGACCTGGGTTCGGTGCTCGGTGACGGCGGTCAGCTGGAACGGGTGCTGTTCAACCTGGTGACCAACGCCGTGAAGTTCACCCCTGAGGGTGGACGCGTGGCCGTCCGCGGTTCGGCGGCAGAGAGCTGGGCCCGGCTCAGCATCTCCGATTCCGGGATCGGCATTCCGGAGGACGAGCAGGCCCAGCTGTTCACCCGGTTCTTCCGCGCGTCGTCAGCTCGGGAGTACGCGATCTCCGGGACCGGGCTGGGCCTGGTGATCGTGAAGTCGATCGTCGAGAACCACGGCGGAACGATCTCGGTCTCCTCCGCCGTCGGCGTGGGCACGACTGTCACCGTGGACCTGCCCCTGCTAGCGGCCGAGCCGGCCGAGCCGGCCGAGCCGGCCGAGCCGGCCGCCGAGGCGGTGGGCGCGGCATGACCACGACGCCGGCGGTTCTGATCGTCGAGGACGACACGGACGTACGCGAGCTGCTCCGCCGCCGCTTCTCCCGCTCGGGTTATCACGCTGTCGCGGTGGCCTCCGGCGAGGCCGGTCTGGCCGCCCTCGAGTGGAGCCGGCCGTGCCTTGCCGTCGTCGACATCGGGCTGCCGGGGATGAGCGGGTGGGAGTTCATCGCGCGATTCCGGGAGCGCACCGCAGGCGCGGTCCCGGTGTGCGTCGTCTCGGCTCTCGATCCGCCGACCGACGTCGCGCGGCCGAACCTGGAGGGTTACGTCACGAAGCCGGTCGGATCCCGCGACATCCAGCACATGTTGAACATCATCGACAGCGGAGGAAGCTGACATGGCACGTCTTCTGGTCGTCGAGGACGACCCCGACATCCTCGCGCTCGTCACCGCTCGGTGCCGCGCCGCCGGACACAAGGTGCTCTCGGCGACGTCGGGACAGCAGGCCCTGGACGCACTCGGGGAGACGCCGCCCGACGTGGCCATCCTCGACGTCGGGCTCCCGATGATGACCGGCTTCGAGCTGCTCGCCGAACTCCGCAAGCGCGAGGGCATGGATTCCGTGCCGGCGATCTTCCTCAGCGCCCGGGTCCAGCAGGAGAGCATCGACGCCGGCCGGGCGCTCGGCGCCACCTACCTGACGAAGCCCTTCATTGCCTCGGCGCTGCTCACTGCCATCGACCAGGCCCTGCCCGTCGCGGACGGCAGCTGGTAGCGCGGCCTGCCCTCAGCTCGAGTCGGTGATCATCCCGGCGCCGACCGTCACATTGGTGGTCTCGTCGACCAGGATGAACCCACCGGTGTCGCGGTTCTTGCCGTAGTCGTCGATGAACAGCGGCTGCGTCGTGCGCAGCCGGACCCGGCCGATGTCGTTCAGGCCCAGCTCGCCGGTCGAGTCGTCGCGGTGCAGGGTGTTGATGTCCAGCCGGTACTGCAGATCCTTCACCAAGGCCCGAGCGGTGCGGGTGGTGTGCTTGATCACCAGCTTCATGCCGGGGCGCAACGGCGTGTTGGTCATCCAGCAGACCATCGCATCGATGTCCTGGGTGGCATTCGGCATGTTGTTCGGGCGGCAGATCATGTCGCCGCGGCTGATGTCGAGGTTGTCCTTGAGCCGGACCACCACCGACATCGGCGAGTACGCCTCCTCGCACGGACCGTCCAGGGCGTCGATCGCCTCGACCGTGGTGGAGAAACCGCTCGGCAGCACGGTGACGGTGTCGCCCGGCTTGAGTACGCCACCGGCCATCGTCCCGGCGTAACCGCGGTAGTCGTGGTGCTCCTTGGTGTGCGGGCGGATCACGTACTGCACCGGGAACCGGACGTCGATCAGGTTGCGGTCGGAGGCGACGTGCACGTTCTCCAGGTGGTGCAGCAGCGAGGACCCGGCGTACCAGGGTGAGGCCGCCGAACGCTCGACGATGTTGTCGCCGTTGAGCGCCGAGATCGGGATCGTCATCAGGTCGCGGATGCGCAGCCGCGCGGCGAATCCGGTGAACTCGGCGTGGATGCGGTCGTAGACGTCCTGGTCCCAGTCGACCAGGTCCATCTTGTTGACCGCGACCACGACGTGCGGCACCTGCAACAGCGAGGCGAGGAAGGCGTGCCGGCGGGACTGCTCGACCAGGCCGTGGCGCGCGTCGACCAGGATGATCGCGAGGTCGGCGGTGGAGGCGCCGGTGACCATGTTCCGGGTGTACTGAATGTGCCCCGGGGTGTCGGCGATGATGAACTTCCGCTTCGGGGTGGCGAAGTAGCGGTAGGCGACATCGATGGTGATGCCCTGCTCCCGCTCGGCGCGCAGGCCGTCGGTGAGCAGCGCCAGGTCGGTGTACTCCCGACCCTTGTCGCGGCTGACCTTCTCGACGTGCTCGAGCTGATCCTCGAAGATCGACTTGGTGTCGTAGAGCAGGCGCCCGATCAGCGTGGACTTGCCGTCGTCGACCGAACCGGCGGTGGCGAACCGAAGCAGGTCCATTTAGAAGTAGCCCTCCTTCTTGCGGTCTTCCATCGCGGCCTCGGTCGCCCGGTCGTCGCCGCGGGTGGCACCGCGTTCGGTCTGCCGGGTGGCGCCGACCTCGTCGATGATCGCCTGCACGTCGCGGGCGTCCGAGCGGACGGCCGCGGTCAGGGTCGCGTCACCGACGGTGCGGTAGCGGACCGTGGCGGTGAAGGTGGTCTCCCCCTCGCGCGGCCGGCAGAACTCGTTGTTGGCCATCAGCATGCCGTCGCGGTCGAACACCTCGCGCTCGTGCGCGTAGTAGATCGGCGGCAGCGCCACGTTCTCCTCGGCGATGTAGTGCCAGATGTCGAGCTCGGTCCAGTTCGAGAGCGGGAAGACGCGAATGCTCTCCCCGGCGTGGATGCGGCCGTTGTAGAGGCTCCACAGTTCCGGCCGCTGGTTCTTCGGGTCCCACTGGCCGAACTCGTCCCGGAAGGAGAAGATCCGTTCCTTCGCCCGCGCGCGTTCCTCGTCCCGCCGCGCACCGCCGAACAGCGCGGTGAACTTGTGCTTCTCGCAGGCCTCCAGTAGCACCGGGGTCTGAATCCGGTTGCGCGAGCCGTTGGGCTCCTCGCGGACGAAGCCGCGCTCGATCGCCTCCGGCACCGAGGCGATGATCAGCTGGACTCCGAACCGGGCGACCTCGGCGTCGCGGAACTCCAGCACCTCGGGGAAGTTGTGCCCGGTGTCGATGTGCATGACCGGGAACGGGATCCGCGCCGGGGCGAAGGCCTTGGCCGCCACGTGCAGCATCACCGCGGAGTCCTTGCCACCGGAGAAGAGCAGGCAGGGCCGCTCCATCTCCGCGGCGATCTCGCGGATGATGTGCACCGCCTCGGACTCCAGCACACGCAGTTGGCTGAGCTGGTAGTCGTGCGGAGCCTTTGTCTTCTCGCTCATGGGGGAATTCTCCCGTGTCCGGCTCTCGGGTCGCGCCCCCGGGTCACTCAACCGGTCCAGACGCGGCGGCGATGGCGGCCAGCAGCGGCGCGCCCAGCTCGGCCCGGGCGATCACCAGATCGGGCAGCAGCGGGTCGGGCCGGTTGTAGCGCAACGGGGACCCGTCGAGGCGGGAGGTGTGCACACCGGCGGCCCGGGCGACCGCCACAGGTGCTGCGGAGTCCCACTCGTACTGCCCGCCGCCGTGGATGTAGGCGTCCACCTCGCCGAGCACCACCGCGGTGACCTTGTAGCCCGCCGACCCCATCGGGACCAGCTCGGCGTTCAGCGCCTCCGCGACGGCCACAGCCACCGCCGGCGGCCGGGTCCGGCTGACGGCGATCCGAAGCGGTCCGTCGGCCGGCTCCGGCACGGTGAGCCCGGCTGAGCCGAGCACCAGCCCACGGCCGGGCAACGCCACGGCCCCCACTGTCAGATCGCCCTCCGGTCCGGCCGCGCGCTCCCAGAGCGCGACGTGCACGGCCCAGTCGTGCCGACCCTCGCCGAACTCGCGGGTGCCGTCGAGCGGGTCGATGATCCAGACGCGGTCGGCCCCGAGCCGGATCGGGTTGTCCCTGGCCTCCTCCGAGAGCACAGCGTCATCCGGCCGGGCGACGGTCAGACGCTCGGCGAGCAGCTCCTGCGCGGCGGCGTCGCCGGCCTTGCGCAGCGCCGCCTCGTCGCCGGTCCAATCCGTGCGCAGCTGCGC
>NZ_JACDFE010000165.1 GCF_013815995.1 Sporichthya sp.
GAACTCACCGCGGCCGCGATCGAGGTCGGGCTGGCCCGCCGCGAGGGCGACCTCGGCGCACTCGGCGTGGCCTGGCAACGCGCCCGCCAGGCGATCGTGCGCCACCCGGTCGACCTGTTCGCCCTGCACGCGGTCGGCGAGCTCGCGGTCGCCGCGGCCCGGCTGGGGGAAGGCGGCTGGATCGCCCCGCACCTGAACGAGGCCTGGGCCCTGCTGGAGCGCCTCGGCCAGCCGGCCCTGTGGGCCGCTCCGATGCACTGGTACGCCGTGCAGGCGGCCAGCCTGGCCGACCGGCCGGCCGACGCCGCGGGCCACATCGCCATTCTCGAAGCTGCCGCCCCGTCCTATCCGCAGGCCGCCGTGCTCGCTGCGGCCGCGCGGTGCTGGATGCGCGTGATGGCCGGGCAGGTGGACGCCGCCGAGGTCGAGGCGGCCGCGCGCCGGCTGCACTCCATCGGGCACGCCTGGGACGCTTCCCGGCTGGCCGGCCAGGCCGCTGTGCGTACCGGCGACCGTGCGTTGATGTCCTCGCTGATGAGCGTCGCGCGGTCGCTGCGCCCGGCCGTCGGCGGCGGCCCCGGGCTGACGGAGGCGCTCAGCGGCGAGGGCGGTGCGCTGCTCTCGGACTCCCCACCTGCGATGCCGATGGCCCGACCGGCCGAGCCCACCGGGTTCGGCGGCATCGCGCTGTCCGACCGCGAACGTGAGGTGGCCGCGCTGCTGGTCACCGGGCTGACCTACAAGGAGATCGGCGAGCGGCTGTTCATCTCGGCCAAGACCGTCGAGCACCACGTCGCCCGGATGCGCCAGCGCCTCGGCGCCGGCAGCCGCGGCGAGCTGTTCTCCCAGCTCCGCGCAGCCCTCGACACCGACGCCTGACGGTCCCTCAGGACGTTGGCCCGGGTGCCATCCACCCCCGAAAGTGCACCATGGCACGCGGGCTTTGCTTCCGGACGTGCCGCACTGCGCTTTCGGGGGTGAGCGCGCCGTGCCATGGTGCGCTTTCGGAGCGGCGGCGGCGAAGAGCCCCTCGCGCCCCTCGGGCCACCCCAGTGCATCTTCCATGGCTGAGTGGTCGATTTCGCGGCCGAATCAGCCCCGGAATCGACCACTCAGGCATGGAAGTTGCGCGCTACAGCGAGGAAAGAATGCCCTCGCAGGTGCGGACGATGACGCGCGCGGCGTCGGCCACGGGACGCGCCGAGGCCGGGTTCTCCGCCCGTCGCCGCCAGCGGCTCATCGCATCGGTGGCGGCCTCCCGAATCTCCTGCAGGGAGGCGGTCGGGGCCAGCCCGAGCCGTACGAACTGCGCCTGACCGGTGCCGCCGAGCAGCCGCTCGGCCTCGGCCCGCTGCTCGCTCGGCAGCGCCACGGCCCCGGTGCGCAGGGACCCGAGCAGAGCCAGCTCCACGAACTCGTGCGCGCCGGAGAAGATCTTCTCGACCTGCGCGAGCAGCAGGTCGGTCTCGGCCAACGGGGTGGACCGCAGGATCGAGTCCAACGCCATCAGGGCCGAGCGCGCCTTGAGGAGGTCACCGCGCTCGGTGAACAGCGCGGTCAGCGCCTCGCGCAACTCCTCGAGCCCGGAGCGACGGACCAGCTCTCCGGCGAGGGCGGTGGAGTCGGTGATGCCCTGCCGGATCAGCGGCAGGGCGATGCGCACCCCGAACAGACCGAACCGGGTCATCAGCGCGGAGCGGATCGCCGCGGACGGCAGCTCCGGTGCACCTTCGGGCAGTTCGCGGCCGAACCGGTCGGCGGAGAGCAGCATCGCGTCGACGTAGTCACGGTCCGCGGCCGCGATCGCGGCGAGGGCGTTGAATTCCGCCTGGCGCATCGTGCGCCCGGTCTCGGCGAGCAGACCGGCGACGGGGACGACGGTCTGGCACAGCGAACGGATCTTCTCGTCCGCGCGCAGCCGGGACGCGATCGCGCGGGCGGACTGCAGCGCGTCCACCCGGCCGGCGCCGATCTCATCGGCGCGGGAGAGCACCGCCACGGTGTTCACCGGCGAGGACCCGATGGCTGCGTGGGCATGGAAGGCCTCCAGGAAGCCCATGTCGTCCGCGTGCACGTGACGCATCAGGTAGACGATCGCGTCGGCCGCGCCCTGCTCCTCGTCCGGGGTGAGGAAGTCCTCGGTGCGGGTTGACACCTCGACCGAGGCCGAGGCGATGCCCGGCGTGTCGATCAGCGTCATGGTGGCCAGGTCACCGGAGGGCCAGTCCACCGTGAGCCGGTCGACCTCCTCCGGGGCGACCCCGCCCAGGCCCAGCTCGAGCCGGCCGTTCTGCCGGATGATCGGCAGATCGTTGGACTCGCCGTCCCTACGGCGCATCACGATCCGGGGCGCCGGGGCGTTGCGGTACCAGGTGACGACGCGGGTGCACTCCCCCGCGTCGGTCGGCGCAATGACCTCACCGACCAGCGCATTGAGCAGCGTGGACTTGCCCGCCTTGACCTTGCCGGCGATCGCGATGCGCACCGGTGAGTCCAGCCGGTCCAGGTGCGCCTCGATCCGCTCCGCGGCCTCCGCGTGGTCGGCGTAGACCTCGGCGGCCTGCTGGAGCACCAGGCGGACCTGGCCACAGATGTCGGTCGAGACCGGAGTGCCGTGCGGGGACCGGGCGGCGGGAACCGGTACCTCACGCACAGCCGCGGGCGGCGGCGTCTCGGCCGCTGAATTCTCGTTCTCTTCCGAGTACTCCTCGGAGTACTCGTCCGATCCCTTCCCGTCCTTCTTGTTCTTCTTGGAGCGGCGCAGAATCACACTGCTCCCGCCTTCGCCGGGGTGACCACCAGAGCGCGCGCCTGCTGCTGCAGACCGGCCACCGAGGCCAGCTCACGTTTGAGCTCGCCGATCCGGGCCTCGCGGTCGGCGGAGTTGGTACGTGCGCCCGCCTCGGCCGTGCGCAACGAGTCCTGGAGCGAGGTCTCCAGTTCGGTGGCGACCTCGGTGAAGTGGTCCCGCAGCTGGCGCTGGACCCGGCGCAGCATGTCGCGGCTGTCCTTGCCGATGTGGAACACGACATCGTCGGTGTACCGGCGCACGGCGTTCTTGGCCTCCGCCTGCCGGCGCTGCAGCAACCGCTTCTTCTCCTCGCGCAGGGTCCGCCCACCCAGCAGCAGGCCGGCGCCGACCGAGAACGGGTTCAGCAGGGCCAGCCCGGCGAAGGTGGAGAACATGCCGAACATCAGGGTGCCGATGTACCCGCCGCGGACCGCGATCAACGCCTTCTCGCCCAGGTTCGGGTCACCCTCGTCCGAGAGGTACATCGGGCGGACGGCCTGCATCGACCCGCCGACCCCGACATCGAGGTCGGGCAGGGAGAGCTCGCCGTCCTCGGCGAAGTGCTCGGCCACCACGGTGGCCAGGAAGCGGGCCCGCTCGTTGGCCCAGACGAAGTTGGCCGAGCTGGCGCCGGCGACCTGCTCCTCCACCCACGGTGCGAACTCGACCCAGACCACCGACGGGTCACCGAGGACGTCGATCTCCTCCTCGGCGTTGCGCTGAATGTCGCGCATCCGGTCGCGCAGGTCATAGTCGATGTCGGCGGCGAGGTCGGCGACCCCGTCAGCCAGGGTCTGCTGCCAGCGGGCACCGCGCTCGCGGAGCGCCGTCATCCGCTCCTTGGCGGCGCGCAGGTCCGAAACCGTCGATTCCACCGTCTCCGGGTGTTCCTGGACTCCGAGCTCGGACTGCAGCCCGCGGGAGAGCTGCTCACTGACCCCGGCGACGGTGTTGGCGACCGCGCGCCGGACCAGCAGTTCGGCCTGCCCGACCGTGTTGGTCAGCATCGTGGCCAGGACCGGGAAGCCGGACTCCACGTTGAGCTCGTTGTCGTTGCGGTCCAGCGCGTGCCAGCGCAGCACCGAGGAGACCGGGATCAACTGCGCGGTGACGCCCGCCTGGGTCAGGTGCTCCTGGTTCAGCTCGTAGATCCGCCGCCATTCCGGGTAGAGGTCGATCTTGGTCAGGATGCAGGCGATGTTCGGGCACAGCTTCATCGCATGCTTGAGGAACTCCAGCTCCGCGGCGGTGTACTCCTGCGCGGCGTCGGAGACCAGCAGGACCGCGTCGGCCCCGGGCAGCGCAGCCAGGGTCGCGGTCGCGCGGACCGATCCGAGCCCGCCCACACCCGGGGTGTCCACCAGCTCGAGGCCGGACTGCAGCAACGGGGTCGGCAGCCCGACCTCGACGTGGCTCAGGCCCTCCCGGTTGGCCGGGTTGCCCATCTCGGACACGTAGCGCGCGAGGTCCTCCAGGCTGGCCTCGGTGCGCTCGACGCGAATCGCTTTCGAATCGTCGTCGGGGTCGGCGCCCGGCTCCTCCTTGACCAGGGTCACCACGGGCTTCTCGGAGTAGTACACGGCGGTCGGCACCGAGGTGGCGATGTCGTCGTCGACCGGGCATACCCGGGCCCTGACCAGCGCATTGACCAACTGGCTCTTGCCCTGCTTGAACTCCCCGATGACCAGGACCCGGACGCGGTCGTCGTGAAGACGGTCCTTGGTCTTGCGCAGCCGGCTGGCGAGGTCGGTACGGCCGCGGGCGGTGACCATGCGCAGCGCATCCTCGACCGTCTGGATCACCACATCGGGTGCCGGCACGCGCTTCTCCTGATCCCTGGTCCCCGTGGCCGGCGCGCACGGCGCCGGGCCAGCGCAATTACGCAGCCCGGCCCCGCACAAGCGACGGCCCCGTCCCGGTAGCACCGGGACGGGGCCGATCTTCTCACCTCGACGGTCGCGGGTCGGGGGATCTGGCGCGACACGACCGACTTGCACTCCGACGAGGTACCCCCTCCGAGAGGTCGCCCCCCCAGGGCCGACCACCTAGGAAAGGACGTTGATCAGGTCGTGCAGGTTGTTCGCGGTGTCCTCGACGACGTCGTTGAGGATCGGGCTGCCGTTGAGGATCGGGCTGCCGTTGAGGGTGTCGTCGACCAGGTTTGACAGCACGTCGAGGTCGTTGAGGTTGTCGGTCAGGACCAGGACGTTGGTGTTCTCGTCGCCGGTGATGCCCTCTTCGATGTCGGTGATGGTGCTGTCCTGGATCTGGTCGTCCCCGGCCGAGCCGTCACCCTCGACGACGTTGTCCGCCTCGGTGTCGACGTCGGTGGAGTTGTCGGTGGCGGTCTGACTGGTGGTGTTGGCCTCGGTGGCGGTGTTGGTGTTCCCGTCGCCGGTGTTGTCGATGTCCGGGCCGTCGATGGTGGGCTCGTCGATGACGTTGCCACCGTTCGAGGTCGGGGCCTCGATCGTGTAGTTGTTGATGATGTACTCGATCTGCTGCGGGTTCGAGGCGCCCGCCACCAACGGGAAGTCGACACCGGCGACCTCGCGGAACGACGGGGCACTGGAGACACCGGAGCCGCCGGAGCCGCACGCGTTGGTGAAGCCGGCCGAAGCCATGCTCATCTGCGGGTGGGCGCCGAAGGCCTCACGGGCGCTGCCGTCGCGCATGAGGTCGACGATCCAGTCGAGGAGGTTCGTAGCCATGTCCGTGACCCTTCGTCAGATTTGTTGTGAAGTTGAGGTTTTCGGCACCCTGCGGGCCGCTTGAGGACAAACCTAGGCAGCGGGGGGAACCGTGCGGATCGGGGAAAGGTCCCCCATCGAAAGCCGCGCGTACGGGGATCGTGATCTTGATCGGGGGTGGCGTTGGGGGCAGCACTCGGGCGGGCGCCCGCAGAGCGTGCACCCGCCCCTGAACGTGCGACGGCCCCGTCCCGAATAGCGGGACGGGGCCGTTCCTCTCACCTCGACGGTCGCGTACCGGGGGATCTGGCGCGACACGGCCGACCGCGGTCCGGCGAGGTGTTCCCCTCCGAGAGGTGGCTCCCCACTAGTTCACGCAGGCAGGCTGGTGGCTAGGCGAGCACGTTGATCAGGTCGTGCAGGTTGTTTGCGCTGTCCTCGACGACGTCGTTGAGGATCGGGCTGCCGTTGAGGATCGGGCTGCCGTTGAGGGTGTCGTCGACCAGGTTCGAGAGCACGTCGAGGTCGTTGAGGTTGTCGGTCAGGACCAGGACGTTGGTGTTGTCGTCGCCGGTGACACCCTCGCCGATGTCGGTGATGGTGCTGTCCTGGATCTGGTCGTCGCCCGCGGAGCCGTCGCCGGGGACGACGTTGTCGGCCTCGCTGTTGAAGTCGGTGGAGGAGTCGGTGGTCTCCTGGGTGGTGGTGTTCTCCTCGGAGGCGGTGTTGGTGTTCCCGTCGCCGTTGTTGTCGATGTCCGGACCGTCGATGTCCGGCTCGTCGATGACGTTGCCACCGTTCGAGGTGGGCGCCTCGATCGTGTAGTTGTTGATGATGTATTTGATCTGGTCCGGGGCGTCCTCACCCGAGGCCTCGGGAGTGCTGACGCCAGCGACCTCGCGGATCGACGGGTTGTCGATGAGGAAAGCGCGGGAGTCCGCGACGTCGGATCCACACACGTTGGTGAAGCCGGCCGAAGCCATCGACATCTGCGGGTTGGAGTTGAAGGCCTCACGGGCGCTGCCGTCGCGCATGAGGTCGACGATCCAGTCGAGGAGAGAGGTAGCCATTGCCGTGACCCTTCGTCAGATTTCGTAGCTGCTGTCGTGGTTCCGCGGTCCGTGGCGGGCCGTTGCCGAGAAATCTAGGCAGTGAGACGAATCGGGCGGATCGGGGAAAACCCCCCAATCAAGATCACCCGATTGGGGGATCGTGATCTTGGTCGGAGACCGGAGGGCGGGGGGATCAGGTCGCCGAACCGGGCGTGTCGCGTGTGACAGGAGTTCAAATAGTGGTAACAGCTATCACTTTAGACATCTCCAGCCACACTGGTTCAAGCTGAGGCAAACGGCCTCCGACCTGCGACGACACCCTCTCCGCGGGCCTGCGGCGGTCCGGAACCTGCGCTCGTGGTCAAACGATCTTGCCCGCGCCAAGGGCGAGAACACCCCCTGACGTCGGGTCATATGAGCCCCGTTAGAACACACGACCAAGGGGGCTGGCGCGCCATGGGTTACCGACTCGGTGTCGATCTGGGCACTACTTTCACGGCCGCGGTGGTTCACCGTCCCGGCACCGCACCGACCGTGGTCTCACTCGGGGAACGGGCGGCCACCATGCCGTCGGTGCTCTTCCTCGGTGCTGACGGCACGGTGCTGGTCGGCGAACCCGCCGAGCGGCGCGCGGTGACCGACCCGGACCGCGTGGTCCGCCGGTTCAAGCGACGCATCGGCGATGAAACTCCGCTGCTGATGGGGGCCGAGGGCGACGGGCTGACCGCGCACGCGATCGCGGCGCGGATGGTCGCCCTGGTCGCCGACCGGGTCGCCGAGCAGGAGGGCGGGGCACCGGACGCGATCGCGCTCACGGTCCCGGCCGCGTGGGGCGCACACAAGAAGGAACTGCTCACCGCGGCGCTGGTCCGCGAGGGCCTGCTCGAGGTGACGCTGGTCAGCGAGCCGGCCGCGGCCGCCCTGGCCTACGCCGACACCGGGCGCCTCCGCGCCGGCAGCACGGTCGCCGTCTACGACTTCGGGGGCGGCACCTTCGACGCCGCGCTGCTGCGGGCTGAGACCGACGGCCGCTTCACTCCGCTCGGCAGCCCGTCCGGCCTGCCGAACCTGGGCGGGATCGACT
The DNA here is from genome assembly GCF_013815995.1 of Sporichthya sp. Classification (GTDB taxonomy): domain Bacteria; phylum Actinomycetota; class Actinomycetes; order Sporichthyales; family Sporichthyaceae; genus Sporichthya. The sequence continues at coordinate 7,618 of NZ_JACDFE010000165.1, forward strand.
TCGACGACGCGGTGCTGGCCTATGTCCTGGGCACGGCCGGCCCGCAGACCCCGGGGGTCGACCTCGACGACCCGCTGCACGTGACCGCGATGGGGCGGCTCCGCCGGGAGTGCGTCGAAGCCAAGGAGGCGCTCTCCGCCGACACCACGGCGACCGTGCCGGTGCTGCTCGGTGCGGCGCAGACCTCGGTGCGGCTGACCCGCGGCGAGTTCGAGGCGATGATCGCCGGTGCGGTCGAGGAGACCTGCACCGCGCTCGAGGCCACACTGGTCTCGGCGAGTCTGACCCGGAACAACCTCGACCGGATCCTGCTCACCGGCGGCTCCTCGCGGATTCCGCTGGTGACCCAGCTGCTCTCCGCGCGGTACCCGGGGGTGGCGCTGGAGCGGGACATCGACCCGAAGCTGGCGGTCGCCACCGGCGCGGTGCTCGCCCTCGCGCTGGAGCCGGCGAAGATCACCGGCCGGCACGCCGCGCGACCGGTCGCCGAGGGCGAGACCGCCGCCGCTCCGGTGACGGTTCTCGCCGCCGTGGACGCCAAGCCGGCCCGTCCGGCCCTGGAGATCGAGGGCTTCGCCGGGGACCGCGAGCCGGGCACCCGGCCGATCGTCGCGCAGAAGCGCAAGATCCCGACCGTCCTGATGGCGGCCGCGAGCGTGATCATGCTCGGCGGACTCGGCCTGAGCCAGCTGGGCGCGCTGGAGTTCGGCGACGCCCTGCCCGGCTCCATCTTGCAGGAGGCGCACGCCGGCACCGACTCCTCCGACGGTTCGCAGTTGGAGGTCGAGGCGGCCGAGAAGGGCAAGAGCGCGAAGGCGTCCAAGTCCTCGGAGGCCCCATCGGAGGCCTCATCGGTGGGGGCGTCGGAAACCTCCGCCGGGAGCCCGGGTGGGCGCACGGAGGGGAGCGCCGACACGGGGTCCGCGGCGACGTCCGGATCGAGCACGTCGGCCGACACCGAGGCAGCTGACGAGGCGTCAGCCGAGAGCGGCAAGGCGACCAAGGACCAGGCCGCCGAGCGCAAGGCGGCCAAGGGCGGCTCGCCTCAGGCCTCCGGTGACGGGGCGGTGGATGCGGCGGCTTCGGGGCCGGCCGCGAGCGAGGTGGGGCCGGCTGCGGAAGCGGCACCCGAGGTCGCTGCCCCGGTTGCGGAGGCCGAGGACACCTCGACCGACTCCGGCTCCGTCGAGTTCAACAGCAGCGACACGAACGAGGAGCCTCCGGTCGCGCCCTGACTCCGGCGCCGCGTACCGGACGAACGAAGGGCCCCACCGATGGTGGGGCCCTTCGTCGTGCTGTGCTGATGGATCAGATCGTTCAGACGCCGCCGAGGCCGCCGAGCAGGGAGGTCAGCGGGCCGTCCTCGCCGAGCAGCGCGGTGACGGGACCCAGCGGGTCCTCGCCACCCTCGCCACCGGTCAGACCGCCGAGCAGGCCGTCCTCACCCGTGACGATGTCCGACGGGCTACCGCCGGTGCCACCGGTGATGCCGCCGAGCAGGCCGTCCTCACCCGTGACGATGTCCAGCGGGCTACCGCCGGTGCCACCGGTGATGCCGCCGAGCAGGCCGTCCTCACCCGTGACGATGTCCAACGGGCTGCCACCGGTACCGCCGGTGATGCCGCCGAGGATCCCGTCCGGGCCGGTCACGATGTCCAGCGGAGATCCACCCTCGCCACCGAGCAGGCCGGTGAGGATCGCGAGCGGGTCGCCCGTGCCACCCTCGCCGCCGAGGAGGCCGTCGAGGATGCCCAGCGGGCTGTCCGCGCCGAGCAGGTCCGGGAGCGCAATCCCGTCGAGGATCTCGCCACCGGGCAGGCCGGAGGTGATCCCGCCGAGCCCGCCGAGGATGCCGTCGCCGGCGCCGGTCGCACCGGTGGCAACGCCGAGGACCGGGTTGACCACGTTGAGCGCGCCGCCGAGGGCGTTGTTGACGTAGCCGAGCGAGGTGGTGTCGAAGAACGCGCTGCTCAGCGGGAACGCCTGCAGCTGGGCAGCGCCGAGGACGCTGTTGACCAGGGTGCTGACCTGAGCGGTTTCCACAGCGGTGTTCGTGACCGCGTGGACGGCGTTGACCAGGTCGCCCGCGATCCCCAGCGGGTTGGCCGGGTTGAGCGCGGTACGCACGGCGGTGGCGACGGTGTTGACCGCGCCGAGCGGGCCGAGGCCCGACAGGATGCCGGCGTTGCCGGCGTTGAACAGGGTGCCCTGCAGGGCGGTGACGCTGTTCAGAACGGCCGGCAGGGTGCCCGTCACGCTCAGGGCGTCGGTGACCGAGCCGACGATGTCGTCGAAGCCGTCGAGCGGCACGACGCCGCCGACCACGCCGAGCCCGAGGGGGCCGGCGATGGCGGTGGCCAGGTTGGCGGTGCTGAGCGCGCCGGTGATCGTGGTGGCGAGCGGGGCGATCGGCAGCTGGCTGGCAGCGGTGACGACCGCGGTGGCGGCCGAGTTCAGCGGGCCGGTGGCCAGGCTGGTTGCGGCGGCGGTGTAAACACCGTTGACCGCGGTGTTGACCGCGGCAAGCGGGCCGGTCGGGGAGCTGATGCCGCTGACGCTGTTGACCAGCGTGCTGGCCGAGGTCACCGTGCCCTTGACCGTGTTGACGGCGCCGGTGAGCGGGGACTGGGCGGACAGCTCGGTGAGCAGCACCAGGGCGGGGACAGCGGCGGTGATGCCCGTGAGGCCGGTGACCGTGTCCAGAACGCCGTCGACCGGCGCAAGAATGTCCTCAGGAAAAGCCAATTGAAGCCTCCACATTACGGCGGGCAAGGGTCCCGCGGGTGTCTTCTCTGTGTCGATCAGGTCGTGCAGGTGGGATTTCGACTTCTGACCAGATCGCCCCGTACCAAGAGCCGACGAGGGCGTTTCTCGTGGCGCGCTTGAAGGCTCATGCAACCCCGTGCGCTTCTGGAAACCAAAGCTAGATGCGCTGGAGCATGATCAATCGGGGTCCGCACCTAAGGGATCTTGCTGTCATTAGGGGGAGATGACGGGTGCCACTAGGGCCCCGTGATGGCAAACACAATTTCGATGTGAATGCGCCCCCGGTACGTATCCGAATAGAAAGGGCAAGGGCCCGTCCAGGGGGATGGACGGGGCCCTTTCGGCCGCGAGGGAACGGCCGGTCATGCCGTGGGGGGGG
>NZ_JACDFE010000009.1 GCF_013815995.1 Sporichthya sp.
GGCCGGCCCGGGGCCCGCTGATGCGTGAGCTCTCCCCCGAGACCGAGGCGGTGCACGCCGGCCGACCGGTCCGCGTACCCGATGCCCCGCTGAACCAGCCGCCGGTGCTCGCCTCGGTCTACAACGCAGGTGGAGCCATCGAGTACGGCCGGCACGGCAGCCCGACCTGGGAGGCCTTCGAGACCGCGATCGGTGCTCTGGAAGGCGGCCTGGGGTTGGCCTTCCCCTCCGGGCTCGCCGCCGTGGGCGCGGTCCTCAGCCTGATCCCGGCCGACGGCGTCGTCGTCGTGCCGCGGCACGCGTACCTCGGCACCCTGGGCCAGTTGGCACGCACCGGACTGACGCTGCGACAGGTGGACGTGGCCGACACCGACGAGGTCGTCGCGGCCTGCGACGGCGCCGACCTGGTGCTGTTGGAGTCACCGACCAACCCCGCCCTCGAAGTCGCTGATCTTCCTACGACCTGCGCGGCCGGGCGGGCCGCCGGAGCGTTGGTCGCCGTCGACAACACCTTCGCGACCCCGTTCGGACAGAACCCGATCGCCCTCGGTGCGGACCTGGTGGTGCACTCGGCCACGAAGTTCATCGCCGGCCACAGCGACGCAGTGCTCGGAGCGCTGGTCGCCACCGACACCGACACCCTCGACCGGTTGAAGGAGCACCGTCGCCTGTCCGGCACCGCGCCCGGGGTGATGGAGACCTGGCTCGCCCTGCGCGGGCTGCGCACCTTGCACCTGCGCCTGGAGCGGGCGGCCGCCAACGCCGCCGTGCTGGCGCCGCGACTGGCCGCACATCCGGCCTGCCTGCGCGTCCGCTACCCCGGCTTGCCCACCGACCCCGGGCATGCTCGCGCGACGGCCCAGATGCGCACGTTCGGCGCGATCCTCTCCGTCGAGTTCGCCGACGGCCCGACGGCGGAGGCGTTCTGCGGCGCCACCCGGCTGTGGGTCAACGCGACGAGCCTCGGCGCCGTCGAGTCCACACTCGAGCGGCGCCGCCGCTGGGCCGGTGAGTCACCGACGATCCCGGAGGGTCTGGTGCGGTTCTCGGCCGGCATCGAGGATCCCGAGGACCTCTGGGCCGACCTGGAGCAGGCGCTCGGTTCGCTCTGACGGGGTCCGGGATCAGCCGCTGGTCGAGCTGGGCGTCGGGATGATGCCGATCTGCACCAGCAGCGCGTTCTCGTCGGACCGCGTGACGCGGTGGGCCACCTTGCCGTCCTGGAAGTACAGGATGCTCAGGCCCTCGAAGGAGATCGCGTGCCCGGTCCGCGCCGCGCCCAGCAACTCGCCCTCGTGGTGGCCGGTGATGGCGAAGCGCACCACGACCCGCGCCCCCGCCGCGAAGATGTCGATGGCCTCGACGTCGAGATCCGGGATCCCGGCCAGGAGGCCGGCGTAGAAGGCCTTGACCCCGGCGACGTTCGCCGGCACGTCCGCGGGATAGCCGACGAACTGGGCATCGGCGCTGTAGAGCGCCATGTAGCCGTCGAGGTCGCCCTTGTTCAGGCACTCGAGGGCCGCTTCAACGGCCGCCACGTTCTCGCTCACTGGTCGCCCTCCCGTTCCGGGTCAGGCCGCTTCGGCCCGCTTGATCGCATCGTAGGCGCGAGGGTTGTAGCGGACCTTCGCCGGGAGCAGCGGCCAGGCTCGGCGCACGACCTGGCCGAGGACCCGCAGAGCAACCTCGTCGCGGGTGCGCCACTGCAGTTCGAGGATCTCCCGGGCCTTCGGCGGCATCAGGCCGTTGCCCAGCCACCGGTTGAACCGCGAGGTCGGCCACTCGATGACCTTCCACGCCAGCTTCGGCACTCCGGGCGGCGGCGGCATCTTCTGCTGGTGCGCCGTGACCGCCCAGCGCGTGGTGGCGTTGTGCTCGAGCTCGTGCTCGAGCATGTGGTTGAAGTAGTCCTCGAACTCGGCCCAGGTGCTCACCACGGGGCGGTCGGACAGGCCGTAGCGCTTCCACCACGTGACGCCCTCGGCGACCAACTGGTCCTTCTCCGCCTCGGTCAGCGGCGTGCCGAAGTACTCGTTGATCGCGATGATCGTCTCGACGAAGGTGACGTGCGTCCACCAGAACGTGTCCGGGTTGAGCGCGGAGTAGCGCCGGCCGTGGCCGTCGTCGTCGCCCTTGATCGGCTTGTGGAAGTCGCGCACCTGCGCACCGGTGGCGTCGGCGTTGTCGTCGTAGACGACGCCCATGATCGGCGGGATCGAGCGGAGCAGCCGGTCCCACGGGTTGTTGAAGAAGTTCGAGTTCTGCTGCAGCGCCGAGTTCACTGCGGGGTGCATGTTCTGCAACGTGCCGGTGCGCCACATGAACAGCAGGCCGCGGCGGTCGCCGTGGTACTTCCAGGTCAGCGAACCGGGGCCGAGCGGGGCACCGACCGAAGCGGTCGGGGTGCGCGGGCGGTCTGATGTGGCGGTCATCGGGATGCCCTTCTGGGGTGGGCCGCGAGGGTGCCCGCGGCGCTCTCTCGGATCTGACGGACCATGCGCTCGAGCGGGTAACGCTCAGGGTCACGCACGTGCAGGCGGACCAGTTCCTCGCCGAGCAGCTGGTTCAGGTGCGCCGTGAGTTCGGGGTCCTCGACCCCGCGCGGAAGGCGGCTGGTGAGCAGCTCCTGCACATGCACGCGGGACAAGGCGCGGCCGGCGGCGATCTGCTCGTGCAGCTCGGGCGGGCCGCCCTCCGGCGGATTGAACAGGATCGCCCAGCTGCGCGGTGCCTGCGCGACGGCCGCGACCATCGCGCGCAGCAGGGCCTCACCGATCTCGACGAAGTCGAGCTCGTCGGGCACCGGCGCGAGGGCTTCGGCCAGCCCCTCCATCGCCGCGCCGGTCTCCCGGTCGACGAGGGCGGACACCAGGCCGGCCAGGTCGCCGAACTGGCTGTAGATCAGCGTGCGGGTGACCCCCGCGTCCCGGGCGACGCGGTCGATGGTGACGGAGTAGAAGCCCTCCGCGACAACCACGTCCAGGGCGACGTCGAGCAGTTGCTCGCGACGGTCCTCGGCGGACATGCGACGGCGGGTCATCCTGGCGCCCCCAAACTTACATTTCGTAACTTAAAACTAAATTACGAAATGTAAGTTTCGCCGTCAAGGGCTATCCGCGAACTGGCCGCGCTGAAACCATCACCGTCATGCAGCTGCTGCGCACTCCCGACTCCGCGTTCGACGCCCTGACCGGGTTCGACCACGCCCCGCACTACGCCGAGGTGCCTGCCGGCGACGGTCAGACGTTGCGGATGGCCTGGGCGGCGGCCGGCCCGGCTGACGGTCCCCCGGTGCTGCTCCTGCACGGCGAGCCGACCTGGTCGTTCCTCTACCGGGGGCTGATGGGTCCGCTCGCGGACGCCGGCCTGCGCGCGATCGCGGTCGACCTGGTCGGCTTCGGACGCTCGGACAAGCCGGCGGAGGTCACCGACCACAGCTTCGCCCGGCACGTCGAGTGGATGCGCTCCCTGCTCTTCGACGTCCTCGACCTGCGCGGCCTGACCCTGGTCGGCCAGGACTGGGGCGGGCTGATCGGGTTGCGGGTCGTCGCGGAGAACCCCGACCGTTTCGACCGCGTCGTGGCGGCCAACACCGGCCTGCCGACCGGCGACCAGGACATGCCGGCGGTCTGGCACCAGTTCCGCCAGGCCATCGCCGCGGCGCCGACGCTCGACATCGCGCGCTTCGTCGCGAGCGGTTGCGTGCGCGGGTTGGGTCCGGAGGCGCGCGCCGGTTACGACGCCCCGTTCCCCGACGAGTCCTACAAGGCCGGCCCGCGCGCCATGCCCGGTCTGGTGCCGTACCGGCCGGACGACCCGGCCGCCGAGGCCAACCGCGCGGCGTGGAAGGTCCTGACGACCTGGGACAAGCCGTTCCTGACCGCGTTCTCCGACAGCGACCCGATCACCGGCGCGATGGCCCCGATCCTGCGCCGCGCCATCCCCGGCGCCGCCGGCCTGGAGCACCCGACCATCACGAACGCGGGGCACTTCCTGCAGGAGGACGCGCCCACCGACCTCGCCGCCGCGATCATCGGGTTCTTAAACACCTGAGCCGGCCCGCCTTCGGCGAACCGGCTCACCTGGTAGCCCCGACGGGATTCGAACCCGCGCTACCGCCTTGAGAGGGCGGCGTGCTAGGCCACTACACAACGGGGCCAGGTGGTGCGCACGGACCTTACCGGAGCGGGTGTTCCGAGGCTAAATCCGTGCTGCGCTGGGGTACCAGGACTCGAACCTAGACTAGCTGAACCAGAATCAGCCGGGCTGCCAATTACCCCATACCCCATGGGTGGTGACGAGCCGATCGGGTCCGTGCACCGAGGGTCGATGATACCGAACCGCCGGGGTCGGGGCGCACAGGGATTCGCGCGCCGCAAACCGACGGTCAGGACAGGGCGGCCAGCCCGGCCCGGAGCCGGGCCAGGGTGGCGTCGCGGCCCAGCAGTTCCATCGACTCGAACAGCGGTAGGGAGATCCGGCGGCCGGTCACGGCCACCCGCAGCGCCCCGAAGGCGTTCTTCGGCTTCAGCCCCAGGCCTTCGATCAGGGCGGCCCGCAGCGCAGCCTCGATATCCGTGGCCGAGAAGCCGGCCAGCGCCTCCAGCGCGCCGATTCCGGCCTTGAGGACGGCTTCGGCGTCGGGGCCGCGGACCGCGGCGGCGGCGTCCGGGTCGATGGTCACCTCGGAGATGAACAGGAAGCCGACCATGTCGACGACCTCCCCCAGCGTGATCATCCGCTCCTGGACCAGCGGCACGGCGGCCGCCAGGGTCTCCAGGTCGGTCGCGGACGGCGGGTCGGCGAGCAGTCCGGCGCCGACCAGGAACGGCACGATCCGGTTCGCCAGGTCCTTCGGGTCGAGTCTGCGGATCCAGGTGCCGTTGATCGCATCGAGCTTCTTCGGGTCGAAGCGCGCCGGGCTGGAGTTGACCCGTTCGAGGGTGAAGGCCGCGGCCATCTCCTGCAGGTCGAACTCCTCACGGTCACCGTCGCCGAGGGACCAGCCGAGCAGCGCGAGGTAGTTGCACATCGCCTCGGGCAGGTAACCGTCGGCGCGGAACTGACCGATCGTCACCGCACCGTGCCGCTTGGACAACTTGGAGTTGTCCTGGCCCATCACGAACGGCAGGTGCGCGAAGGAGGGCGTCTGCTCGTCGGTGACGCCCATCGCGCGATAGACGGCGATCTGACGCGGCGTCGAGGAGAGCAGATCCTCCCCGCGCACGACGTGGGTGATCTTCATCAGGACGTCGTCGACGGCCACCGCGAGGGTGTAGAGCGGCGAGCCGTCGGCGCGCATCAGCACGAAGTCCGGGATGAGGGCATTGTCGAAGCTGACCTCGCCGCGGATCAGGTCGTGAAGGGTCGTGGTGCCCTCGGGCATCCGGAACCGGACCACCGGCTTGCGGCCCTCGGCCTCGTAGGCGGCGCGCTGCTCCGGGGTGAGGTTGCGGCTGTGCCCGTCATAGCCGGGCGGTGCCTTGGCCGCCTTCTGCCGCGCGACCCGCTCCTCGGCCTCGGCCGGGCTCTCGTAGCAGTGGTACGCGTGGCCGTTGTCGATGAACCGCTGCGCCCACTCGCGGTACAGGTCGATCCGCTCGGACTGCTGGTAGGGCCCGTGGTCGCCGCCGACCTCGGGACCCTCGTCCCAGTCCAGGCCCAACCAGCGCATCGACTCCACCGCGGCCGCGATGTACTCCGGCGTCACGCGCGCGGAATCGGTGTCCTCGATGCGGAACACGAAGGTGCCGCCGGTGTGCCGGGCGTAGGCCCAGTCATAGAGCGCCGTGCGGATGTTGCCGACGTGCAGGTCGCCGCTGGGCGACGGGGCGAAGCGGACACGCACCTTGCTGGTCGAATCGGTCATCGGGCCACTACCGGGTTGGTCAGGGTGCCGATGCCCTCGACGGTGACCGACACCTCGTCACCGGGCTTCATCGGGCCGACCCCGGCGGGGGTCCCGGTCAGGATCACGTCGCCGGGCAGCAACGTCATCACCGAGGTGATGTAGGCGATCAGGTCGGGCACCTTGTGCACCATGGCCGAGGTCCGGCCGGCCTGCTTGAGCTCACCGTTGAGGGTCGTGGTCACCGCGAGGTCGGTGATGTCGAGGTCGGTGACGATCCACGGCCCGAGCGGGCAGAACGAGTCGAAGCCCTTGGCCCGGGTCCACTGGTCGTCGCTGCGCTGCAGGTCGCGCGCGGTGACGTCGTTGCCGACCGTGTAGCCGAAGATCACCTCGGGCACCCGCTCGACCGGCACCTCCCGGCAGATCCGGCCGATCACCACGGCGAGTTCACCCTCGTAGTGCACATCGGTGGACTGCTGCGGGTGGCCGATCGGGTCGGCCGGCGAGATCACCGTGGTGTTCGGCTTGAGGAACAACAACGGCTCGGCCGCCACCTCATTGCCCAGCTCCGCGGCGTGGTCGGCGTAGTTGCGCCCCACGCCGACAACCTTGCTGCGTGGGATCACCGGGGCGAGGAGCTTCACCTCCGCGAGCGGCAGGTGCTGCCCGGTCGGGGTGACCTTGGTGTAGAGCGGGTCACCTTCGACGAGGGCAATCACCTCAGCGCCGGGATCCCCTTCGACGATGCCGAAGAGCTGGTGGGACTCATGGGTGAAGCGGGCGATTCGCACCCCGGGAGGCTACCCGGAGCCAGGGACACAGAATGGAGCCGTGCAGGCCGTCACCCAACCCCAGGTGCTGGGTCCGCCCGAGTGGGCCGCCCGCCGCGACGCCCACCAGGCGCGTGTGCGGGCCTGGACAGACCCCCACCTGGACCGGGCGGTGCGCCGCGAGGCGCACCCGGTGCTCGACTTCCTGTTCACCTACTACAACCACTCCCCCGGAGCGCTGCGCCGCTGGCACCCCGGCGCCGGGGTCGTCCTGGCGGGCGACGCCCCGCACCGGGACTGGGCCGGATACGTGTCCGTCGAGGGCGGGGTGACCGCCTCCCTGAGCGTCAGGCCCGGCCAGCTGGTCCGGGACACCGTGGCGCTGCTGCGGGCCACCGCGGCCCGGCGTCCAGTTTTCGGCTGCCACGGCATGCACGAGTGGGCGATGGTCTACCGCAGCTCTCCCGAGCAGGTCCGGCACGCGGCCTGGCCGCTGCGACTGGCCCCGGCCGAGCTGGATGCGGTGGTGGAGTCCGCGCCGCTGCGCTGCACGCACTTCGACGCGTTCCGCTTCTTCACCGAACCCGCCCGCCCGCTGAACGTGCTCACCCCCAGCCGAACCGCCATGCCGGACCTGGAGCAGGGCGGCTGCCTGCACACCAACATGGACCTCTACAAGCACGCCTACCGGCTCAGCCCGCTGGTGCCCTCCGAGCTGGTCGCCGACTGCTTCGAGCTGGCTCGCGAGATCCGCACGCTCGACATGCGCGCCTCCCCCTACGACCTGGCCGATCTCGGCTACGCCCCGGTCCGGATCGAGACCGCCGAGGGCAAGGCGGAGTACGTCGAGGCCCAACGGGCCTTCGCCGAGAGGGCCGCGCCGCTCCGGCAACGATTGATCGCGGCGTTGCGAACGGATTCCCGCAACTGAGCGACAAGGTTGAAACTGGAGAGGTGTCCGCCGGCCGGGACTTGCCCCATCCGTCACAACCCTGTCGCTCACTGGTTGAGAAGCGCGGTGGGACGAGGCCGGGCCCGTGCCGGTCCACTACCCGGAGCGCCCTCGCAGATAAGATCACCACGCTCGCCTCAGCAGCCACGCCCGCACACCCTCACGCGACCCCTCGGTGGCGCGTGGACCACCGAACGGATCTCGCGCACATGGCCAAGGAATTTGTGCCCTTCACCGTCACCTGTGCCGGTGGCGAGGAGGCGAACGGGATCGCCAACATCATGCAGGCGCTGCTCGTCCAGAACTTCGCGAACAAGCCGAACCTGACCAAGACCGCGCGCAAGATGCGCCACCCGGTGACGATCGTGAACACCGACACCGACACCGAGTGCACGCTCGACTTCGCCAACGAGGGCATCACGATCTACAACGGCATCGTCGGCGAGCCGCGGGTAGCGTTGTACATCAACTCCGACCAGCTGCTCCAGCTCTCGCAGATGAAGGTCAAGGCCGGCGGCAAGCTGCCGGTCGGGCTGATCTCCCCGCGGAGCCCGGTGCTCCGTCAGGTCCTGAGCCGGCAGATCGTGATCAAGGGCATGCTCTCGCACTACTTCGCCACCGGGCGTGCGCTGGCCCTGATCTCCCTCGCCGACTGACTCGACGCCGCGGTCAGGCCCTTTCGGCCTGCTGGACCAGGCCATAGGTGACCGCGTCGGCGAGCGCCTGCCACGACGCCTCGATGATGTTCTCGTGGACGCCGACGGTGTTCCACTCGGTCTCGCCGTCGCTGGTCTCGACCAGTACCCGGACGATGGCGCCGGTGCCGTGCGCGCCTTCGAGGATGCGGACCTTGAAGTCGACGAGCTCGAGGCGGGCCAGATCCGGGAAGACCTGCTCCAGGCCCTGACGCAGCGCCATATCGAGGGCGTTGACCGGGCCGTTGCCCTCACCGGTGGCGACGAAGCGCTTGCCGCCGGCGTGCAGCTTCACGGTGGCCTCGGTGCGCACCTCGCCCGCGACGTCACGGTCCACGATGACGCGCCAGGACTCCAGCTCGAAGAGCTGGGCGCTCTCGGGGTCCAGCTCGGAACGGATCAGCAGGTCGAAGGACGCGTCGGCGGCCTCGAAGGAGTAGCCCCGGGCCTCCATCGCCTTGACGCGCTCCACCACGTTGGCGAGCGCCTGCGGGCTGGCGGTGAGGTCGTGGCCGAGTTCCTTGCCCTTGAGCTCGACGCTGGCCCGCCCGGCCATCTCCGAGATCAGCATGCGCATGTCGTTGCCGACCAGGGTCGGATCGATGTGTTGGTAGAGGTCGGGGTCGACCTTGATCGCGGAGGCGTGCAGGCCGGCCTTGTGCGCGAACGCGCTCATCCCGACGTAGGGCAGGTGATGACGGGGCGTCATGTTCGAGATCTCGGCGATCGCGTGGCTGACCCGGGACAGTTCCTTGAGCTTGCCCGGCGGCAGGCACGCGATGTCCATCTTGAGCTGGAGGTTGGCCACCACGGTGGCGAGGTTGGCGTTGCCGGTGCGCTCGCCGTAGCCGTTGGCCACGCACTGCACGTGGGTGACGCCGGCCTCGACCGCGGCGATGGTGTTGGCCACCGCGCAGCCGGTGTCGTCCTGACAGTGAATGCCCAACCGGGCACCGGTGGCAGCGAGAACCTCGCTGACCACACGGTGAACCCAGGAGGGCAGCATGCCGCCGTTGGTGTCACAGAGCACGACGACGTCAGCCCCGGCGGCGGCCGCAGTGCGGACCACCTCGACGGCGTAGGCCGGGTCGAGGTGGTACCCGTCGAAGAAGTGCTCGCAGTCCACGAACACCCGCTTGCCTTCGGAGCGCAGGAAGGTGACCGTGTCCGTGATCATCTCGAGGTTCTTCGCGGGGGTGGTGCGAAGGGCCCTTTCGACGTGACCGACGTGGCTCTTGGCGACCAGGCAGATCGTGCCGGCCCCGGAGTCACGAAGCGCGAGGACCTGTGGGTCCTCCGACGCCTTCTTCTCGGCCTTGCGGGTGGACCCGAAGGCCACCAGCTGTGCGTTGCGCAGGTTCAGTTCACTCTGGGCGCGCGCGAAGAACTCGGTGTCCTTCGGCAACGCACCCGGCCAGCCGCCCTCGATGAAGCCGACGCCCAGGTCGTCCAGGTGCTTGGCGATGGCGAGCTTGTCCGCCACCGTCAGTGCCATGCCCTCACCCTGGGCGCCGTCGCGCAGGGTCGTGTCGAAGACGTGGAACGCGTCCGGAAGACCGTTGCGCTGAGTCGTCACGAGGTGCCGTCCTTCATCGTTGTGGTGCCGGTGAAAGTGGTGCTGGGACAAACAAAAAACCCCTCGTCCGGAGACGAGAGGTTTGCGCATCGGATCGTGCTCAGCCGATGCGCCTATCCAATAATCAGAGCCTGTGCCACGGATCGAGTGTGACACAGGCCCTGTGCAGCGGCAAATCTCCGCGGATCAGGCCGGTTTCGCCTTGGCGCTGACCGCGGCGGTTCCGGCCTTGCCCACGGTGACCTTCGGCGACTTCGAGCCGGCCGTCTTGTACGTGTGCTTACCGGTCACCTTGTAGGTGCCCTTGCCGGTGCGGCTGACGGTGCCCTTGCTCGTGGTGCCGTCGCCCCAGGCGATGGTCACCGTGTAGGACTTCGCCGCGAGGTCGGCCGGGTCCTTGAAGGTCGCGACGGTGTACGTCGTGCTCTTGCCCTTCTTGGCCGTGATCACCTTGGCCGAGACGGTCATCGGCGCCTTGGGCGCACCCGCGGTCGAGAACGCCGCCGGGGTCCCGCTCGTCGTCGTACCTGCGCTGTTCGTGGCCGTGATCGCGCAGCTGTAGATGGTTCCGGGCGCCAGCCCCGTGAGCGGGACCGACATCGTGACCGGCGTGGTGCCGGACCCGACGATGGCGCCACCCGCCGACCACGCGCCGCCGGTGCAGGTCGCCGTCGCGCTGGTCGAGGCGTTGTTCGCGGTGACCGGCGCGGTCAGGGTCGCGGTGCTGGTACCGATCGCGGACACCGAGGTGGCCCCGACCGTCGGTCGCGACGCCGGACCCGGAGGCGCCGGAGTCGGCGTCGGCGTCACCGGAGTGGGCGTCGGGGTCGGGGTCACCACCGGAGTCGGGGTCGGAGTCGGGGTCGGAGTCGGGGTCACGACCGGGGTTGCCGACGTCGTGAACGTCGCCGCCGGAGTGCTAGTCGCCTCACCGGCGGTGTTCGTCGCCTTCAGCGCGCAGACGTACTCGACGCCCGGCGTCAGACCGCTCAGGTTCGCCGAGACGCCAACCGGGCTGCGGCCGGATCCGGCGTTGGCGGAGGTCCAGTTGTAGGCCCCGCCGGTGCAGGTCACGCCGACGCTGGTCGGCGCGCCGCCGGGGTTCACCTGCGCGGTCAACGTCGCCGCGGTGTCGGTGACGCCCGAGGCCGTCGTCCCGCCGATGGTCGGCACCGTCGAGGCGGCCTGGATCTCGAAGGCACCGGCGTCGCAGTTCTGCCCGTCGAAGCCGGGCCGGCCGAAGCCGCGGGCATCGAAGGTGACCGAGCAGTCGGCGATCGGCACCCAGTTGTGCGCCGAGCTGTCCGTCGCGATCGCCAGGGTCATCGGCCCGGCCGAATCGTTGGCGGCCAACGAAGAAGCGAGATTGATCGCGGAGTTGCTCACCCGGTTCGTCGTCGCGTTGAGACCGCAGGTGTTGCCGGACTCGACGTTGTGACCGCCGTCGGTCCCGGCCTTGTGATTGCCGCAGGTGGTGTGCGACAGGATCGAGTTGATCAGGCGGTAGAACCCCTGCGCGCCGATGTCGAGACCGGTGCCGGTCCCGGTCGGCGGGTTGTCCGCCAAGGTGTTGTTGACCAGCAGGGTGGAACCCTGCAGCGTGAAGACCGCGACGCCGGTCGACGAGGCGGTCCCGCCGAGGTTGCCCGCGATCGTGTTGTTGATCAGCGTCAGCTGGTTGGTGCTGTTGTTGTAGACGCCGGCGCCGGTGTTGCCGCGGTTGTCGGTGATGGTGTTGTTGGACAGCCAGACCAGATCGCCGGCGACCGTGACCCCGCCGCCGCCGCTACCGGTGGCCTCGCCGCCGGCGATCGTCATCCCGACCAGCGTCACCCGCGGCGAAGAACCAGCCAGGCCGGTGGGGCCGGTGATGGTGAACACCGATCTGCCCAGCAGGCCGCGCACGATCGGGTTGCCGACGCCCGCGATCCGCAGCCGGACCGTGTCCGGGAGGGCGATGGAGACCGCTTCGAAGTAGGCCGCGCCGGGGCCGACCGCCGTCAGCGACTTCACCTGGATCGTCACGGTGCTGTCGCTGAGCGCCTGCGCTGCGGTCACCGCCTGCTGGATGGTCGGGCAGGCCTGCGCCCCCGGGCCGGTGCAGCTTGTGGTCGCCGCGCCGGCACCGAGGGGCGCGGGGTTGCCGTCCACGTAGAGCGTGACCGGCGGCGGTGCCGCCGTGGTGAAGAACGCCGGCTTGACCTGGCCGACGACGAGCGCCTGGCCGGTCTGCTTCGCGGTCACCGAGCACACGTACTTCCCGAACCCGGTCAGCCCGGTGAGGGCCACGGTCTTGGACGCGGTCCCCGAGGTCGACACCGTCTCCTGGGAAGCGGTGAACGGCCCACCGGTGCAGGTCGCGCTGATCTCGGTCGCCGTCCCGCCCGCGTTGACCGGCGCGGTCAGGGTCGCGGTCGAGGCGCCGATCCCGGACACGGTCGTCGCTCCGATCGAGGCCGCCGCGGCCGAGGCCGTCGGCGCGTTCAACACCCCGAGCGTGCCTGTCAGCAGGGCGGTCGTGCCCATCCAGACCAGCGTGCGTGGTAGTTCGAACCGCATGGCTGTAGTCCCCCGTTTTCGGCACACGTCAGCCCATTACTGCACAAGTCGCTGCGAATCAGCGCAGAGCCACGCGGTGCGCGTGTCTCCGGCTCGCTCGCTCTCAGGTCAACGCGTAGCCGGCATCCACCGGCAGGGTCACCCCGGTGACGTATCTGGCCGCGTCCGAGCACAGCCAGACCACCGCGCCGCTGACGTCCTCGGGCTCGATCAGGGCCACCGGCATCGCGTTCTGCAGCCGCGGAACCATCTCCGGGTGCTCGACCTCGACGTAACGCGAGAAGGCCTCGTTCACCACCATCGGAGAGTTCACTCCGGTCGGGTGCAGCGTGTTCACCCGGATGCTGTGCTTGGCAAGCACCGTGGCCCAGCCGCGCATCAACCCGACCACGCCGTGCTTGGCCGCGGCGTAGCCCATGCTGCCCCGGGAGCCGTCGACCAGCCCGGTGATGCCGGAGGTCGAACTGGTGATGACGATCGACCCGCCGGTGCCCTGCGCGATCAGGTGCGGCAGGCAGGCGTCGACGGTGTGGAAGACGCCGGTGAGATTCACATCGACGGCGTCGAGATAGGCCTGGAAGGTGTCGGCCTGATCGCCCACGATCGGCAGGATGCCCGCGTTGGCGACCACAAGGTCGACCCGGCCGAACTCCTCCAGGCCGGTGGCGAGCGCACTCTCGACGGCGTCCCGGTCGCGCACGTCGGCGACCGCGGCCACCATCCGGGCGTCCTCGTTCTCGACCAGTTCGACGGTCTGCTCGAGGTCGGAGAAGGTCGCCGGCGGGTAGCCGACGGTGTCGATCGGTGCGCACAGGTCGAGCCCGATGATGTCGGCCCCGGCCCGGGCGAGGTGGATCGCGTGCGAGCGGCCCTGGCCACGCGCAGCCCCCGTGACGAAGGCGACCTTGCCGGCCAGCGAGATGTTCACGGTCTTCCCTGACTGACCGTCAGATGACCTTGTGCAGCCAGCCGTGCTTGTCCGGCGCGTGCCCGTGCTGAAGCTCCAGCAACGCGCGACGGATCGCGGTGGTGACCGGGCCGGGCTCACCGTCGCCCATCGCCAGTTCGCCGCCGCGCCAGGCGAGCTTGCCGACCGGGGTGAGCACCGCGGCGGTGCCGCAGGCGAACACCTCGACGATGTCGCCCGAACTCACCCCGTCGCGCCAGTCGTCGACCGAGATCCGGGCCTCGGCGACCTGGTGCCCGAGGTCGCCGGCGATGCTCATGATCGAGTCACGGGTGACGCCCTCGAGGATCGAGCCGGTCAGCGTCGGGGTCTCGATGTGACCGTCGGCGTGCACGAAGTACAGATTCATGCCGCCGAGTTCCTCGACCCACTTGCGCTCGACCGCGTCGAGGAAGACGACCTGGTCGCAACCGTTGGCGATCGCCTCCTGCTGCGCGACCAGGCCGGCCGCGTAGTTACCGGCGCACTTCGCGGCCCCGGTGCCGCCCTGGGCGGCCCGGGTGTACTCCTCGGACAGCCAGATCGACACCGGCTTGAGGCCCTTGGCGAAGTACGCGCCCGCCGGCGAGGCGATCACGAAGAAGCTCACGTGCGAGGCCGGCTTCACGCCGAGGAAGACCTCGGAGGCGAACATGAACGGGCGCAGGTACAGGCTCTGCTCGGCCTGACCGGGCACCCAGGCGGCATCGGTGCGGACCAGAAGGTCGATCGCGTCGACGAAGATCTCGCTCGGCAACTCGGGCAGGGCGAGCCGGCGGGCGGAGCGCTGGAACCGCGCGGCGTTCTGCTCCGGCCGGAAGGTGACGATCGAGCCGTCATCGTGCCGGTAGGCCTTGAGGCCCTCGAAGATCGCCTGGGCGTAGTGGATCACCGCGGTGGCCGGGTCCATCGAGATCGGGCCGTAGGCGCGCAGGTTCGCGTCGTGCCAGCCCTGCTCGGGGGTCCAGGTCACACTGACCATGTGGTCGGTGAAGAACTTGCCGAAGCCCGGGTTGGCCAGGATCTCGGCCCGCCGCACCTCGGGCGCGGGCGTGGGGTTCAGGGTGACGTCGAACTGAAGGCTGCCCACCGTGGTCATGGGCGGAACGCTACAGCCGATTGAGCCTGTTGAGCGAAGCGAACACCCGGCGTCGTGCCGGTCGGGGCAGAGCCCGGAAGGGTCGGGACGCTCGTACGCAAAGACATTGCGGCCTCCTGGCCGTCGACGGAGAAGAGATTGCGTGACGGCCCCGGCCGCCTGCTATCCAGCTACTCGCGCGGCGATCGCGTCGCCGACCTCCGAGGTGCTGCGCGGAGCGCTGCCGCGCGCGGCCAGGTCGGCCTCGACGGCGGCGGTGATCCGGGCCGCCTCCGTGGTCCGGCCGAGGTGCTCCAACATCATCGCCACCGACAGGATCGTGGCGGTCGGGTCGGCCTTGCCCTGGCCGGCGATGTCTGGTGCCGAACCGTGCACCGGCTCGAACATCGACGGGTTGGTCCGGCTGACATCGAGGTTGCCGCTGGCCGCCAGGCCGATTCCCCCGGTCACGGCGGCAGCGAGGTCGGTGATGATGTCGCCGAACAGGTTGTCGGTGACGATGACGTCGAAGCGCTCGGGTTGGGCGACCATGAAGATCGTCACCGCGTCGACGTGCAGGTAGTCGGTCGCAACCTCCGGGAACTCCGCGGCGACGGCGTTGAAGATCCGCGTCCACAATCCGCCGGCGTACACCAGCACGTTGTTCTTGTGCACCAGCGTCAGCTTCTTGCGGGGGCGGGCCTGGGCGCGGGCGAAGGCATCGCGGACGACGCGCTCGATGCCGAAGGCCGTGTTCACGCTGACCTCGGTGGCCACTTCCTGCGGCGTACCGACGCGCAGGGCGCCGCCGTTGCCGGTGTACGGGCCCTCGGTGCCTTCGCGGACCACGACGAAGTCGATGCTCGGGTTGCCGGCCAGCGGGGTGGCCCCACCCGGCCACAGCTTGGAAGGGCGCAGGTTCACGTGGTGGTCGAGCGCGAAGCGCATCTTGAGCAGCAGCCCGCGCTCGAGGACCCCGGACGGCACCGACGGGTCGCCGACCGCGCCGAGCAGGATCGCGTCCGCGCCGCGGATCTCCTCCAGCACGGAGTCCGGCAGGGTCTCCCCCGTCGCATGCCACCGACGGGCGCCGAGGTCGTACTCGTGGGCCTCGACCTTGGTGTCGGCGAGGACGACGTCGAGGACCTTGCGGCCCTCGGCGACCACCTCGGTGCCGATGCCGTCGCCCGGGATGACTGCAAGATTCAGGCTACTCATGGCCGGATTTTAGGCCGCCGTCTCACCCCTCGGCACGGTGGTTTCAGTATGTGGACAGGTCAGCCGCGCTCGACGAGGGGTGCGGCGATCGGATCGACGAAGGCCCGGTCCAGCCAGTCCTCGCCGGCGTTGGCCAGTTCCGCGAGCGCGGCGAGGGCGGAAGCGTGCTCGGCGTGCGCCTCCGCACACCGCCTGCGCACCTCCGCCTCGTGGGCCCGCAGCCGCACGAGATCGGCTTCGAGGTCCGCGTGCCGAGCCTGGGCCTGCTCCAGCAGGTCGGCGTAGCGGGCGGCGGCCTGGGTCAGTTGGACCGAGAGCGGGATGGCTGCGGGCACCGAGGGCGGTGGCGGCAAGAGAGAAGCCTGGAGCGGCGCCTCGATCGGCGCGAGCGCGGCCATGGCGGCCACCGATACCGATGGCCGGTCCTGCGCCGGATCAAGCGCCGGGTCGAGTTTCATCTCGGCCCAGGCCTCCGCGGTGAAGTCGGCCTCGACCGCCTTGCCGACCTCCGCCGGGCAGCGTCGCCACACGACCCAGGCTCCGATCGCCAAGGCCAACGCCAACGCCAGGCTGGCGACGACGAAGCCCAGGGTGACCGCGTTCGCGATCGCCGACTCCTGCGCCTCCCGCACGCTGTCGGGCAACCCGGCGGCCAGCGCCAGGCCCTCCGCGGCGGAGTCCTTGGTGGCTTCGACCACGTCGTCCAAGACGCCGTCGGTCGCGACGTCGGCGCGGTACGCCGCGTTGAACAACGTTCCCAGCACCGCCACACCCAGCGCGATGCCCAACTGGCGGGTGATGTCGTTGACCGCAGACGCGACGCCGTGCTTGGCCGGCGGCAGCGCGTCGATGATCGACTCGGTCGCCGGACCGCCGACCAACGCCAGGCCGCTGAACGCGATCGCCTCGCAGATGGCCACCGGCCAGAACTTCTGAGTGGTGGCGGTCAGTGCGATCCCGACCGATCCGACGGCCAGGATCATCAGGCCGAGCACCATCACCGGCCGCGAGCCGTACTTGCGCGCCAACTTCGGGCCGACAATCGCCAACGGAATGATGAAGGTCGCCGACGGCGCGAACGAAAGGCCGGTCAGCAACGGGCCGAAGTCGAGGGTGTAGTAGCGGTACTGCACGGCCGTGAAGAAGAAGCCGTACGTCATGAACCAGCTGAGCAGGTTGACCAGCGAGCCGGAACCGAACCGGCCGTCCTTGAACAGCCGCAGGTCGAGCATCGGGCGCTTGTCCCGCAGCTGGGACCACACGAACAGCACGCCGAACACGAGGCCCAGCAAGGCGGTCAGGGTGAGCGGGTCGGCGAAGCCCTTCTCCGGCGCCTCGGTCATGCCGAACACGAACAGGCCGACGGCCAGGACCGAGAGCACGGCACCGAGGACGTCGACATGGGCGTTGCGGACGTCGCGCGACTCCGGCACCCAGATCAGGATCGGCACGATCGCCAGGAGGCCGAGTACGGCCGGGCCGATCAGCAGCCATTGCCAGGCCAGCCACTCGGAGAGCACGCCGCCGAGAGTGGTCCCGGTGACACCGCCGATGAACAGGCTCGCGGACCACAGGCCGACGGCCGGTCCCCGGCGCTCGCGGGGCACCACCGCGGTGATCGTGGCCAGGGTGGCCGGGAAGGACATCGCGCCGCCGATACCGGCCAGGCCCAGGAAGAGCAGGACCATGTCGGCACTGTTGGTCTGACTGGCCGCCAGGAAGAAGGACGCGGTGATGGCCAGGCCCAGGACCGCACCGACCTTGCGCCCGACCCGGTCGACGAACGCCCCGCCCGGCAACAGGAGGGCGGCAATTACCAGCGGGTACATGCCGGCGATCCACACCAGCTGCGTCTGGCTCGCCTCGAGTTCCTCGGCCACCGTCGACAGCGCGGTGAACAGGATGGTCCCGGAGCCGTAGATCACCGCGACGGTGAGGCACATCAGCGCGACGGCGAGCTTGGGCCGGCGGCACGGAACAGCGTCCTGTTCGAGCTGGAACTCGGGCGCGTCCGGGGCAGCGGGCACCCCGGCCTGATCCACCGTCATCGGGGGCCTCCACCGGCGAGACAAGATGTCTCACCGTAGTACCACGTGAGACACGTTGTCTCATGTCATAGTCGCCAGATGGGAACGGACTCCACCCGGAACGCGATCTTGGACGCGGCCCGTCAGGTGCTGTTCGACGAGGGCTGGGAGGCCCTCAGCCACCAGCGCGTCGCGGAGGTCGCCGGGGTCGGGCGGGCCACTGTCTACCGGCACTGGCCACAACGGGTGCAGCTGCTCCAGGACGCGTGCTCGGCCGAGGTGCTCGTGATGCACGCCGAGCCGACCGGGGACCTGCGCGGGGACCTGCTGGCCGAGCTGGAGGCGATCCGCCAGGAGTTGCTCCAGCGCCGGGCCGGCCGGGTCCTGATCGCCCTGGCCGACCGCGCCGCCTGGGAGCCGGAACTCGCCGAGGTCAAACGGCGCTTCGTGAGCGAGGGTCTGTCCGCGCTCCGCAACCTGCTCGAGGCCGGAGTGAAGGAAGGCCGGCTCGACGCTGGCCTCGACCTCGACGGAGCGCTGGCCGGGCTCGCCGGTGCGCTGGTCTACCGCCAGGTGATCCTCGATCAGGACCTGACCAAGGCCATGGTCGAGCGGGTGCTCGACGACTTCCTCGCCCGCTACGCGCTGTAGAGCGCGTCGATCGCCTTGGCGTAGTGCTCGCAAACGGCTGCGCGCTTGACTTTCAAGGTCGGTGTGACGAAGCCCGAGGCCGCGTCCCAGATGTCCGCCACGATGGCGAAGCGCTTCACCTGAGCCGCCTGCGCGAGGTTGCGGTTGGCGGCCTCGATCGCCTCGCCGATTGCCGCCGCAACTGCGGCTTCGGTCCGCCCTTGGCTCTCCACCGGGTCGAGCGAGATCAGGGCGGTCACGTACGGGCGCCGGTCCCCGATCGCCACGACCGGGCCGGCCAGCGGACTGGCGGCGCGGATCGCGTTCTCGACGTGCGCGGGCGCCACGTTCTTTCCGCCGGAGGTGATGATCAGCTCCTTCTTGCGCCCGACGATCGTGAGGAAGCCGTCGTCCAGCACGCCGACATCGCCGGTGCGCAACCAGCCATCGGCACCGATCGCCTCCGCCGTTGCCTCGGGCTTGTTGCGGTAGCCGAGCATCACGGCCTCGCCGCGGACCAGGATCTCGCCGTCGTCGGCCAGGGCTATCTCGATCCCGTCGAAGGGGATGCCGACCGAACCGACCTTGCCGCGCCCCACCCGGGTGCTGGTGATCACGCCCGAGACCTCGGTCATGCCGTAGCCCTCGATCAGCGGCAGCCCGATGCCCTCGTAGAAGTTCAGGATCTCGACGTCGAGCGGAGCTCCCCCGGTCAGCGTCACGACGTCGCCGTCCAGGCCGATGCTCGCGAGCAGGGCGGCGCCGACCTCGGGGTCACCGGGACCGCCGCCGGCCGGCACCCGGGCGAGGAGAGCGACGCGCAGCTTCTCCCACATCCTCGGCATGCCGAGGAAGAAGGTGGGCCGCACCTCCACCATGGCCGCGACCAGCTTGCTCGGATCGGGCACGTACGTGACGCAGGCTCCGGTCCGGACCGGGCCCTGCAGGCACCACAGCCGGTCGGCGATGTGCGCCGACGGCAGGTAGGACAGCACGCGGCGCATCTGGTGCAGGCGCGGGTCCATGCTCAGCGCGGCCCGCCACATCGCGGCCAGGTTGCGGTGGGTCAGCTGCACGCCCTTCGGTGGCCCGGTGGTGCCGGAGGTGTAGACCAACGTGGCGACATCCTCGGGCCGGACCTCCGCGGCGGCCGAAACTGCGTCGAAGTCCGCGGGGCAGGCGTCCGCCACCGGTTGCAGGGCGGCTTCGCCCTCCTCGCCGAGGACCACGACGTGCGGATCGACCGCGGCCTGCGCCACGGCCTCGCGGATGATCGCCTCGAACTGTTCCTCGGTCACCACGACCCGCACGGCCGCATCGTCGAGCAGGTAGGCGATCTCGGGAATCGGGGAGGTCGCGTAGATCGACATCGGTGTGCCGCCGGCCAGCTGCGTCGCGAGGTCAACCACCGCGAACTCGGGGCGGTTGACCAGCAGCATGGCCACCTGTTCGCCCCGGGTCACTCCGAGCGTAAGCAGACCACCGGCCAACCGATGCACCTTCCCCTGCAGCTGACCCCACGTCACCTCGACCCCGGCGAGCGTGCGCTGGGCCGGGGCCTCGGCGTGCGCGGCCGCCGTGCGCTCGAAGACCTCGCAGGTAGTGCTCACCGAGCAGGCTCGAGTCCGGGTTCCATCACCAGGCCCGGGAAGCCGTCGGCCACGGCCGCATCCAGCATGACGTAGTACGGCGCCGCACCGCCGAAGAAGAAGAGCACGTTGCTCTTCTTCCCCTCGACGTTCGTACCGAGGAACCAGCTGGCCGCGTCGCCGGTCGGCAACAGGGTCATGTTCAGCACGGCCTCACACGTCCCGGCCCACTCCTTCACGGCCTCGGGCCGGGCCTCGACCACGTTGCTGCCCATCGAGCGCGCCCGGTGGATCGCCTGGCCGATGAAGATGGCCTGCTTCTCGATGGTCGGCGGGATGTTGGTGAACGAGGTCTGCGGCCCGATGATCGAGAACAGGTTGGGGAACCCGTCCACAGCCACCCCGAGGTAGGTCTCCGCGCCCTCGGCCCACCGCTCCTGGATGCTGACGCCGCCCTTGCCCTGCAGGTCCAGCGCCATGAGCGCACCGGTCACGGCGTCGAAGCCGAGGGCGAAGATGATCATGTCGACGTCGTGCACGACGCCGTCCGCCGTCTTCACCCCGGTCGGCACGATCTCGACGATCGGGTTGTTCTTGACCGGCACCAGCGAGACGTTCGGGCGGTTGTAGGTCTCGTAGTAGAAATGCCCGAGCGGGGTCCGCTTGGAGAAGATCGGGTGGTCCTTCGGGCAGAGATTCTCTGCGGTCTCCGGGTCGTCGACAATGGCCCGGATCTTGTTGCGGACGTACTCCGAGGCGGCGTCGTTGCACTCCTTGACGACCAGCATGTCGTCGTAGGTCTTGAAGGCGAACTGGAAGCCGCCCTGCTCCCAGCCGCGGTCGAAGATCCGCTCCCGCTTCTCCGGATCGGTGTCGTTCCAGAACCGGTTCTCCGTCGTCCACGGGAACGCGAAGACCTGCGTCTCGCACAGGTCCCAGAGGTAGCTGTGGTTGTTGCGGATCCACTCGCGCTGGCGCTCCCCGACCAGGTAGTTACGGCCCGGCATGACGTAGTTGGGCGTGCGCTGAAAGACCGTCAGATGCTCGGCGACGTGCGCCACCTCGGGGATGATCTGCACCGCGGATGCACCGGTGCCGACGACCGCGACCCGCTTGCCGGCGAAGCTGACCTCGTCCTTGGGCCAGCGGTTGGACATCAGGATCTCGCCGTGGAAGCTCTCCCGGCCGGGGAACGGGATCTCCAGCGGGGTGGAGAGCAGACCGGAGCCGCTGATCAGCCACCGGCACCGCAGGGTCTCCCCCGTGTTGGTCCCGACCTCCCAGGTGTTCGAGTCCTCGTTCCAGCGCGCCGAGGTGACCCGGGTGCCCAGCGCGATGTCCTTGAACATCTCGTGCTTGGTGGCGACCGCGGTCAGGTACTTGTGGACCTGCGGCTGGGACGGGAAGCGCTCGACGAACTCCCACTCGTCGAGCAGGTCCTGGTCGAAGCGGAAGCAGTAGGCCCAGGACTCGGTGTCGGTGCGCGCCCCCGGGTAGCGGTTCCAGTACCAGGTGCCGCCGATGTCGGTGCCGGCCTCGAGGACCCTGGCCGACAAGCCCAGTTCGCGGCACTCGTGCAGCATCCGCAAACCGGCGAAGCCGGCGCCGATGATGACGGCTTCGTGGTCGAGCTCAGCGGACATCGGGACCTCCTGCTACTCAGGACTGCGGGTGACGGTGATCGAAGCGGCGACCGACCAGCTCGGCGGCGATCATGCTCAGGTGGATCTCGGTGGTGCCGCCGGCCACCTGGTAGGGCCGGACCACGCGGTAGAGCCACTCCAGCGGCATCTCGCGGGTCATGCCGGCGGCGCCGTGGATCTGCAGCGCCTCGTGGCACACCTCGGTGGCGGCGACGGTGGCGGCGACCTTGGCCGCCGAGGAGTCGATGCGCGACGGCAGGCCGTTGGCGCTCCGCGCGATCGCGCGATACGTCAACAGCCGCGCGGACTCCAGCTTGATGTACATCCGCGCGAGCTTGTCCTGGATCATCTGGAAGTCTGAGATCGGCCGGCCGAACTGGCGGCGCGTCTCGGCGTACTCGATCGACATGTCCATCGCGATCTGCGCGATACCCAGACACAGCGCCCCGGTCGCGGTGCGCTCCAGGCTGTAGGCCGAGAGCAGTTTGCGCATACCGTCGCCGTCGAAGAGCACGTCGGAGGCGGGCACGGTGGCGCTGTCGAAGAACAGCTCGTACCACGAGGAGCCGGACATGAACTCGTGCCGCGGGGACAGCGTCAGGCCCGGGGTGTCCCGGTGCACGATCACCGCGCCGATGCCGGAAACTCCCGGGCCGAAGCGGACGAACACCAGGATGTGATCGGAGTCGGCCGCCGCGCCGCAGAAGGTCTTGCCGCCGTTGATCACGCAGGTGTCGCCGACGATCTCGGCCCTGGTGGCCATGTCGGTCAGCGCGCTACCGGCCTCCGGCTCGGTCAGCGAGATCGACCAGCGCTCCTCCCCCGCGCAGACCGGCGGAATGTAGCGCTTCTTCTGCTCCTCGGTGCCGAACTTCGCGATGAACGTGCACGGACCGGTCATGGCCATGACGGCGCGGGCGCCGGTGACCGGGCAACCCCATGCGAGCTGCTCGATCACCAGCACCGCGTCGAGCTCGGAGCGGCCGCCCCCGCCGTATTCCTCGGGCAGCGCGAGGCCAAGCAGGCCCAGCTCCCCGAGCAGCTTCAGGTTCTCGGTCGGCGGCGCATAGGTGTGCCGGCGCTCGAACGCCGCCGGGCGAAGGCGCTCGATCGCCACCCGCCGGGCGAGAGCGACGATCTCCCGGGACTCGTCGTCCAGGTCGAAGTTCACGCGCGGCGGTCGAACTCGAGCGGGATCTCCTTGTAGGCGCGCACCATCATGCTCGGCGCGTGCTCGAGGGTGTGTCCGGGCGCGAGGCGGAGGTTGCCCAGGCGGGTGAGCACCGTCTCGAACGCGATCCGCGCCTCCTCGCGCGCCAGGCCGGCACCTGGGCAGGAGTGCGGTCCCCGCCCGAAGGAGAGGTGGCGACGCCCGTTGGGCCGGCGGATGTCGAAGGTGTGGGGATCCGGGAACTGTTCGGGATCGAGGTTGGCGGCGCTCCAGACCGGCACCACGATCGTCCCCGCGGCGACCGGGCAGCCGCCGAGCTCAGCGTCCTCGGTCGTCACCCGCCAGGTCTGCGGGACGGGGGCGTCGAAGCGCAGGACCTCCTCGATGAAGTCCGGGATCAAGCTGAAGTCCTTCTGCAGCTCCGCCGCGAGCTCGGGGCGCTCGGCCAGCGCCACCATGGCGGTGCCGAGCAGGGCCGCGGTGGTGTGGTTCCCCGCGGTCACGATCTGGACGACGATGCCCAGCAGCTCGGCCTCGGTGAGGCGGCGCTTGCCCTCGAAGTCGGCGTCCTCGAGCTCATGGGCCTCGACCTCGACGTGGACCAGGTCGCTGAGCAGGTCCTCGCGCGGGTTCTCCCGGCGCGCCTCGATGCGCTCGGTCATGTACGCCTGGAACTCCAGGATCTTGCCGGCCACCTTGACCCGCTCGGGGTTGTCGATCTGGTCCTGGAAGCCCTTGAACAGGGCGTCGCTCCAGCCCTTGAACGTCTCCCAGTCCGCCCGGTCGACCCCGAGGGTGTCGGCGATGATCGTGATCGGCAGCGGCGCCGCGAACTGCGACACCCACTCGCAACGGCCGGCGTCGATGAACGCGTCCACGAGCTCGTTGCAGATGTCCTGCAGGGTGGGGCCGAGCTCACGCGCGTGCCGCGGACTCATCGCCTTCAGGACCAGCGCCTTCTCCCGGTCGTGACTGCGCTTGTTGCCCGAGAGCATCAGCACGTCGGTCGCCATCGGCCGGTACTGCGCGACCAGCTCGGTGACCTCGGGCGAGTACGGCTCCGGGCTGAGGCCGAGCAGGTGCGCACCCCGCCCCCCGGTGATGTTCGTCGAGAAGCGCTCCATCTGCTTGCTGACCTCGACGACGGCCTCCTGGCCGAACACCATCAGGCCCAGGCCAGGCAGTTCCAGGACGGAGGTCCCGTCGACCCGGAGTTGCTCGAAGAGCGGGAAAGGCCACTCCAGGGCGCCGGGGTCGGCGGCCGTCAGTTCACGTTCGCTCATGGCTCTCTCCTGCCGGCACCGAACAAACCAGACGAATAGCTGGGAAGTTGAGCGGGGACGGATCGGACACTACTCCGGGACTGCGGCTTCGAACCAGGCTTCTGAGCTGGGAATCCTCCCGATTGGCGCGACTACGCGGCGAGCGCAGCTCTGTCGCACAAACCAGCAAAGCGGTAGGTTTTCTCCTCCGAACACCGGCGATCAGGAGACGACGATGAGCGCTGACCCGACCCGTCCCGGCCGCCTCGGCGACCCCGACCTCAGCCTGGGCACCGACCCCCGCAGCGATCCCCGCATGGTGGCCGCGCTCGCGCCGTTCGGGATGGACGCCAACGGCGCGGAGGTGCCCCTCCCGGCCGACCTGACCCTCGACCAGATCCTCGCGACCTGCGGCGCGTTCGAGGAAGGCTTCGGGCAGGTCTTCGGCGCGCTCGCCGCCGGCAACCAGCCCGTCGCCGGGGTGACGCGGGAGACGACCTCGATCGCCGGACCCGACGGCAACGACATCACGCTCTACGTGCACCGTCCGGCCACGGCCGACGGCCCGTTGCCCGCCGTCGTCCACCTGCACGGCGGCGGCCAGGTGATCCTGGACGCTGCGGCGCCGACCTACGTGCACTGGCGGGACCTGCTCGCGGCGACCGGCATGGTCGTGATCGGCGTGGAGTTCCGCAACGGCGCCGGCAAGCTCGGGCCGTACCCGTTCCCGGCCGGGCTGAACGACTGCACCGCCGCCACCCGGTGGGCGCTGGACAACGCCGCCTCGCTGGGGATCAGCAAGGTGCTGCTCTCCGGTGAGTCCGGCGGCGCGAACCTGTCGCTGTCGGTGGCGCTGCGCGCCAAGCGCGAGGGCTGGGTCGACCGGATCGCCGGCGTCTACGCCATGTGCCCGTTCATCCACGGCGACTGGTCCAACCCGCCGGCGGACGTGCCCTCGCTGACCGAGAACCAGGGGTATTTCTTCCACACCAGCACCGCCGCCGTGCTGGCCGCCGCCTACGACCCCACCGGCGAGAACGCCGGCGACCCGACGGCCTGGCCGCTGCGCGCGACCGGGTCCGACGTCGCCGGGCTGCCTCCCCACGTCATCTCGGTCAACGAACTCGATCCGGTCCGTGACGAGGGCCTGAACTTCCTGCGCCTGCTGCTGGCCAACGGCGTGGAGGCGGCCGGCCGGGTCGTCGTCGGCACGTGTCACGCCGCCGAGGTGGCGATGCCCTCGGTGCTGCCGAACGTGGCCGCGTCGACGATCCGCGACATCAAGGGCTTCGCCGACTCGGTTTAAATGGCGGCCTCCGGCCGCGTCGCGGCGTCAGCTACCGCTG
Source organism: Sporichthya sp. (assembly GCF_013815995.1). Taxonomy (GTDB): domain Bacteria; phylum Actinomycetota; class Actinomycetes; order Sporichthyales; family Sporichthyaceae; genus Sporichthya. The sequence goes on from NZ_JACDFE010000009.1 coordinate 25,314, forward strand.
AGGGGCCGTCCGGCGCGCAGGTCGTCCAACGCGATCAGCAGCAGGCGCCGGGCGGCCGGCCAGGCCTCGCCCTGCGGCGCACCCCAGCCCTTGTCGAGGTGGGCGACCGCGAAGCCCTGGATGACGCTCTGTACGAGTTCCAGGAAGTCCGGCCACTGCGGGTTGCGCATCAACTCGGGCCCCCAGCCGTCGGCGGCGATCCGGCAGACGCTGTTGATGTTCTCGGCCGACATGCGCTGGAAGTTCTCGTTGAGTTGCTTGTCGGTGCGGGCGTGCACCGCCACGGCCAGCCAGGCCTGGAACAGCGGGCCGCCGAAGTAGATGTCGTCGAAGATCTGCCCGTCCCGGTCGGGGTTCGCCAGCCACCCCGGCACCTTGGACCGCAGCTCCCGCAGCAGCGCGACCATGCCGTCCTCGATGACGGCGATCGCCAGGTCGGACTTCTGCGCGAAGTAGTGCATCAGGCTGCCGCGCGAGACGCCGGCCCGCTCGGCCACGTTCGCGAACGTCATCGAGTAGTAGCCGGACTCGGCCAGGATCTCCAGGCCGGCCACGCTGATCTTGGCCAGCGCGACCGCGCGCCGCTGCGCCTGGGTCTGCCGTGGCCGGACTGGCACCGACTTCTTCGGCCTGCCGCTCACGGCGGACACCGTAGCGGTCACCCCTCCCCTGCGGGACGTCGTCCCGGGCGGGTGCATGTCAGCTCGTGTGCAGGCTGACATGCGCCCCCACGGGCTGCTGATGCGCCTGAACCGGGCGCAGTCGCGGCAGGAAGCCCCCGGAATCCGCGAACGGCCTACGACATCCCGGACGTACTGGCTGTGGCCGGCGCGGACACCGACCGCTTGAGCTCAAGCTCCCGGCCGGCGTCCGCGAGGTCCACGTGACTCAGGTCAGGTCGACCGCACGGGCCCAGTCGGCGTCGATGGCCTGGGCCAGCTCGTTCAGGACGTCGCCCGGGACGGCCGAGTCGACGGTGAGCGCGACCAGGGCCTGCCCGCCCTTGGCGGTCCGGCCGACCTGCATGCCGGCGATGTTGACCCCGGCCTCGCCCAGCACCCGGCCGACCGTGCCGACCACACCGGGCCGGTCGGTGTACCGGAAGAACGCCAGGTGCTCGGCGACCTCGATGTCGATGTCGTAGCCGTCGATCTCGACGACCTTCTCGACCATGCGGCGGGCGCCGGACAGGGTGCCGGAGACCGAGATGACCTCGCCGCTGGGCAGGGTGCCGCGCACGGTGATCAGGTTGCGGTAGTTGGGGCTCTCGGCGCTCGTGGTCAGGTGCACCTCGACGTTGCGCTCCTGCGCGAACAGCGGGGCGTTGACGTAGGAGACCGAGGCGTCCTCGGAGATGTCGGTGAACACGCCCTTGAGGGTCGCGAGCTCGAGCACCTTCACGTCGTGCTTGGTGATCTCGCCGCGGACCTCGACGTCGAGGCGGTCGGCGACGCCGCCGGCCAGCGCGGTGAAGATCCGGCCCAGCTTCTCGGCCAGCGGCAGGCCCGGGCGCACGTCCTCGGCGATGACCCCGCCCTGGACGTTGACCGCGTCCGGGACCAGGTCACCGGCCAGCGCCAGGCGCACCGACTTGGCGACCGCGATGCCGGCCTTCTCCTGCGCCTCGTCCGTGCTCGCGCCCAGGTGCGGCAGCGCCACGACGTTGTCCAGCTCGAACATCGGGCTGTCGGTGCAGGGCTCCTTGGCGTAGACGTCGAGGCCGGCGCCGGCGACCCGGCCCTCCTTGAGGGCGGCGTAGAGCGCGGCCTCGTCGACGATCCCGCCGCGGGCGGCGTTGATGATGTGCACGGTCGGCTTGACCAGGCGCAGCTGGTCCTCGCCGATCAGACCCGAGGTCTCCGGGGTCTTGGGCAGGTGCACGGTGATGAAGTCGGACTCGCGCAGCAGCTCGTCCAGGCCGACCAGACGGACACCCAACGCAGTGGCGCGGGCGGCCGGCACGTAGGGGTCGTAGGCGATCAGGGTGACGTCGAACGCGGCCAGACGGGCGGCGACCAGGGCGCCGATCCGGCCGAGGCCGACCACGCCGACGGTCTTCTCCGCGACCTCGACGCCGGTGTACTTCGAGCGCTTCCACTGCCCCTGCTTGAGCGAGGCGTGGGCCGGCGAGATGTGGCGAGCGCTGGCCAGCAGCAGCGCGACCGCGAGCTCCGCGGCGGACGTGATGTTGGACTGCGGGGCGTTGACGACCATGACGCCGGCCTTGGTGGCGGCGGCGACGTCGACGTTGTCGAGGCCGACGCCGGCGCGGGCGACCACGCGCAGCTTCTTGGCCGCGGCCAGGGCCTCGGCGTCCACCTTGGTGGCGGAGCGGATCAGAATCGCGTCGACGTCGGCGATCGCGGGCAGCAGCACCGCGCGGTCGGCACCGTCACAGTGGCGGATCTCGAAGTCGGGACCGAGGGCCTCGACGGTGGCGGGCGACAATTCCTCGGCGATCAGGACCACAGGCTTGGTCACAGCACGTTCCTCACGACGATCGGAAGGCGGGGGCGCGTCGGTCGGAGCTCAACAGTGGAGCGACACGACACTGTGCCCGGGCGCGCAACATGAGTGTAACGAACGACAACTCCCCGCCCGGACCGGCCGGGCGGGGAGTTTCGGTGACGCTTTGGTGACCTACAAGGGTTAGGCCTGGATCCAGCTCATGAGCGGGCGCAGCTTGGCCCCGGTCTGCTCGATCGGGTGGTTCTGGCCTTCCTCGGCGTACTTCTTGTAGTTGGGGAGGCCGGCGTCGTACTCCGCCATCCAGTTCTTGGCGAAGGTGCCGTCCTGGATCTCGCCGAGAATCTTCTTCATCTCGGCCTTGGTCTCGGCCGTGACGATCCGCGGACCGGAGACGTAGTCGCCCCACTCGGCGGTCTCGGAGATCGACCAGCGCATCTTGGAGATGCCGCCCTCGTACATCAGGTCGACGATGAGCTTCACCTCGTGCAGGCACTCGAAGTACGCGACCTCGGGCTGGTAGCCCGCCTCGATCAGGGTCTCGAAGCCGGCCATGATCAGGTGGCTCAGACCGCCGCAGAGGACGACCTGCTCACCGAAGAGGTCGGTCTCGGTCTCCTCGGTGAAGGTGGTCTTGATGATGCCGGCGCGGGTGCCGCCAATGCCTTTGGCGTAGGACTTCACCAGGTCCCAGGCCTTGCCGGTCGCGTCCTGCTCGACGGCGATGATGCAAGGAACGCCCTTGCCCTCCTGGAACTGACGGCGCACCAGGTGGCCCGGGCCCTTCGGCGCGACCATGCAGACGTCCACGCCGGCCGGCGGCTCGATCAGGCCGAAGCGGATGTTCAGGCCGTGACCGAAGAAGATCGCGTCGCCCTCCTGCAGGTTGTCCTTCACGGACTCGTTGTAGAGCTTCCGCTGCACCGGGTCCGGCGCGAGGATCATGATCACGTCGGCCTCGGCGGCGGCCTCGGCGGGAGTGACGACCCGCAGGCCCTCCTCCTCGGCCTTGGCCCGGCTCTTCGAGCCCTCGGGCAGGCCGACGCGGACGTCGACCCCCGAGTCACGCAGCGAGAGCGCGTGCGCGTGGCCCTGGCTGCCGTAACCGAGCACGGCCACCTTGCGGCCCTGGATCACCGACATGTCGGCGTCGTCGTCGTAGAACATCTCTGCAGCCACGGGGGCAACTCCTCAAATCTCGCTGACGTCCGACCACATGTGGGCTACCGGACGCTATTGGTCGGACGTTGGCGAACAAACGGGTGGGTCAGGCGGTGCGCTCGACCGGGCGCAGGCTCCGGTCGGTGATGGAACGGGAGCCGCGACCGATCGCGACCATGCCGGACTGCACGAGCTCCTTGACCCCGAAGGGCTCGAGCATGCGCAGCAGGGCTTCGAGCTTGTCGGCGCTGCCGGTGGCCTCGATCGTCACCGCGTCCGTGGAGACGTCGATGACCTTCGCGCGGAAGAGCTGCACCGTCTCCAGCACGTGCGAGCGGTTCTCTGTGTCGGCCTTGACCTTGACCAGGACCAGCTCGCGCTGCACCGACGTGGCCGGCTCCAGCTCGACGATCTTGATGACGTTGATCAGCTTGTTCAGCTGCTTGGTCACCTGCTCGAGCGGCTTGTCCTCGACGTTGACCGCGATCGTCATCCGGGAGATCTCCGGGTGCTCGGTCGGGCCGACCGCGAGAGAGTCGATGTTGAACCCCCGCCGGGCGAACAGGCTCGCGATGCGCGCGAGCACACCCGGCTTGTTCTCGACCAGGACCGACAGCGTATGGATCGTCATGTCAGCTTTCCTCTTCTTCGCTGCGGTCCCAGGTCGGGGCCAGGTCACGGGCGTACTTGATGTCGTCGTTGCTGGTGCCGGCGGCGACCATCGGCCACACCATGGCGTCGGCGTGCACCACGAAGTCGATGACGACGGGGACGTCGTTGATCTCCAACGCCTTGCGGATCGTGGCGTCGACGTCCTCGGCCTTCTCGCAGCGCAGGCCCACGCAGCCGTAGGCGTCGGCGAGCTTGACGAAGTCCGGGATCCGCTTGGACTGCAGGTCGGTGTTGGAGTAGCGGCTGTTGTAGAACAGCGTCTGCCACTGCCGCACCATGCCGAGGTTGCCGTTGTTGATGACGGCGATCTTGATCGGGATGCCGTTGATGGCGCAGGTGGCCAGCTCCTGGTTCGTCATCTGGAAGCAGCCGTCGCCGTCGATCCCCCAGACGACCGCCTCGGGGCGGCCGGCCTTGGCCCCCATCGCCGCGGGCACGCAGTAGCCCATGGTGCCGAGGCCGCCGGAGTTGAACCAGGTGTCCGGCTTCTCGTACTTCACGAACTGCGCGGCCCACATCTGGTGCTGGCCGACACCGGCGCAGTACAGCGCGTCCGGCCCGGAGATGGCGCCGATCCGCTCGATCACGTACTGCGGGGAGAGCGAACCGTCCTCGAACGTGTCGTAGCCCAGCGGGTAGCGCGCGCGCAGGTCGGAGACCTGGGCCCACCAGTCCGCGTAGTCGCCCTTACGGCCGGCCTCGTGCTCGGCCTGCAGCGCGACGATCAGGTCGGCGATGACCTCACGCGCGTCGCCGACGATCGGCACGTCCGCGTGGCGGTTCTTGCCGATCTCGGCCGGGTCGATGTCGGCGTGGATGACCTTGGCCCCGGGCGCGAAGGAGGGCAGGTGACCGGTGACGCGGTCGTCGAAGCGGGCGCCGAGGCAGATCAGCAGGTCCGACTTCTGCAGCGCGCCGACCGCCGAGACGCAGCCGTGCATGCCGGGCATGCCCAGGTGCAGGTCGTGGCTGTCCGGGAAGGCGCCGCGCGCCATCAGGGTGGTGACCACCGGGATGCCGGTCAGCTCGGCCAGCACCTTGAGTTCCGCGGACGCCTTGGCCTTGATGACACCGCCGCCGACGTAGAGGACGGGGCGCTTGGCCTCGATGATCAGCTTCGCGGCCTCGCGCACCTGCTTGGCGTGCGGCCGGGTCACCGGGCGGTAGCCCGGCAGGTCCATGCTCTCCGGCCAGGTGAAGCTGGTCATCGCCTGCAGGGCGTCCTTGGCGACGTCGACCAGGACCGGACCGGGACGGCCGGTGGAGGCGATGTGGAAGGCCTCCGCGACCGCCCGCGGGATCTCGGCCGGGTCGGTCACCAGGTAGTTGTGCTTGGTGATCGGCATCGTGATGCCGCGGATGTCGGCCTCCTGGAAGGCGTCCGACCCGATCGCGCCGCTCGGGACCTGGCCGGTGATCGCCACGATCGGCACCGAGTCCATGTAGGCGTCCGCGATCGCCGTGACCAGGTTGGTCGCGCCCGGTCCGGAGGTGGCCATGCAGACCCCGACCTTGCCGGTGGCCATCGCGTAGCCCTGGGCGGCGTGCCCGGCGCCCTGCTCGTGGCGGACCAGGATGTGCCGGATCGACGAGTCGAACAGGGGGTCATAGGCCGGCAGGATCGCCCCGCCCGGGATGCCGAAGATGATCTCGACCCCCGCGGCCTCCAGCGAGCGGATGAGCGACTGGGCTCCGGTCAGCTGCGCAACGGGGGCTTGCGACGGGTGCGGATCAGACATCGGGGTTCTCTTCTCGTGTGCGTTCGTGGCTGTTCAGTGCGGAATTCAGCGCGGGGAAACAAAAAACCCCCCGAGCCCGGAGCGGGCCTAACGGAGGGTGGCGTGCACGGCTGAGTCAGAACTCAGGCGGCACGCTCGACGAGTACTACGGTCATGGGCAGACACATGAACGAACCGTCGCCGATCGGCTGCGCGGTGTCAAGTTGGGTACTCCGCCGGTCCAGAATGCGAGATGGGCACTCCTAGGGTCGAAACAGCGTTGGTGGGGCAGGGAGTGCAGATGGCGAACAGATGGATCCACGGCGCGCTGGTCGGAGCGGTGGCGCTCGGGCCGGTCGGCTGCGGGGACGCCGACGGGGAATCGGATCCCCAGTACGAGGTCTCGCTCACTGAGCTTGACTCCTCGGGCCGGCCGGTGGTCCGCACTCCTGGCCCCCAGGAAGTCGTCGAGGCCCGCGATCCGACCAACCTCGGCGTGCGGTCGGCGCCAGTCCGCGTCGCCTCCACGATCGCCACCGGGCTGGAGTCGCCCTGGGGCCTGGCCTTCCTGCCGACCGGCGGGGCGCTGGTCTCCGAGCGGGACACCGGCGAGATCAAGCTGATCGACGCCGCCGGCAACGACTCCACGGTCGCCACCGTCCCGGGCGTCGAGCACGGCGGCGAAGGCGGCCTGCTCGGCATCGCGGTCGGCCCGAACTTCACCGACAAGCCGGAGTTGTACGCCTACTTCACTGCCGCGGCCGGCAACCAGATCGTGCGGATGGACTACTCCGAGACCGGTCTCGGCAAGCCGGAGGTGCTGGTCGACGGGATCGAGAAGTCCGGGATCCACAACGGCGGTCGGCTGGTGTTCGGCCCGGACGGGATGCTCTACGCCTCCACCGGTGACGCCAGCGACAAGCCGAAGTCGCAGGACAAGACCAGCTTGAACGGCAAGATCCTGCGGATGACCCCGGACGGGAAGCCCGCGCCGGGCAACCCCGACCCTGCTTCGCTGGTCTGGTCCTATGGCCACCGCAACGTCCAGGGCCTGGCCTTCGACGGCGATCAGCTCTGGGCCTCCGAGTTCGGGCAGAACTCCTTCGACGAGCTGAATCGGATCGAGGCCGGCGACAACTACGGCTGGCCCGAGGTCGAGGGCGACGAGGGTGGGGACGAGTTCACCCGGCCGCAGCGGGTCTGGGCCACCGAGGACGCCTCCCCCAGCGGGATCGCGATCGCGGGCGGTTCGGTGTGGATGTGCGCCCTGCGTGGCGAGCGCCTCTGGCAGATCCCGCTGAACAACTCCGGGGCCGGCAGCGGGACCGGTGAGCCGGTCGCCTGGTTCGAAGGCGACTACGGACGGTTACGCACCGTGGCGCTGGCCCCGGACGGCACGCTGTGGCTGATCACTAGCAACACCGACGGCCGCGGCGACGAGAAGAACGGCGACGACCGGATCCTGCGCGTGAGGATCAGCTGAGCCGCACGGCACCCCACAGCCGCATCTTCTGCAGCGTTGCGCGCCCTTCGAGGCGCCGCGATAGGCGCGCCAGGCAGCGCAAGATGGGTGGTTGTGGGCGTTAAACGCAGAGGGCGAGCACGGGATACGTACCGACCGCCTGGCGGGGCGCCCCGATCGGATCCCCTCCGATCCCGACCGTTGCATCGGTACCCATCATCGTGCTCGCTCCTCGGCGAGCAGAGCTGCGCGTAGTCCCCTCCACCACAGGCAGTTCTGAGCGCTCGCTGGGGCTTGGACGCACGGAAATCCGAGCCGGTTCCCTGTCCGGCGTCGATTTGGGGAGAAATCTCGGGAGATGGCCGATCCGGGCGAACGTTTTCCGCCCTTCCGCCGTCCTCGGTCCGGAAGCGCTGCACAAGCGCCAGGGGCTGGAGGGCACATGAGCGTCCACGATCCGAGTCACGCGACGAGCAATCGGCGGCGGCGGCGCTGGCCGGCCCTGGTGGTCGGAACCGGGATCGTGGGCGCGGCCACGCTCACCCTGACCCTGCTGAACCCGCTGGGGAGCTCCTCCGCCGCGGCCGGCGAGCTCACCGCGTTCGACGATTGCGACGCCCTCGCCAAGCACATGAGCGGGCTCGCCATGGACCGGATCCTGGACTCGCGCCGGGACTACGACGAATACGGCCCCGAGGTGCAGGCCGACTCCGGCGGGTCGGGTGACCGAGCGGTCCCGCCGATGCCCCCGATGGACGCCCCGCAGGGCGGCACTACCACCGGCTCGGCCGGATCGACGGGCGCCGGCACGGCCGGGAGGGACACCGCCGCCGAGGCCGGCGGGATGGCGGACTCGAGCGAGGGCACCGCGACCGGGGCGGCGCCGGCGCCCGCAGTCGCCAGCGGCGAGACGTCCAAGTCGGGCTCTTCCGCGTCCGACGCGGTCGGCAACTCCGCTTCCGGCACCAACACCCAGGAGGCCGGCGTCGACGAGGCCGACCTCGCCAAGACCGATGGCCGCCTGCTCGTCACCGCCCGCGACAACCGCCTGGTCGTGATGGACGTGTCCGGCCGGACCCCGAAGGCCCGCGGTTCGGTCCTCCTGACCGGCCAGCGCCCGCTCGAGCTGCTGCTCGCGGGCGATCGCGCGATCGTGATCGGCACCGCCGACACCCGCCAGCGCTACCTCGAGGACGAGGCGAGCGCGGACGGCCGCGGCGCCTCGGAGCTGACCACGCTCTCCGTCATCGACCTCTCGAACCCGGACCGCCCCGTCGTGGTCAGCACGCAGGAGGTCACGGCCCGCTACCTCTCCGCGCGGATGACCGGCGACACCGTCCGCCTCGTGCTCTCCAGCACGCCGGACGTGCTGCGCACCTTCAACTCAGGCTGGTCCAACCGGAAGTACTTCGACCCGCGCTACGACCGCGGCTCGACCTTCGACGACGACACCTTCATCGACGACGCCCGCGTGCGCCTCGCCCGGATCCCCGGCGAGGACTGGCTGCCGATGGTCCGCGACGTGGACCGCAAGGCCCGCACCGCGAGCGAGACCCCGCTGCTGGACTGCTCCGACGTCAGCTACCCGGTGGCCGACTCCGGGATGGACCTGCTCACCGTGCTCTCGATCGACACCGGTCTGACCGACTCGCTCGAGCGGGCCGCCGCGACCGCGCTGGTCGGCAGCGGCGACCTGGTCTACGCAACCCAGGACAAGCTGTTCGTCGCGACTACCGACGGCGGCTGGAACGACGCCCCGATCGCCCAGTTCGGCGCGCGTCGCAACGGCGGCGTCAGCACCCGCGTGCACTCCTTCGACATCACCGGTGGCGACGCCGAGTACCTGGCCTCCGGCCGGGTCGACGGCTACCTCTACGGCCGCTGGGCGATGTCGGAGAAGGACGGCCTGCTGCGCATGGTCACCACGACCACCGCGCCGTGGAACCGCGGTGGCGGCGCCAGCCAGACCGGCGTGGTGGTTCTGGACACTGCCGGCAAGCGGATGCGCGAGATCGGCCGCGTCGACGGCATGGGCTTCACCGAGACGGTGCGCGCCGTGCGCTGGTTCGACGACGTCGCGGCGATCGTGACGTTCCGTCAGACCGACCCGCTCTACCTGGTGGACCTGTCCCGCCCAGAGAGCCCGCGGGTCCGCGGCGAGCTGGAGATCCCCGGCTATTCGGCCTACCTGCACCCGATCGGCGACCACCGCCTCCTCGGCATCGGCCAGGACTCCGGCCTGCAGGTCTCGAACTTCGACATCCTCGACCTGGCCGACCCGCAGCGCACCGACGTCCTCAGCTTCGGCCGCGGGACCTCCTCCCCCGTCGAGAACGACCCGCGCGGGTTCGTCTACCTGCCGAGCCGCTCCCTCGCGGTGCTGCCGGTGTTCTCGAACGGGGACTCGCTCGGCTTCCAGTGCCCGCCGAACGCGAACTGCGCCATGCCGTCGATGCCGATGCGCGACGGGAGCTACACCCCAAGGGCCGAGGCCGACAACGGTCTCGTGGCCGTGCGCGTCACGGAGGACGGCAAGCTGAAGAAGGTCGCGTCCTGGTCCGACACCGACGGCCGGCGCGTCATCAAGCTGATCCCGCTCGCCGACGGCCGGATCGTGGCACTGGACTACCAAGGCGTGCGGATCTTCGACGCGGAATCCCTCCAGCTGTTCGGCTCGGCCATGTACCGGTAGGCGAGCCACTGCACCAAGAACCGACCAACCCGGGCTGCACCCCCGGCAAAACGACACACACTGAGACGGTGGCGGACATGAGCGGTCGTACCCGTAAGACGCGGATGCGCAAGGCAACAGCGGGCACCGGTGCCGCGCTGGCCCTGGTGCTGAGCTACGGCACGGTGACCGGTGGCGTCGGCCAGGCGGCGGCGAGCGAGCTGCCGCAGTTCTCCGACTGCGACGAGTTCACCGCGTACATGCGCAGCATGGCCGAGTCCGAGGTCACCGCGTACGGGCTCGGCGGCGGGCCGATGATGTACAAGACCGCGCCGATGACCGCCGAGGGCTCCCCCGCCTCGGACTCCCGCGCCGGCGCCGCACCGAGCGCCGCGGTCGGGAATGGCCCGACCGGGACCAATACCCAGGAGCGCGGGGTCGACGAGCCCGACATCGCCAAGATCGACGGCACCCGGGTTCTGAGCCTGGTCAACGGCAAGCTCACCGTCGTCGACGCCTCGGGCAGCAAGCCCGAGCTGGCCTCGACCCACACCTTTCCGGAGAACGAGTATCCGAGCGAGCTGATGGTGCTCGGCGGACACCGGGTGATGGTGCTCGGCACCGGCTACGAGCAGCAGGACCCGGCGGCCGACGAAGCCGCCGGCAAGCGCGCGCCCGGGTTCGCGCCGGAGTACTACCGGCCGGCCACCTCCTACGTCGTGCTGACCGTGCTCGACCTGACCAACGCGACCCGGCCCAAGCTGGTCCGCACCGAGAAGATCACCGGCAGCTACATCACCGGCCGGCTCACCGACGGCGTCGCCCGCATCGTGCTGACCAGCCAGCCGCGTATCGCCTTCAGCTCCCCGCGCGAGGGCGAGCCGGAGACGCTCGCGCTGGCCCGCAACAAGAAGGCCGTCCGCGATGCGAAGGCCGAGGACTTCCTGCCCGAGCGCCAGGTCTTCGACAAGGCCGGCAAGCTGCTCCGCAAGGTACCGCTGATGGGCTGTGGCGCGGTGCGTCACCCGTCCGTGCACTCCGGGCTCGGCATCATCTCGGTGCTGACGCTGGACACCGCCGACGGCGGTAGCAAGCTGGACAAGGGCCGCGCCGCCGGCGTCGTCAGCAACGGCGAACTGGTCTACGCCTCGGCGGACCGCCTCTATGTGGCCACCACCGACGGCGGCTGGAACTCCCCGCGCCCGATCGACGTGACCACCAACTCTCCGCGTGAGCAGGAGACCCGCACCCGGATCCACGCGTTCAACGTGACCGGCCGCAACGACAGCCCGTACGTGGCGACCGGCTCAGTGCCCGGCTTCCTGTTCGGGCGCTGGGCGCTCTCGGAGTATGGGGGCAAGCTGCGGGTGGCCACCACCACCGGCCAGCCGTGGGCGCCGCCGGAGGGCGCGCAGTCCCAGAGCAGCGTGATCGTGCTCGGCGAGCGCGGCGACGAGTTGCGCAAGCTGGGCTCAGTCTCGGGGCTCGGCAAGGGCGAGCAGATCCGCGCCGTCCGCTGGTTCGACGACCTGGCCGCCGTGGTGACCTTCCGTCAGACCGACCCGCTGTACCTGGTCGACCTCGCCGACCCGGCACACCCCGCGATCCGCGGCGAGCTGAAGGTCAACGGCTACTCGGCCTACCTGCACCCGGTCGGCGGCGACCGGCTGCTGGGCGTCGGCCAGGACGCCGACGACACCGGCCGGGTCACCGGCCTGCAGATCTCCTCCTTCGACCTGCGCAACCTGGCCAAGCCGACCCGCACGGCGGCCCTCGGCTACGGCCGCGGCTACACCGACGTCGAGAACGACTCCCGCGCGTTCACCTACCTGCCCGGCAAGCGCCTCGCGGTGCTGCCGGCCTGGGTGACGCAGAAGGTGCCGTGCCCGCCGGACGCCCAGTGCCTGTCGGCGGACGGCAAGCCCACCTTCGTCGGCGAGATCCAGGTGCCGGCCGCGCTCGGGATCATCGTGGGTGCCGACGGGACGTTGAAGAAGGCGGGCAAGTTCGTCGCCGACTCCTACATCGTCCGTGTTCTGGCGATCGGCGACCGCCTGGTCGCGATCACCGGGAACTCCATCGTCTTCCTGAACCCGGACACCTTCGCCCCGACAGGCTCCGTGAAGATCGCTCAGGACCAGCCGAAGGCGGTTCCGATGGAGGACACCGCCTCCGTCTCCCCGCCGCCGTCGCGCTGATCACTCACCGCCCCACCCGGACGTTGCGGTTGGATGCATCTATGGCGACGCGTTCCTGGGTGCCCGTGCCCGAGGGGTCCGACTTTCCGCTGCAGAACCTGCCCTATGGGGTGTTCTCCACCTCCGGTTCGGAACGCCGGTGCGGGGTGGCCATTGGTGAGCACGTGCTGGACCTGGCCCCGGTGCTCGGGGACCAGAGCTTCGCGGCGCCGTCGCTGAACGGCTTCCTGGCGGCGGGGCGGGCCCGGTGGGAACAGGTCCGCCGGTCGCTGACCAGCTTCCTGTCCGACCCCTCGCACGCGATCGATGTCGAGCCACATCTGATTGCGCGTCAGGATGCCACGCTGCACCTGCCGTTCGAAGTCGCCGACTACGTCGACTTCTACGCCTCCGAGCACCACGCGATCAACGTCGGCCGGATGTTCCGGCCGGACGCCGATCCGTTGACGCCGAACTGGAAGCATCTGCCGATCGGGTATCACGGCCGGGCGGGGACGGTCGTGGTGTCGGGCACCGAGGTGGTGCGGCCGTGCGGGCAGCGTAAGGCGCCCGACGCCCCGCCGACCTACGGTCCTTCGCAACGCCTCGACATCGAGGCCGAGGTGGGGTTCGTGGTCGGCGTCGGGTCGGCGCAGGGCACCCGGGTGGCCGTCGAGGACTTCCGCGAGCACGTGTTCGGCGTGGTGCTGCTCAACGACTGGTCGGCGCGGGACATCCAGTTCTGGGAGGGCCAGCCGCTCGGGCCGTTCCTCGGCAAGTCGTTCGCGACTTCGATCTCACCGTGGGTGGTGCCGCTGCAGGCGCTGGAATCAGCCCTGGTCGCTCCCCCGCCGCAGGACCCGGAGCCGCTCGGGTACCTGCAGACCGCCGGGCCGACCGCGCTGGACCTGGCCCTCGAGGTCGCCCTCAACGGCCACGTGATCTCCCGGCCGCCGTTCGCCGGCATGTACTGGACCGCGCCGCAGCAACTGGCCCACCTGACGGTGAACGGGGCCTCGTTGCGCACCGGCGACCTCTACGCCTCCGGCACGGTCTCGGGACCTGAACGGGACCAGCGTGGTTGCCTGCTCGAGCTGAGCTGGAACGGCACCGACCCGGTGCACCTGGCCGACGGCACGTCCCGCACGTACCTGTCGGACGAGGACACCGTCGTCATCCGCGCGACCGCGCCCGGCGCGGACGGGGTGCGAATCGGCTTCGGCGAGCTCCGAGGAACCGTGCTGCCAGCCGCCCCGGGCGGAGCCGGCGCCTAAGCGACGGCTACACATCAACGTTGAAACGGGTGGTGCGACTTTCGGTGTCGAGACGCCACACAAGTCACAACGTTGATCTGTGGCCTGCGGCGACGATGACAATCGGCTTCGGCGTGCCTCAGAGGAACCGTGCAGCCAGCGTCTCCAGCCGGGCGCGGTACTCCGGCCAGCTGATCTCGTCGGGCAGGTTGGGGTTCTCGGCGCGCAGACCGGCCTGGCTGTCGATCAGCTCGCGGACGATGTCGATGTGGCCCGCGTGCCGGTTCGTCTCCGCGACCATGTGCAGCAGGATCACCTGCAGCGTCACCGGGTTGCGTTCGGCCGGCCACCACGGCACGTGGCCCTCGGCGTCCAGCCCGAGCTCGGCGAAGGTGGCGTCGGCGATCTCCCAGGACTTCCGGTAGAGCCCGACGATCTCATCACGGGTCTCGTCCGCCTTGGCGTACATGTCGGCGTTGGGATCGCCCTCAAGGTCGTACCAGTCGAGCTTGATGTCCGTGGCCCGGCCGAAGGTCCAGCCGAAGTAGCCGATCTCGACACCGGCGAGGTGCTTGACCACGCCGAGCAGGTTGGTGCCGGTCGGAGTCATCGGGCGACGGATGTCGTACTCGGACATCCCCTCCAGCTTCCAGAGCACCGCCTCGCGGATCGTGCGCAGGTAGCGGATCAGGTCGGCCTTGGGCTCGTAGACGAATTTCTCGGTCATCCCTCCACCCTTCCACCGGTCACCGACAACACGCGCGAACTCGCTTGACCCTCACGCAGCGTGAGCCCTCACTGTGTTGGCATGGACGGGTACACAGTCGGCGAGGTCGCCAAGCTCTCGCGCGTCTCGGTGCGCACCCTGCATCACTACGACGAGCTCGAGCTGCTCACGCCCGCGGGACGCAGCCCGGCCGGCTACCGCCTGTACTCCTCCGGCGACCTGTGCCGCCTCCAACAGATCCTGTTCTACCGGGAGCTGGAGTTCTCCCTGGAGGAGATCGCGGCGATGCTCGCCGACCCGGCCACCGACACCGACGAGCACCTGCGCCGCCAGCATCGCCTGGTGCGCGAGCGGCAGTCCCGCAACGCCGCCCTCCTCGCCGCGATCGAGAAGGAGATGGAGGCACGACAGATGGGCATCTCGCTCACCCCCGAGGAACAGTTCGAGATCTTCGGCACCGACAAGATCGCCGAGTACCAGGAGGAGGCCAAGGACAAGTGGGGCGACACCGACGCCTGGCGTGAGTCCCAGCGACGGTCGGC
>NZ_JACDFE010000331.1 GCF_013815995.1 Sporichthya sp.
GGTCGAGCAGGTCGCCCTCCAGCCCCGACCGGGCGGCCCGCCACATCGCGGCCCGCAGCAGCGCCGGGTGCCGGACCGTCGGGGCCTTGTCGGTGACCGCCGCCCACTCGCGGCGCACCAGAGCCCGGAACAGCGCGGCCAGCAGGATGACGTCGTCGACGTCCGGGCAGGCGTCGGGAGCGCGCAGTTCCAGGGTCGGCAGATGGGCCGACGGGCGGACGTCGAAATAGATCATCCCGGCATCGCTGATGGTCTGCGACTTCACCAGATCCGCGACCAGTTCGTCGTACTCGGCCGCGGTGTCGCTCTGCAGCAGCTGACCCGCGGTCGGCCAGCGCTGCCACACCAGCGAACGCGCGCTGGCGTAGCCGGTGTCCTCGCCATGCCAGAACGGCGAGCTCGCCGACAGGGCGAGCAGGACCGGGACGTAGGGCGCGACACGTCCCGCCAGCCGCACCGCCAGGTCGCGGTCGGTGACCTGCACATGCACCTGCAGGCCGCAGATCAACTGCTCACGGACGAGGAGCTTGTAGTCCTCCAGCATCTGCCGGAACCGGCCAGCCCCGGTGACCGCGATATCGGCGGGGTCCACCAACGGGACCGTGCCCGCCGCTACCACGCCGAGATTCTCCCGCCCGGCCGTGTCCACCAGCAATGCGCGGGTGCGACGCAGGTCGGCCCTCAGGTCGTCCAGGGTGGTGCAGACGCTGCTCTTGACCTCGACCACGCTGCGGTGCAGTTCGGCGACGTAGGACTGGTCAGGCAGATGGGCCAGCAGGTCCGGCGCTCGCGCCACCAGCTCCCGGGTCGCCCGGTCCAGGACGTGGAACTCCTCTTCGACGCCGAGCGCGATCCCGTCGCACGGATCCGGCGCGCCCGGCGGTGATGTCTCCACCCAGCAACACTACCCGCAGGCCGGGAATGATTCGTCGCCCACGCGCCCCGGCGTGGGCGGCCCGGCGCAGCGGTAGCCGTCGGGATGTGACGACCGTGAGCGTGAACCCGCGACCTGACGGTACGTCAGATCTCGTGACGATCGGACAGATCGGCGTCAGAGCAGCGCCGAACGGGCCGCCGTGAGATCAACGGCCTAGGAGCGTTGGTCAGTAACCCGACTGACGTCCGGCGTGCCCGTTTCTGGTGTCGCGGGTGAGCGGACGATCCGTCCGGCGTGCACGTCTTTGATCGCGCACAAGTACAGCTTCCCCTCACCGGTGGGGTGTTCGGTGATATCGGGCAGCCACAGCTCGTTTGGTTTGTCGGCGCAGAACTGACGGTCCACCAGATCGTCGTGAACCGGCGGGCCGGCGCCTGACCCACACCGGCATGGCATGAAACGTGGCATGAAGCTGCGGCAACCACCGGCGCCCAGGGAGGTTGTGGAGGGTTCATCTGCAATCGGAGATGCCTGTAGAGGCCGTGGTCAACGATGTCGACCGTCCTCCTAACTAAAGCGGGTGTCGGCAGTTCGATTCTGCCCGGGGGCACCACGCACTCACTCTGGTCGGCGAGTGGGTCTATCGCGACCGGCGGACAGCCCGGCCGCGCCGCCAAAGTGCGGCAATCAGCCGCTCCCGATGGCCTGGAGCAGCACGCGAACGGACGCCTCCAACTCCCCGAGATCGTTCACGACGGTCTGGGCCACGATCGAATGGGACGTGTCGAAGTAACGATGCGCGAGCTGGTCGCGCATCGCGGCGATCCGCCGCCACGGGATAGACGGTTGCTGCGCCAGCAGCTTCGGGTCGACATCCTTGACCGCTTCACCGATCTCCATCAGCCGGGCACGCACCGCATCGAAGATCAGGCCGTCCTCGATGCCGCCTCGCTCGACGTGCCGGCGGATGGCCTCGATCGCGGCAACGATGTCGAGTAGACGGTCCTCATCGCTTCGACTCACAACGCCACCAGATCCGGCTCAACCCTGGACCGCATCCGTTGCTTGAGCGTCCCTTCTGGCACGACGTCGACCGGGACCTGAAGCAGCTCCTCTAACTCCTCGGCGAACCGGCCGATCGCGAACAGGCCCGCCCCCTCGGGCAGGCGAACCATCAGATCGAGGTCCGATTCCGGTCCGTCGTCCCCGCGCGCGACGCTGCCGAACACCTGCAGGTTGCTCATCCCGTGCTTCGCCGCCAGCGCGAGCACCGCACCCCGGCGACGGCGTAACCGACGCCCGATCGGCCCGGTGGCCGCTGGCATCGCAGCAATCAAAGGAGCACCCACACACACCTCCAGGCTCAAGCCCGACGCCTCTACCAGCGCCGCCAAAGTGGACAGGGCAGGCTCCCGAGAGTCCGTCTCGTAGGCCGCGATCACGCTCTGACTCACCCCCGCGCGTCGGGCAAGCTCACGCTGGGTCAGGCCGGCAGCGTGCCGCGCCTGACGCAGTAACTCCCCCGCCGTGACACCTGAGGCTCGCATGCCCCCATGATAGCGATTTGTAGATCAGGCACCACCACGTTCCTCCACCGCCACGTGGCATGAACGGCCTCCTCCGCGCGCCGGACCTCAGTGGCGACTGATTCGGAAGGGCACTACCGCAGTCCTCAGTTCCGAATTCGCCTAGCCGCTCAGGGGCCGCACCCTCCGTCCTGGATAGCACGTCCGCCCGCCATCACCCCGGGCCGCTGGCCGAGTCGTCGCGATCTCCGATTCCGCCCGGGGGCACCACGGTCCGTGCCACAAACCGTTCACCTGGCGATGTCGCCGACTCGGACTATCCTGTTCGGGTGAGCGCATCGAGGACGTTGACCGCTGCCGTGACCAAGGACGGCGACTGGCACGTCGCGCGTTGCCTTGAGGTCGAGGTGGCCAGCCAGGGCGAGACCGTCGACGACGCGCTGGCGAACCTGCGTGAGGCGCTGGAGTTGTACTTCGAGGACGAGGCTGATCCCGCCGATCTCGCCCACCCGCTAGTGACGCCGATCGAGTTCCGCATTTCGGCGTGAGCCCAAAGCTCCCACTGCTCTCTGGAGCGGCGATCGTTGCCATCCTCGAACGCGCTGGGTTCACGCACGTGTCGACCAGGGGCAGCCACGCCAAGTTGCGCGACGCCGGCGGTCGCACTGCGATCGTCCCGCTACATCGCGAGGTCGCGCGCGGCACTCTGGCTTCGATCCTTCGCCAAGCTGGCCTCACCATGGACGAGTTCCTCGGCCTGCTCGGGTAGTTGTCCCCAGCTGCAGGCGAGTCGGCAACGGGATCCGCGTGGCATCAAATCTGGCATCAAATGCAGGCGACCACGGAGGTTCAGGAGGCCAGGGAGGGATTTCCTGGGGGCAGAGTTGTCTGTAGAGGGCGTAGGCGGTGGATAAGCCCGCCCTCCTGATATGTAGGCGACTCCTGTCAAGTGGCAGGGCGAGGCGCCCGCCC
>NZ_JACDFE010000332.1 GCF_013815995.1 Sporichthya sp.
GGCCAGCTCCGCGTCGCTGCGCAAGGTCGCGGCCGCGCGCCTGGCCGTCCTGGCCGACGCCCACGACCCCGCGGGGCGCCCGCTGATCCCGTCCGCGGCCCCGGAGCGCTGGTGGGGCGTGGTCGAACCGAGTGAGTCCGAGATCCCGGTCCGCGACCCCGACTCCCCGCTCGCCCTGTCCGCCAGCACCATCGACGGCATCACGACCTGCCCGCTGCAGTGGTTCCTGCGCCGCGAGGTGCACGCGGACTCCGCGCCGACGGTCCGGATGAGCTTCGGCAACGTCCTGCACGCCCTCGCCGAGGAGGTGGCGCGCACCGGAGTCACCGACCTGGACGACCTGATGAAGCGGCTGGACACGGTGTGGGCCGAGATCACCTTCGACGCGCCCTGGCAGTCGGCCGTGGAGCGGGAGGCGGCGCGCAAGGCGCTGGCGGCGTTCCTGGTCTGGCACGACGGCCGGCCCGGGCGCGAGCTGGTCGGGGCCGAGGTCGGCTTCGACGTCACGGTGGAGATGGAGCCGGAGCCGGTGCGCCTGCGCGGGTCCCTGGACCGCGTCGAACGCGATGCCGAAGGCCGGATGCGGGTGATCGACTTCAAGACCAGCAAGAGCGATGTGTCCAAGGGCGACGCGGCCGCGCATCCCCAGCTCGCCACCTACCAGGTCGCGGTCGAGGCCGGTGCGCTGGAGGCGCTCGAGGGCGCGACCCGGTCCAGCGGTGGCGCCGAGCTGGTGATGCTCCGTCAGATCAGCAAGGACGGGATGCCCGGCGTGCGGGCGCAGGACGCGACCTCCGACGCCGCCGACCCGGCCTGGGCCCTCGAGCTGCTCGCCGCCGCGGCCACGCGGGTGCGGGCGGAGCGGTTCACCCCGCTGCCGTCCGAGGGCTGCGACAACTGCGAGTACCGCCGCTGCTGCAGTGGCCGGGCCGAGGGCCGTCAGGTGATCGAATGATTCACACCCGTCAGGACCTCCTCGAGGCTCTCGGCGTCCCGTACTCCTCCGAGCAGCTGGCCGCGATCACCGCCCCGCTCGAACCGGCCGTGATCGTGGCCGGTGCCGGCTCGGGCAAGACGACCGTGATGGCCGCCCGCGTGGTGTGGCTGGTCGGCACCGGGCAGGTGCCCGCCGACGCCGTGCTCGGCCTGACCTTCACCAACAAAGCGGCCGGTGAACTCGGCCAACGCGTGCGCGCGGCCCTGGCCAAGGGCGGCGTGACGCCGGCGCCGGGCGCGATCGAGGAGGGGGAGGACGTCGGCGAGCCCACGGTCGCGACCTACCACTCCTTCGCCGCGCGCCTGATCGAGGAGCACGGCCTGCGCCTCGGCGTCGAGCCGCACGCGACGCTGCTGGCCGACTCGGCCCGCTACCAGCTCGCGGCCCGGGTGATCTGCCGCGCCCGCGGCCCGTTCCCCGCGCTGGAGAAGCGGCTGGTCGACCTCGTGGTCGACCTGCTCGCCCTGGAGAGCGAGATCTCCGAGCACCTCGTCGACCTCGACGACCTGCGCGCGCACGACCGTGCCCTGCTGGCCCGGCTCGAACCCGGCGAGGGCGATCCTGCTCCGCCCGTGAAGATCGCCGAGGCGATCACCGCGGCCCGCCGCCGCCTGGAGTACACCGAGTTGGTCGAGGCGTACCGGGCGGCCAAGGCCGAGCGCGACCTCGTCGACTTCGGCGACCAGATGGCCCTCGGTGCGCGACTGGCCGAGCAGTGCCCGCCGGTGGGGGAGGCGCTGCGCGCGCAGTACCGCGTCGTGCTGCTGGACGAGTACCAGGACACCTCGGTGGCCCAGCGCCGGATGCTGGTCGGCCTGTTCGGCGGCGGTCACCCGGTGACCGCGGTCGGCGACCCGTGCCAGGCCATCTACGGCTGGCGCGGCGCGTCCGTCGCCAACCTGGAGGAATTCCCGGAGCACTTCGCGCGGCGGGAACCTGACGGTTCGTCAGCTCCAGCCCGTCGGTACACGTTGCGGGAGAACCGGCGCAACGGCGAGACGATCCTCGACCTGGCCAACGGTCTGGCCGCGCCGCTGCGGGACCTGCACGCCGGCGTCGAACCGCTGCTGGCCTCGGCCGCCTCCCGGGGGCTGGGGGAGATCCGCACCGGCCTGTTCGAGACCTACTCCGAGGAGATCGGCTGGATCGGAGAGCAGGTCGCGGCGGCGATGGCCGACGGGGTTCCGGCGCGCGAGATCGCGGTCCTGGTCCGGGCCACTCGCGACATCGGCCCGGTGCACGGCGAGCTCACCCGCCGCGACATCCCCGTCGAGGTGGTCGGTCTCGGTGGCCTGGTCCACCTGCCCGAGGTCGCCGACGTGATCGCCGTACTCGAGGTTCTTGACGAGGCCACCGCGAACACCGCAATGGTGCGGCTGCTCTCCGGGCCGCGCTGGCGGATCGGCCTGCGCGACCTCGCCCTGCTCGGCCGCCGGGCCCGGGACCTGGTGGCGGTGCCGCGCGGCGACGGCAAGAGCCTGGAGACCGCGATCGCGGTCACCGACCTGGCCGAACTGGTCTCGCTCTCCGACGCCCTGGCCGCCCCCGGTGACCTCGGGTACTCGGGCGCCGCCCGCGCCCGGTTCGACGCCCTGGACCGGGAGATCGCCGAACTGCGCCGGCACGGCGGCGAACCGCTGCTGGACCTGCTGCACCGGGTGATCGCGGTGACCGGGTTGGACGTGGAGATCGCCGCCGCCCCGCACGCGCTGGCCTCCCGCCGGCGCGAGTCGCTGGCCGCGTTCCTCGACGTCGCGGCGTCCTTCTCCGACCTGGAGGGCGACTCCTCGGTGGCCGCGTTCCTGGCCTACCTGCGCGCCGCCGAGGAGCACGAGCGCGGGCTGGACTCGGCCACGCCCGGCCCCGGCGACTCGGTGAAGCTGATGACCGCCCACAAGGCCAAGGGCCTGGAGTGGGACGTCGTCGTGCTGCCCGACGTCACCGACAAGGTGTTCCCGTCCAACCGCGGTCGCGCACTGTGGACCCGGCGCGGGGATGCGATGCCGATCCCGCTGCGGGGGGACCGCGACGCCCTGCCCGGGGTGGGCGAGTGGACCACCAAGGCCGTGAAGGCGTGCGAGGACGCGATACGCGAGCAGTCCGAGCACGAGGAGCGCCGGCTGGCCTATGTCGCGTGCACCCGCCCGCGGGCGCGTCTGGTGGCGTCCTCGCACTGGTGGGGTCCGACGCAGAAGCGCCGGCGTGGGCCGTCGGAGTACCTCACGGCGATCCGGGCCTTCACCGACGCCCGTGGCCTGGACCCGGGCGGGCCGTGGGTGGACGAGCCGGCGCCGGAGGCCCAGAACCCGCAGCGCGGCATCGTCCGCGAGTACGAGTGGCCCGCGCCGCTCGACGCCGACGCACTCGCCCGGCG
>NZ_JACDFE010000010.1 GCF_013815995.1 Sporichthya sp.
GCCTGGTACTGACCGTTGCCGCGCAGCAGACCCACGACAACGCCCCGGCGGTCGCGCAGGCCCGCGACGACCTGATCGAACGGGTCCGGACCGAGACCGAGCAGGCCGACGAGTTGCAGCGTCGCCTGGTCGGGCTCCGCGCCGAGGTCGACGGCGCCCGGGACGACGCGCTCGCCGCGACCTCCGCCGGCTCCGCCGCCCGCACCGAGCTCGAACGTCTCTCCGCCCTCGCCGGCGTCAGCGCAGTGCGCGGACCGGGGATCAGGATCGTCGTCGACGACGCGCCCAACGGCGATCTGCGCGCCGACAGCGCCACCGGCCGGGTGCTCGACACCGATCTGCAGCGCCTGCTCAACGGACTCTGGGCGGCCGGCGCCGAGGCGGTGTCGGTGAACGGGCAGCGCCTGACCCAACTCACCGCGGTGCGCTCCGCCGGGGACGCGATCTTGGTCGCCTACCGGCCCCTGAGCCCGCCGTACGAGGTGCTGGCGATCGGGAACCCCGACGACCTCGAGGTCGACTTCGTCGACGGGCCCGGCGGGCGCTGGTTCCACACCCTGGAGGGATTCGGCATCCGCTTCACCGTGACCACGGAGAAGGACCTGCGCCTCCCGGCCGCCAGCGGCGTGACCCTGCGCAACGCGCTCGCCGGCGAACCGAAGCCCGCCACACCGAATCCCGCCCCGACGAAGCCGGCCCCGCTGAGCCCCGCCCCGACAACCGCACCGAGTGCGGCCGCTTCGAGTCCCGCACGGACCGACCGATGATTGGCGCTCTCGGCCTGATGGTCGGCATCGCGCTCGGGTTGGTCTTCGACCCGACCGTGCCAGTCTGGATGCAGCCCTACCTGCCGATCGCGGTGGTGGCCGCGCTCGACGCGCTCTTCGGTGCCCTGCGAGCGCTGCTGGACGGAATCTTCAGCGACAAGGTCTTCGTGGTCTCGTTCATCGCCAACGTGCTGGTCGCGGTCCTGGTCGTCTTCATCGGCGACCGGCTCGGCGTGGGCGGGCAGCTGACCACCGGGATCATCGTCGTGCTCAGCATCCGGATCTTCTCCAACGTCGCCGCGATCCGGCGCCACCTGCTCTCGGCCTGAGTTATGGCCGACGACATGCAGAACGACGAGCGGGACGACAAGCCGGACGCCAGCCTCGACTACGGCGCGCCGCCGGAGCGGGAGGACGAGACCCTGCTGATCGCGGGGCACCAGTTCGGCGGTCAGGCGGCCCAGGATGCGGCAGCGGCCGAGCCGGAGGCCCCGATGCCGCAGGTGCCCTCGACGCTGCCGCGCGTCGAGCCCGGCTTCTCCCCGCCCCCCGCCGGTTTCCGCGGCCTGATCACCGCCCTGCGGGTCCGCCGGGCCGCGCCGACCCAATTCGTGATCGCGGTGCTGTGCGGCCTGCTCGGGTTCTTCGCCGTCGTCCAACTGCGCCTGCAGGCCGACGACAACAACCTGCGCACCGCCCGGCAGAGCGACCTGATCCGCATCCTGGACGACCTCAACGACCGCTCCGAGCGCCTTGACAGCGAGGTCCGCGACCTGGAGCAGCGTCGCTCGGAGCTGCAGTCCGGCTCGGACCGGTCCAAGGCGGCGCTGTCCGAGGCCCAGGACCGTCGCTCGGTGCTGGGCATCCTGGCCGGCACCGTGCCGGCCCGCGGTCCGGGCATCCTGCTGCGCATCGTCGACTCCCAGCAGAAGGTGGACGCAGCGGTCCTGCTGGACACCCTGCAGGAGCTGCGCGACGCCGGAGCCGAGGCCGTCCAGATCAACGATGTGCGCGTGGTCGCGAGCACCGACTTCCTGGATGCCGCCCCCGGCAGCGTGCAGATCGACGGCGTGGTGGTGACCGCCCCGTACCTGTTCAAGGTCATCGGCGACCCAGATACCCTCGACCCCGCGTTGCGGATTCCCGGCGGGGTGTTCGCGGTGCTCGGCGAACGGGGGGCGACTCCCACCGTCGAGACCCGCAGGCAGGTCACGGTGGACGCCACGCGCCCGGCCGCGGACCTCGACTACGCCCGCCCGAGCGAGACGAACTGATCGCGCAGACCGACCCGCACGAAAGGCCCGGATGTCCGTCCCCGACGAGCTGAAGTACACCGCCGAACACGAGTGGGCACAGGACACCGAGTCCGGCTCGATCCGCGTCGGCATCACCGACCACGCCCAGGAGCAACTGGGCGACATCGTGTTCGTCTCACTGCCCCAACCGGGGGACAGGGTCGTGGCCGGTTCCCCGTGCGGGGAGCTGGAGTCGACCAAGAGCGTCAGCGAGATCTACGCCCCGGTTTCCGGGGAGATCGTCGCGGTGAACTCGGCGATCGAGACCGCACCCGAACTGGTCAACTCCGAACCGTACGGCGGGGGCTGGATGTTCGAGGTCCGGCCGGACGACCCGAAGTCGCTCAAGGAACTCCTGACCGCCGCGGAGTACACCGCCGCGATCGGGTAGACCCGCATACCGGACGATGTGACGGACCCGGTTGACCCTCGTTGACCGCCACAAATAGGTTCGCACTCACGCTCAACCTCAGGTACAGGGAAAGGCCGGAGCAATGTTCTGCAGCCAGTGCGGCCACCGGCCTCCTGACGACGCCCGGTTCTGCCCGAACTGTGGTGCCGCCCTGGCCGGCGGCGGGCCGGACGGGTCGGAGAACACCTCGAGCATCTCGATCGCCGGCCTGGAGGTGGAGGCCGAGGCCGGTCTGCTCTCACCCGGCGACCAGGCCGCTGTCGACGCGTTGCCGCCGGGCTCGGCTCTGTTGATCGTCCAGCGCGGCCCGCAGTCCGGCAGTCGCTTCCTGCTCGACGCCCAGCAGACCCGCTCCGGCCGGCATCCGGACAGCGACATCTTTCTCGACGACGTGACCGTCTCGCGGCGGCACGCGGATTTCGAGCGCGTCGGTGACGGCACCTTCCGGGTCAAGGACGCGGGCAGCCTCAACGGTACCTACGTCAACCGGGAACGCATCGAGGAGGCCGTCCTCACCGGCGGCGACGAGGTCCAGATCGGCAAGTACCGTCTCGTCTTCTTCGCCTCGGCGCCGGGCGCACTGGGCGAGGAGGCCGGGACGGAGAGTTTGTCTTGAGTGCGGCAATGCCGGCCGGGGGCAGCCACCTCAGCATCGGGGAGGTGCTGGCCTGCCTGCGGCCGGACTTCCCGGAACTGACGATCTCCAAGATCCGCTTCTACGAAGCTGCCGGACTGGTCGAGCCGGCGCGCACTCCGGCCGGGTACCGCAAGTTCTCCACCCGCGACGTCGAGCGGCTGCGCTACGTCCTTACCGCCAAGCACGACCACTACCTGCCGTTGCGGGTGATCCGGGACCAGCTCGAGGCGATCGACGCCGGCGAGGGCCCGGCGGTGGACCGGGGCGGGAGCGCACCCGGCCCGCACCCGCAGTTCGACCTGCGCCCGTCCGAGGTCCGCCTCACGCGCGAGCAGATGCTGGCCGAGACCGGGCTCGACCCCGACCAGTTGGCCGCCATCGACGAGTCCGGACTGCTGCACCGGCGGCGCGGCGGCTACTACGACGCCGACGACGTGGTGATCGCGACGATCGTGGCCGAACTGGGGCGATTCGGGCTCGAACCACGTCATCTGCGCGCCTTCAAAGGCGCCGCGGATCGTGAGGTCGGCCTGGTCGAACAGCTCGTCGTCCAGCCCAATACCCGACGCCGTGGCGGCGCCGGACTGGAGCGCAGCCGGGAGAACGCGACGGAGCTCGCGACCCGTCTGGCGCGCCTGCACTCGGCCCTGTTGCAGGCTGGGCTTCGCCACACCCTGAGCCCCTGACCCCGGGTACTGTGGCGAACGTGAACCCTCTCGACGTGGTCGGTGTGCGTGTGGAGATGCCGGCCAACCAGCCGATCGTCCTGCTGAGGGAGACGTCGGGGGAGCGCTACCTGCCGATCTGGATCGGGGCCGTCGAAGCCACCGCGATCGCGTTCGCCCAACAGGGTGTGGTGCCGGCCCGGCCGATGACCCACGATCTGTTCCGCGACGTCCTGGAGGCCCTGGGCCAGGAGCTCGTGCAGGTCCGGATCACCGGGCTGCGCGACGGAGTCTTCTATGCCGAGCTGCACTTCTCCGGCGGCATCGAGGTGAGCGCAAGGCCTTCGGATGCGATCGCCCTGGCTCTGCGCACCGGAACCCCGATCTTCGGCAGTGAAGAGGTCCTCGACGAGGCCGGGATCGCCATCCCGGACGAGCAGGAAAACGAGGTCGAGAAGTTCCGGGAGTTCCTGGACCAGATTTCGCCCGAGGACTTCGACACCACCGGCTGATCAATTCAGGGGGTGTCACCCCCTGAACGACGAACTGACCCTGTCTCAGTAACAACTGTCCCAACTGCCACTCACGCCCCACGCTCGGACGGCGAGTTGCGTTGACGGCTCGGTGCAACCCTCCTACCTTCGACAACAGAAACGTCTCCGGTGTAATTACCAGCACCGGAATCTGGCAGGAGGCGCCATGAGCGACACCCCGGGTACCACGGCCCCCGGCGCCACGCCGGATCCGCGCGCCGTGCTGGCCGCGGGCGAGCAGGGACTCCTGTTCGAGCCGGACATCTCGCACCTGTCCGAGGACGTCGGCTACCGCGGCCCGACCGCCTGCTCCGCTGCCGGCATCACCTACCGGCAGCTGGACTACTGGGCCCGCACCGGGCTGGTCGAGCCGAGCATCCGCCCGGCGACCGGCTCCGGGACGCAGCGGCTCTACGGCTTCCGCGACATCCTGGTGCTCAAGATCGTCAAGCGCCTCCTGGACGCCGGCGTCTCGCTGCAGCAGATCCGCCAGGCGGTCACCCACCTGGCCCACCGCGGCATCTCCGACCTGGCCACGCTCACCCTGATGAGCGACGGCGCCACCGTGTACGAGTGCACATCCGCGGAAGAGGTCGTCGACCTGCTCCAGGGCGGGCAGGGCGTGTTCGGCATCGCCGTAGGCCGGGTCTGGCAGGAGGTCGAGGGATCCTTGGCCGAGCTGCCGGGCGAGCGCCCCGAACCGGCCAGTGACACTCCGGCCGATGAACTGGCCCAGCGCCGGGCCCGCAAGACCGGCTAGACCCGCCCTCCACAACGAAAAGCGCCGCCGAGCCGAGAGGCTCAGGCGGCGCTTGTGCTTGTGCCCTGTCCGGGGTCCGTGGGGCGCCGGGGGGCGACCACTTCGCCGTCAGGCAACAGTTCTCCGGTGTCGTCGAACAGGACGACGCCGTTGCAGAGCAGGCTCCAGCCCTGCTCCGGATAGCAGACCAGGGTCAGGGCGGCCTCCCGGTTGGGGGCGGCTGCAGGCGGGCAGGCGGGCTCGTGTCGACACGTCAGCGTGTCAGTGATCGTCGTTGTCACATGCACAGCCTGCACCGTCCGTCTCTGGAGTACCTACTGACACGTGGTTAGGCAGGGCGAAATCCTGATGAACTCCAAAAACCCCGTGTTTCGGGCGGGCCGCGCTCAGGCCTCGCGGGGGAGGTCCATCGCCAGCACCGGCTTCGTGGTCGGGCGGGTCGAGCCACCGGCCGGCTCCTTGGTCACAGCCAACGCGCTCGCGTCGCCCGGGCCGTTGAACAGCCGGGTGGTGTTCGCCTTGCCGTCACTGTCAAAGGTGCCCATCGAGGTCACGGCCGAACCCGGGCCGAGCAGCCACACCTGGTAGGTGCGCTTCGCGCCGGCGTCGGGCAAGCCGTGGGCCATGAAGACCATGTCGCCTGTGCTGCGGGAGACGGTCAGGACTGCCTTGACCGCACCGTTGGCCGCGTTAAAGGTCTCGGCATCGGCCGCGGTCTGCACCGCGGTGATCTCGTCGACGGAGAGACCCGAGTCGCCCGAGTTCAGCCCCCAGGCGCCCAGCCCGACGGCAACCACGACCGCCGAAGCGGCGGCGGACATCGTCCAGCGACTCATCCGGGAGGAGCCCTTGCGGGCCCTCGCCTCGGCCAGTGTGCTGACCAACGGCGGCAGCTGGCGCGTCTGCGCAACCTCGGCCATCAGACGCTCGCGGAAGCCCGCCGGCGGCCGCTCGGCCGCCGCGATGCCCAGCAGGGTCGCGGTGGCGACCAGTTCGGCCACCTCGTCCCGGCAGTTCGCGCAGCTCCTCAGATGCGCGACAAAGGCGTCGTGTTCCTCATTGGTCAGTGCTCCGGTCGCATATGCGCCGGTGAGCAGGTGCAGGTCTAGGTCTAGGTCTGCGGCGCTCATGCGGTCACTCCCAGGCAGTCGCGCAGGCGAATCAGGCCGTCGCGCATTCTCGTCTTCACTGTGCCGAGTGGCACGTCCAGCAGTTCGCCCACCTCGCGGTAGGTGTAGCCGCCGTAATAGGCCAGGCCGACGGATTCGCGCTGCAGCTCGGTCAACGACCCCAGGCAGCGGCGCACCGCTTCTTTCTCCAGCCGGATCTCCACGCTCTCGGAGACGTCGTCGTAGGCCGGCTCGTACGTTCGCGGGGCCAGCTTGCGGACCCGTTCGGTCGCCGCCTGCTCGGACCGCACCCGGTCCACCGCGCGGCGGTGGGCCATCGTCATGATCCAGGCCATCGCCGAGCCCTGGTTCTCGTCAAAGCGCGAGGCGTTGCGCCAAACGGTCACCAGGACCTCCTGGGACACCTCTTCGGACTGCGCCGGATCGCGCAGAACGCGACGGATCAGGCCGTACACCGGGCCGGAGACCCGGGTGAAAACAGCCTCGTAGGCCGCGTTGTCGCCCTTGGCCACCCGGACCATGAGGTCCTCGAGGCGCTCGGGGGCCTGATCCTCGGCCGGGACGTCTCGGACTGCACGCAGCCCCGCCGGTCTCTCGCTCATGTCGTCTCTTCGGAACGGCGCTCGCACCGGCTTGGTCCCCTCAGCTGGGGTGGAAGGCCCCTTGCAGGGCATCCACGACCCCGATCATCGCAGCAAGCTGCGCCCGGAGCCGTTTGTCGGCATTGGCCGGGTCGATCGCCCCACCGGTGATGCCCTTGAAGAACGTCGAGACGGTGCCGAGGTAGGTGTTCAGAGCGTCCGTCGCGGTCCGCCGTCCGGCCAGGTCCCCGGCCTGCAGGCTGCGCGCGTAGTTCTCCAGATCGCGCAGGTGGATCCGCCAGCCCTGGAGGAACTCCGCCTCCTTGACCGGACCGCCGAGCTCGCGCACCTGGGCCGCGATCTGCTTGGAGTTGTCGTCCAGGCTGATCTGGACCCGCCGGTAGTTGGCACTGACCAGACCGGCCTTGCCCGGCTGGGCGAATGCGACCTGGAACGACAGGACCGCCAGGTAGGAGTGCCCGGTCAGCGTGGCGGTGAGCTGGTTGCGCAGCTCGGCGGCGTCGTCGGTGACGCTGCCGGTCCGGTCGGTGGCCGAGGCCAGGCCGGCGGCAAGGCGCGCGGTGATCTCCGGCATCTCGTCGGCGCCTTCACGAAGCGCGACGAAGCTCTCGCCCTCCCTGCCGGCGATGCCGTTGATCGCCTCCGTCATCGCGTCCAGGTAGCGACCCAGATCGGCGCGGACCGCCGAGGAGGAGATCCGGCCCTTCGTGATCTCGCGGAAGTACTGACCCGCCTGCAGCCGCCAGGTGTCGAGCTCGCGGCGTGCGGTCTTCTGGTCGGCGGTGTTCTCTCCCCGGGCGGCCAGGGCGTAGTCGGTGAGCAGGGCGACGTGCTCGCGCCAGGCCTTGCCGAAGTCGTAGTCGTCGAGGTCGAACGGCGGCTCGGTGGCGGTCGGAGCGGGCGAGGGAGTCTTCTTGTCGCCCTTCCCCTTGTCGCTCGGGTTGGCCGGCGGCGAGGTCGGGGGCGGGGTGTCGGCTCCCCGGGACAGTCCCTTGCCGCCGCCCTTGCCTTCGCCGGCGGCTTCGGCCTCCAGGGACTCCACCAGTTGGATCAGGGTCCGGGAGTTGGTCTCCACCGCGGCCCAGGCGGCCTCGGCCTGGGGGCTCTTCTGCTCGGTGGCGTAGACGGTGCTGACCGCCGAACCGGTGGCGTAGACGTGGGTGGCCAGAAGCCCGGTGAGCTGCGCGGCCAGGTCCGAGGCGGGGGAGGCCAGATCGCCCGACAACTTGTCCGCGGAGGCGATGCCGCGGGCCAGGAACTGGGCCACCGGGGGCGCCTGGGCGGCCGCGTCCAGGGCCCCGCTCCAGGGGTCGCCGTAGGCGGACGGGGTGACCGCGAAGCCCAGGTCCGGCGCCGCGGCCGCGCTCGTGGAGTCCGGCCCCGGGGTCGAGGTCCCGCCGTCGTCACCGCACCCGGTCATGCTGATGAGGGCCGCGAGAGTGGCGGCGGTGGCCAGGGAAAGGGTCCGCAATCTGTCCTGCACAGCCAAATACTGCCGTACACCTTCGTGTGCTCCGGACAGGAGATTCCTCGGCCCGTCGGACAACAATGGCGCAGCACCCACGTCCCGGAGGTTTTTGATGACGCAGGTCACCCCCGCTGGTCCTCCCGCCGGCGCACCCGCGGACGACCCGTTGGGCCCGGTCCTGTGGCAGGCCTCACCGGAACGGGTCGCCGAATCCACGATGGCGGCGTTCCTCACCTGGCTGGGGGAGCGCGAGGGCCGCGACTTCTCGGACCACGACGCCCTGTGGGCCTGGTCGACCGAAGAGGTGGACCGGTTCTGGGCCGCCGTCTGGGACTTCGTCGGCATCAACGCCTCGGCGCCGTACACCGCCGTCCGCGAGGGCGACACCATGCCCGGGGTGCGGTGGTTCCCCGGCGCGCGGCTGAACTTCGCCGAGCAGTGCCTCCGCCCGGGCGCGGACGACGAGACCGCGCTGATCTGCCTGCGCGAACCGCACGCCGGGGTCCCGCTCGCCCCTCGGAATCTGACCCGCGGCGACGTGCGGCGAGACACGGCCGCCTTCGCCGCCTGGCTCCGGGCCGCCGGCGTCCAGCCCGGCGATCGGGTCGCCGCCTATCTGCCGAACATCGAGCACGCGGTCATCGCCGCTCTGGCCGTCGCCGCGGTCGGGGCCGTGTGGGCGGTCGGCTCCCCGGATTTCGGTGCGGACGGCACTATCGCCCGGCTCTCCCAGCTCGAGCCGACCGTCCTGATCGTGATCGACGGCTACCACTGGAACGGACGCACGATGGACCGCCGCGACGTCGCGGTCCGCCTGGCCGGCAGTCTTCCGACGCTGCGTCAGATCGTGCACGTGCCCTACGCGTTCCCCTCCGAGGCGCTGCCGCCGTACGCCACGGACGGACCCGCGGTGAGCACCTGGGCCGACGCCACGGCGACAGAGGCACCCCCGGAGTTCGCCCAGGTCGACTTCTCCCACCCGCTGTGGGTGCTGTTCACCTCGGGCACCACCGGCTTGCCCAAGGGCCTGGTGCACGGGCACGGCGGCATCACGCTCGAGGGGATGAAGTGGGGCCGGCTCTACATCGACCTGCGGCCCGAGGACACCTACTTCGTCTACACGACCACCGGCTGGGTGCTCTGGAACGCGCAGTTGATGGGACTCGCCTGCGGCGCGACCGTCGTGCTCTACGAGGGCAGCCCCGGCCATCCCGACTTCGGCGTGCTGTGGGAGGTCGCGGGCATGACCAAGGCCCGGGCCTTCTTCCTCGGCGCGGCGCTGGTCACCGCGGCGCAGAACGTCGGTATCGTGCCCAAGGACCGGGTCGACCTGTCCGCCCTCAGGACCCTGCTGGTCAGTGGCTCCGCGTTGCCGACCGCCGGCTACCCCTGGGTCTACGAGAACGTCTCGTCCGACCTGCGGTTGGACTCCACCAGCGGCGGCACCGACATCTGCGGCTGCTTCGTCGGCGGCAACGACCTGCTGCCGGTCCGGGCCGGCCGGATCGCCGGCCCGATCGCCGGTGTCGCGCTCTCGGCCTGGGACGACGACGGCAAGCCGGTCGTCGGCGAACTCGGCGAGCTCGTGGTCACCGAGCCGATGCCCTCGATGCCGCTCTACCTGTGGAACGACCCGGACGGCGTGCGCCACCAGGAGTCCTACTTCGAGCCGTGGCCCGGAGTGTGGCGGCACGGCGACTGGATCACCATGGAGACCGACAACTCCGTCGTCATCCACGGCCGCTCCGACGCCACCTTGAACCGGGACGGCGTCCGGCTCGGCAGCAGCGACTTCTACGGCGTCGTCGAGGCCCTGCCGGAGGTGGCCGAGACCCTCGTGGTCGGCGTCGAGCAGCCCGGCGGTGGCTACTACCTACCGCTGTTCGTGGTCCCGGCCGCGGGGCACGTGCTCGACGAGGCGTTGATCGACAAGATCAAGAAGGAGCTGCGGACCAAGCGCACCCCGCGCCATGTGCCGGACGAGATCATCGCCGCCCCCGCGATCCCGCACACCCTCACCGGCAAGCGGCTCGAGGTCCCGGTGAAGCGGATGTTGCAGGGGATCCCGCTGGAGAAGGCGGCGAACCTGGCGGCCGTCGACAACCCCGACGTCGTGCGCTGGTACGCCGAGTTCGCAGCAGCGAAGCTGGCCGCTAAGGGTTGAGCACCCCTGCCCCACTAGAGTTTTGCGCGACGGGGAGCTGCGCCCCGGCCGCAGACCGTCCGGGAGGGCTCCGCCGTGCTCTACAGGGGGATGAAGATCTTCCTGGGACCCGTGGTCCAGGCGGTCTTCCATCCCTCGGTGAGCGGGCGCGAGCACGTTCCGACGGTCGGCCCGGCGATCCTGGCCGGCAACCACGTCTCCTTCTCCGACCACTTCTTCGTCCCGCACGTGCTCCACCGCAAGGTGATCTACCTGGCGAAGGCGCAGTACTTCACCGGGCAGGGCTTCGTCGGGACGGTGACCGCGAGCTTGTTCAACGCTCTGGGCCAGAAGCCGGTCGACCGGGACAGCGGGCGGGCCGGGCTGGCCGCGATCGCCACCGCCGGGGAGGTCCTGACCGAAGGCAACCTGCTCGGCATCTACCCCGAAGGCACCCGCTCCCCGGACGGCCGCCTCTACCGCGGCCGGGTCGGTGTGGCACGGCTCTGGGTGGAGTCCGGCGCCCCGTTGCTGCCGTGCGCGGTCATCGGCTCGTTCGAGGTGCAGCCGCCTGGGCAGAAGATGCCCAAGAAGGGCCCGGTCGCAGTGAAGTTCGGACCGCCGATGGACCTGGCCAAATACGACGGTCGCAAGCGCGACGCCCGGCTCTACCGCGAGATCACCGACGACATCATGCGGGCGATCCAGGAGCTCTCCGGCCAGGAGTACGTCAACGAGTACGCGACCGATGTGAAGGAACAGCTCGCGGCGGGCTGAGCCGCTCTTTCCGGCTGAGGCCGTTCCACGGCGCCCGGTTGATGCGTACGCTTGTCTACCAAGCGTTTGGTTGATCTAGAAGGGACGCTCATGGACAAGGTGGTGGCCTCGGCCGCGGAAGCGGTTGCGGACATCCCGCACGGCGCGACACTCGCCGTCGGCGGGTTCGGGTTGTGCGGGATCCCGGCGGTGCTGATCGACGCCCTTCTGGAGCAGGGGGCCTCGGATCTGAAGGTCGCCTCGAACAACTGCGGGGTGGACGGGTCCGGGCTGGGCAAGCTGCTCGGCGAGCACCGGATCTCCCGGGTGACCGCGTCCTACGTGGGGGAGAACAAGGAGTTTGCCCGCCAGTTCCTCGGTGGCGAGCTCGAGGTCGAGTTGATCCCGCAGGGCACGCTGGCCGAGCGGCTCCGCGCCGCCGGCGTCGGCATCCCGGCCTTCTACACCGCGTCGGGGGTCGGCACCCAGGTCGCCGAGGGCGGGCTGCCGTGGCGCTACGACTCGGCGGGCAACGTGACGGCCTCCTCGCCGCCGCGGCCGACCGCGGACTTCACTGTCGACGGCGTCGCGCGGACCTACGTCCTCGAGCAGGCCTTCTTCGCCGACTACGCGCTGGTGCGGGCGGCGAAGGGGGACCGGCACGGCAACCTGGTGTTCAACCAGTCCGCCCGCAACTTCAACCCGCTCGCCGCGATGTCGGCCAAGGTCGCGATCGTCGAGGTCGAGGAGCTGGTCGAGGTCGGCCAGATCGATCCCGATTCCGTCCACCTCCCGGGGGTGTTCGTGCACCGCGTGGTCGCGCTCACCCCGGAGCAGGCCGCGGACAAGCGGATCGAAAAAGCGACCACCCGCGAGCGGAAGGCCGGCTGATGACTCTGACGCGGGAACAGATGGCGGCACGCGCGGCCGCGGAGCTGCACGACGGTTCCTACGTCAACCTCGGCATCGGGCTGCCGACGCTGGTGCCCAACTACGTCGCCGACGACGTCGAGCTGGTGTTGCAGTCCGAGAACGGAATTCTCGGCGTCGGGGCCTACCCGTACCCGGAGGACCTCGACCCGGATCTGATCAACGCCGGCAAGGA
This sequence comes from Sporichthya sp., assembly GCF_013815995.1. Taxonomy (GTDB): domain Bacteria; phylum Actinomycetota; class Actinomycetes; order Sporichthyales; family Sporichthyaceae; genus Sporichthya. The sequence continues at coordinate 12,274 of NZ_JACDFE010000010.1, forward strand.
GACCGTGACGCTCCGGCCGGGCGCCTCGTTCTTCGACTCTGCCCTCTCGTTCGGGATGATCCGCGGCGGCAAGGTCGACGCGGCGATCCTCGGGGCCATGCAGGTAGCCGCGAACGGCGACATCGCGAACTGGATGATCCCCGGGAAGATGGTCAAGGGGATGGGCGGCGCGATGGACCTGGTCCACGGCGCCAAGCTCGTGATCGTGCTGATGGAGCACGTCGCGAAGGACGGCACCTACAAGATCGTCAACGAGTGCTCGCTGCCCTACACCGGCCGGCACGTCGTGCACCGGATCATCACCGACCTGGCCGTGATGGACGTGACCCCGACCGGGCTCGTCCTGCGTGAGACCGCGCCCGGTGTCTCCGTGGACGACATTCGCAAGGCCACCGAGCCGGAGTTCACCGTCGCCGACGACCTGTGCGAGATGGTGGTCTAGTCAGTAGACGTCGCGCACGTAGCGGCGCTGGGTGACCAGGCTGCGCACGTACTCCTCGGCGCGGTCGCCGAGGCCGCCGTGGTCGCGCACGATCTCGATCAGCGCGGCGTGCACGTCCTTGGCCATCCGGCCGGCGTCGCCGCACACGTAGAGGTGCGCGCCGGCGTCGATCCAGCGCCACAGCTCGCGTGCCTGACCCCGCATCAGATCTTGGACGTAGATCTTCTGGCGTTGGTCCCGGGAGAAGGCGAGCGAGAGCCGGGTCAGCAGCCCGGAGCCGTACATCTCCTCGAGCTCGGCCCGGTAGTAGAAGTCGGTGGTCGAGCACTGCTCGCCGAAGAACAGCCAGTTGCGCCCGTGGTGGCCGAGCTGGCGACGCTCCTGAAGGAACCCGCGGAAGGGAGCGACTCCCGTGCCCGGGCCGATCATGATCATCGGGGTCCGGCCGTCGGCCGGGGGACGGAAGTGCGGGGAACGTTGCAGGAAGACCGGCACCGTCTCGTCCTCGCAGCGGTCGGCCAGGAAGGTCGAGCAGACCCCCTGCCGGGCGCGGCCCTCGTAGGCGTACCGCACCGCGGAGACCGTGAGCACGACCTCGTGCGGGGACTCCTTGGGGCTGGATGAGATCGAATACAGCCGCGGGGTCAGGCGCCGGAGCACCCCGAGCCAGTCCTCGGCCCCGGCGCGGACCGGGTACTCGCCGATGAGGTCCATCGACTGCTTGCCCCACAGCCACTGCTCGAGGGCGATCTTGTTGTTGGCGCGCAGCAGTCGGGCCAGGTCGCGGTCCGGGTGTCGCTCGTTGACGAAGCGCATCAGGTCCGGGGTGATCCGGACGATGTCCAGGTACTCCCGCGCCGCGGTCCGCAGGTCCATCTCCGGCAGGTCGTCCAAGCCGACCGCGACCGCGCCGTCGAGGCCGGTCGCCTCGAGCCACTCGTCGACGACGGTCTCGTCGTTCTTCGGCCAGACCCCGATCGCGTCCCCGACCTCGTAGTCGCAGCCGTCCTCGAGCGCGAAGCCGAACTGGCGGACGTCCTTGGCCGACCCCGGCGCGGTGAGCGCGAGGTTGGTGACCAGGCGGGTCGGCAGCGGCTTGCGCCGGGTGAAGGCAGCCCCTGCGCCCGACCCGACGTCCGCGAACTCGACATCCGGGGAGACGTACTCCGAGCCGGGCTCGGGCGCCGGGACCGGCACCGACGCCGGCAGCGGGGCGACCCGAATCTGGGGAAGACCCCGATCAGGCCGTGACGCGCTGTCCTCGGCCTTCGCCACCGCCGGGGCGGTCGGCGTGGTCTCAGACGGACTGCCGCCCTCGTCGGGGCCCAGCAGGTCGCGGATCACGGTGAGCCAGTTGGCGGCGCGGGCGCGGTCGTCGGGACCGGCGTCGACCCGCTCGTGCAGGCGGGTGGCGCCGAGCTCGGCGAGGCGCTCGTCGACCCGGCGGCCGTGCCCGCAGAACTCGGCGTAGCTCGGGTCCCCGAAGGCCAGGACGGCGTAGCTGACGCCCTCCAGCCGGGGCGCATCGGCCGCGGACAGCGCGTCCCAGAACGCTTGACCGTTGTCCGGTGACTCGCCGTCTCCGAAGGTACTCGTCACCACCAATAGGGTCGTGACCTGCGGCAATGCGGCGACGTCAATCTTATCCATAACGGTCAGGCTGATGGTTAGACCGCCCCGTTTCAGCAGGGCGGCGGCACCTTCGGCGAATTCTTCTGCGTTACCGGTCTGGGACGCCCAGGCCAGCAGGACGTGACCGGCATGGGCGGCCTCCGCCGCCCCGTCGCTCCGGATGTCATCCGCAGGGGAGACGCCGCGGAGGACATGCGTGGCGGATCCGGTCCGGGCGTAGAGGCCGGCGAGCATTCCCGACACCCAGGCCCGGTGGAACTCGTCGAAGGGCGCGTCGGCCGGCAGGACGGGGACGCCCTCGCGCGCGTGCTCAGTGCCGAGGGCCCAGATCAGCCCGGCCAGATATCGGCGCTGGGCGTCGGTGAAGGCGGGGACGGTCAGGTCGCCGAGGCCGAGGGCGGCGGCCAGCGAACTCGGCGCCGACACCGGCAGGGGAGCCGACGCGGGTTCGGCCTCGGCCGCCACCCGGGTCAGGCTGACCGCGCAGACCTTGAACTCGGGCTGGAACGAGAACGGATCGACGGCGTCGTTGGTGACCGCGTTGACCGCGAGATCGACGCCGAACGCGTCGTTCCAGTGGAACGGCGCCCAGCAGGTGCCCGACGCCATCCGGTCGCTGACCGCGGCCGGCAGAACGGCGCGACCGCGCCGGGAGACGATCTCCACGGCATCGCCGTCGGTGATGCCGAGCGCCGCCGCGTCGTCGGGATTGAGCTCCACGAACGGGCCCGGGTTGAGCTTGGCGAGCCGGGCGATCTTGCCGGTCTTGGTCAGCGTGTGCCACTGGTGCTGCACCCGGCCGGTGGTGAGCACGAAGGGGTGCGCCTCGTCGGGCAGCTCGGCCGGGCCGGCGTGCGGGCGGGCGTGAAAGACCGCGCGGCCGTCCGGGGTCGCGAAGGCCAGCGCAGGGGCGGTGCCGTCCTCGCGGGTGACCAGGGTGCGGCTGCGGCCGTCGTTGAGGTAGCGGATCGGGTGGCGATCGTCGGTGTCGTCCGGCGGCGAGGGCCACTGCACGGGGGAGCGGCGCAGCCGGTCGTAGGTGACGCCCCGGATGTCCCAGCCGGTCGCCGGGTTTGCCGCGGCGCGCAGCTCGTCGAAGATCTGCTCCGCGCTGGTGTAGTCGAACGCCTCCGTATACCCGAGCCCGCGGGCGATGCGCGCGATCAGGTCCCAGTCGGCGAGAGCCTCCCCGGGCGCGTCCGCGACAGGCTGAAGCAGCGTCAGATTGCGCTCGGAGTTGACGAAGACCCCGTCGACCTCGGTCCACATCGCGGCCGGCAGCACGATGTCGGCGTAGGCGTTGGTCTCGGCATCGATGAAGGCGTCCTGCACGATCACCAGCTCGGCAGCCTGCAGACCGGCGATGACGGTGTTGCGATTCGCGACCGAGGCAACCGGGTTCGTGCAGATCACCCAGATCGCTTTGATCTCCCCGGCGGCGGCTTTCTCGAACAGTTCGACCGTGCCCCGGCCGACCTCGGTGCGCAGGGTGCCTTCCGGCAGGTTCCAGAGCTTCTCCACGAAGGCCCGGTCGTCGGGGGAGAGCACAGCGCGCTGGCCGGGCAGGCCCGCGCCCATGTACCCCATCTCCCGGCCGCCCATCGCGTTCGGCTGTCCGGTCAGGGAGAACGGGCCGGACCCGGTGCGGCAGATCGCGCCCGTGGCCAGGTGCAGGTTGCAGATGGCGTTGGTGTTCCACGTCCCCTGCACGGACTGGTTGAGGCCCATCGTCCAGCAGGTCATCCAGTTCCCGGCCTCGCCGATCCACCTGGCCGCGGTCCACAGGTCGTGCTCGGCGAGGCCGGTGATGCCCGCGACCGCCGCCGGGGCGTAGTCGGCGAGCATCGCCGTCAGCGGCTCCCAGCCGGTGGTGAACTCAGCGATGAAGTCCGGGTCGGTGTGGCCGTTCTCGACCAGCAGGTGCAGCAGACCGTTCAGCAGGGCAAGGTCGGTGCCGGGCTTCACCTGCAGGAACAGGTGGGCCTTGTCCGCGGTTGCCGTGCGCCGGACGTCGACCACGATCAGCTTCGCGCCGGCCCTGACCCGCTCCATCATGCGCAGGAACAGGACCGGGTGGCAGTCGGCCATGTTGGACCCGATGACCAGGAACGCGTCGGCGGCATCGAAGTCGTCGTAGGACCCGGGGGGAGCATCCGAGCCGAGCGACTGCTTGTAGCCGACGCCGGCGCTGGCCATGCACAGCCGCGAGTTGGACTCGATGTTGTTGGTGCGCAGGTAGCCCTTGGTCAGCTTGTTCGACAGGTACTGCGCCTCGGTGGTCATCTGCCCGGAGACGTAGAGCGCGACCGAGTCCGGGCCGTGCTCGTCGACGATCGCGCGCAGCCGGGCGACAGCCTCGGTGATCGCGTCGTCCACCCCGACGGCGATCGGGGTCGCGCCACGCTCGGGACGGATCAGCGCGGTCTCCAGTCGGCCAGGGGCGCAGGCGACCTCGGCGCTGGTGGCGCCCTTGGTGCACAGCCGGCCCCGGTTGGCCGGATGCTCCTTGTCCCCGACGATCGAGAGCACCCGCCGCCCGCCGGCCGCGTCCTGGCCCACCTCGGCCACGATGCCGCAGCCCACGCCGCAGTAGGAGCAGACTCCGCGGACGTGCTCGGTGGACGGGTGGGGGCTCACCCTGTCAGGGAAGCCGCCCCGTGTTTCAGGACCGTTTCATCTGTATCGCGTCCAGCGACAGGCCACTTCACAGCGAAGCAGCGCCCTGCGTGAGCGGTCGCGAGCGGCGGGTAGCGTCGATCACATGGCGACGCCGCGGCCCTGCCCCTGCGGCGCCCCCGCGCCCTACGACGCCTGCTGCGGGCCGGCGCACGGCGGCGAGGCACCGGCAGCCACCGCTGAGGCCTTGATGCGCTCGCGCTACAGCGCGTTCGTACTCCGCGACGTCGCCTACCTGCTTGCCTCGTGGCACCCGTCGACCCGGCCGAAGAAGTTGACGCTGGACCCCGACACCCGCTGGGTCGGCCTGGAGGTTCTCTCGGCCAGCGGAGGCGTGTTCGACACCGCCGGCATCGTGGAGTTCCGGGCCACCCACCAAGTAGGCGTGCAGACCGAGCGCAGCCACTTCGTCCGTGAAGGTGGTCGTTGGTACTACGTGGACGGCGTCTCCGCACGCTAGGCCACTGTCAGACCCTCCTAGGTGGGATATGGGGCGCGGGGAGTCGTCACGAGCTTCTGTACATCTCGGGAAAGCCACTTGTACCCTCTCCTACCCCGAGGTCCGAGCCGCCCTGAACGCCGCCGGCCGAGCCGGAAGACTCAACAGCCGGGAACTTGCGCTGGCGGAAAGCCTGTGGTCGCAGCAGTGGTCGGAAATGTCGGTGATCCAACTGACCCCGGCTGTCGCTAGCACGGGCGGCCAGCTTGCGGCACGCCACGCGCTGAAGGGCAGCGACGCCGTTCACCTCGCGAGCGCCGCTGCGCTTGCCGACGGAAATGCCGTGTTCGTGGCGTGGGACCAGCGACTGCGGGCGGGCGCTCTGGCTGAGGGACTGTCTGTCGCGCCCGTCTTGGCTGACTGACCGTCAGTCGACCTGGAACGACCGCTTCGCGAAGCCGAACTGGAAATCGTCGATGACGGTCAACGGGCTCGCCATGCCTTCGGCGGACACCGACCCGGTCGGCGCCTGGAAGGCGGCACGGGACCAGATCCAGACCGCACTTGAGGACCCGGCGGTCGCGACCATGCAGGTCCGAGAGCCCGATGGGGAAGTCGACCTTCGAGGAGTTGGTCGGCAGCTTCGGCGTCGGCGACGTCCTGGTCCACACCTGGGACCTGTCCCGGGCCACCGGTCAGGACGAGACGCTCGACCCGACGGAAGTCAGCCGACCGTTCGCCCTCATGCAACCGATGGACATGATTCAGCGAGCCTGCAGAGCGTCCATGCCCACCGTGGCGGCGAGCAGCAGCCGCCGGTCGAGCACCCGGGCGGTGTCGGCGGAAGCGTCGATGTCGTAGACGTCGCGCCACTTCCAGCGCCGGCGCCGGTTGGTTGCCAACACCGTCTCGTCCCGCCGGAACTCGAAGTCGTAGGCGATCGGCAGCCAGTTGGCGACGTTCTCCACGTACGGCACGAAGCCGAGGATGCGCCGGAACAGGGCTTTGGCGAGCGAGACCTCGCGCGCCCGGCAGACCTCCTGGCCGTCCGGGGAGAACAGCGCGTAGGTCGATCGGAACAGCGATGACCCGAACACCTTCTGGATCTGTCCTACAGCCATGCCGTCGGGGGTCGCGATGTCGTAGCGGGCCTTGGGGTCAAAGCGCTGCCGGGCCAGAATGCGCATCAGCGGCTGGGTCTTGGACTCGTCGGCGAAGAAGCCGATGTCTTCCTTGAACTTGAAGCGCTTCTGCTCGACGAAGCAGAACGGCGTCCCGTCACCCGCGTTGTCGGGCACCGAGAATTCGTACTGGTTGATCACCCACTTGACCCGCTGCCGCAGGACGAACCGGTCGTGGCCGTTCGGGTCGATGTGCATGTCACGAGCCTAGGCCCGCCCGTCCTTCACTAGCGTGCAGCCATGGCCCTCGATCTCTTCGCCGGCATCGCGGTGGCCGACTACTCGCGAGCCCTCGCGTGGTACCGGCAGCTGCTGGGTTCAGAACCGTTCATCCTCAACGACGCTGAAGCGGTTTGGGAGTTGCCCGAGCACCGCTTCCTCGTCGTCGAGGCTCGGCCCGAGCGCGCGGCACGCGCTGCACACCGTTTGGCGGGTTCCCGCCGTAAGTCCTCGAGGCTGAGGCTGCAATTCGTTACGTGGGATTAGTTGTGAGGCGCCCTGATCGCCCCTGGTGTAACCAATTGCAGCTTCAGCACCGGTCTCGGCCGGGCAAGGCTCGGCTCGGCATCCCCCGCCCCCAGATAGGCGCGGTACGCTCGCTCACGCGCCGTCAGCGTTGAATTCTCGTCGCCGAGCCACCACTCCGCGCGGCTCAACCCCTCCCACGCCTCGGGCGGGTCGCCTGCCTGGCGAGCGGCATGTCGCGCGTGGCGGGGTCCGCGCGGAGCGTGCGCGCGACCTCGATGCCGGTGAACTTGGGCATCCAGCAGGGAGTTCGTCACCTGGACCACCCGTCCAGCAATCGGCGAACGACCGGCAGGAGCAGATCGGCATCATCGTCAACGACAAGGATCTTGGCCAAGGCGGCACTCTCTCCGGAGGTTGCCGCAGGGCTGGGCGGATCCTGTGCAGGATCGGACGCCACGACCGTCGCCCGTCAAGCCCGCCGACATACAGCCGAGCCCGCCGGACTGTCTATCGACCGCCCGGCAACCGACCTTGAGGTTCTGCGGGTTCTCCGGGTTCGGCGGACCGGGAGTACCAGCTGAGAATCCCGTCCACGTCACTGTCGGGGGCGTCCAGCGCCGTCAGAGATCCCAGACGGAGCGAGAGATCAGGTCTTCGTTAGTTGACATAACGTACATTATCGGCGCTTGCGTGAACGGGGCGGGAGCGCAGAACTACGACTCGATCAGCATCACACGGCACCTCCGGCAACTGACGCTCGGTCAGCCGGCCGGCCGGAGCCGGGACCCTCAGGAGGCGACGTACGCGGCCAGGTGCTGGCCGGTGAGGGTCTTCTTGCGGGCGCCGATCAGGTCGGCCGGCGTGCCCTCGAAGACGATGCACCCGCCGTCGTGGCCGGCGCCGGGCCCGAGGTCGATGATCCAGTCGGCGTGGGCCATCACGGCCTGGTGGTGCTCGATGACGATGACGGACTTACCGGAGTCGACGAGGCGGTCCAGCAGGGCGAGCAGGTTCTCCACGTCGGCCAGGTGCAGGCCGTTGGTGGGCTCGTCGAGGACGTACACCCCGCCCTTCGCTCCCATGTGCGTGGCCAACTTGAGGCGCTGACGCTCACCACCGGACAGGGTGGTCAATGGCTGACCCAACGTCAGATACCCGAGTCCGACGTCCTTGAGTCGATCCAGGATCGCGTGCGCGGACGGGGTCTTGGCCTCACCGTCGCCGAAGAACGCCTCCGCCTCGGCGACCGGCATCGCCAGCACCTCGCTGATGTCCTTCCCGCCGAACTTGTAGTCCAGCACCGAGGCGTCGAAACGCTTGCCCTCGCACTGCTCGCACAGGGTGGAGACCCCGGCCATCATCCCCAGGTCGGTGTAGATGACGCCGTTGCCGTTGCAGGTCGGGCAGGCTCCCTCGGAGTTCGCGCTGAACAACGCCGGCTTGACGTTGTTCGCCTTGGCGAACGCCTTGCGGATCGGCTCCAGGAGCCCGGTGTAGGTCGCGGGATTGCTCCGCCGCGAGCCCTTGATCGAGCCCTGGTCGATGGCGACCACACCGTCGCGGCCGGCCACCGAGCCAGAGATCAGCGAACTCTTGCCCGACCCGGCGACCCCGGTGATGACGACCAGGAGCCCGAGGGGGATGTCGACGTCGACCTTCTGCAGGTTGTGCAGGTTCGCCCCGCGGACCTCCATCGCGCCGGAACTCGCGCGGACCGAGTCCTTGAGCGAGGCGCGGTCGTCCAGATGACGCCCCGTCAGGGTGCCGGAGGCCCGCAGCCCCTCCACGGTGCCCTCGAAGACCACTTCCCCACCGCCGGACCCGGCCCCGGGGCCGAGGTCGATGACGTGATCGGCGATCGTGATGGCCTCCGGCTTGTGCTCGACCACCAGCACGGTGTTGCCCTTGTCGCGGAGCTGGAGCAACAGGTCGTTCATCCGCGCGATGTCGTGCGGGTGGAGCCCGATCGTCGGCTCGTCGAAGACGTAGGTGACGTCGGTGAGCGAGGACCCCAGGTGGCGGATCATCTTGGTCCGCTGCGCCTCTCCCCCGGACAACGTGCCCGACGGCCGCTCCAGCGAGAGGTAGCCCAGCCCGATCTCGACGAACTTGTCCAGGGAGTGCTGCAGGTTCCCGAGCAGGGGCGCGACCGAAGGCTCCTTGAGGGTGCGCACCCAGGCGGCCAGGTCGGAGATCTGCATTGCGCAGGCGTCGGCGATGTTGACGCCGCCGATCTTCGAGGCCCGGGCGTGTTCGGCCAGACGGGTGCCGCTGCAGTCGGGACAGGTCTGGAACCCGACCGCGCGGTCCACGAAGGCGCGGATGTGCGGCTGCATCGCCTCGACGTCCTTGGACAGGAACGACTTCTGGATCTGCGGAATCAGGCCGAGGAAGGTGAGGTTGATGCCCTCGACCTTGATCTTGGTCGCTTCCTTGTGCAGCAGGTCCGCCAGTTCCTTCTTGGTGAACTTCTTGATCGGCTTGTCGCAGTCGAAGAAGCCGCAGCCGTTGAAGATCCGGCCGTACCAGCCCTCCATCGAGTAGCCGGGGATGGTGATGGCGCCCTCGTTGATCGACTTGTTCTGGTCGTAGAGCGCAGTCAGGTCGAAGTCGGAGACCTTGCCCATGCCTTCACAGCGCGGGCACATGCCGCCGGTGATGGAGAAGCTGCGCCGCTCCTTGACCTGCTGCCCGGCCTTGGTGATGGTGACCGCGCCGGCGCCGCTGATCGACGCGACGTTGAACGAGAACGCCTGCGGCGACCCGACGTACGGCTTGCCGAGGCGGCTGAACAGGATGCGCAGCATCGCGTTCGCGTCGGTGACGGTGCCGACGGTGGACCGGGCGTTGGCCCCCATCCGCTCCTGGTCGACCAGGATCGCCGTCGTCAGTCCGTCCAGCACGTCGACGTCGGGGCGCGCCATGGAAGGCATGAAGCCCTGCACGAACGCGCTGTAGGTCTCGTTGATCATCCGCTGGGACTCAGCTGCGATGGTGCCGAAGACCAGCGAACTCTTGCCGGATCCCGAAACGCCGGTGAACACACTGAGCCGGCGCTTCGGGATCTCGACGTTGACGTTCTTCAGATTGTTCACCCGTGCGCCGTGCACGCGGATCATGTCGTGACTGTCGGCGGCGTGCAGACCATTCGGCCGAGCAGCGGAGGCGGCGGGCTTCTTGGCAGCAGGCACTGATGCAGTCCTCTGTGTCGCGGGGTGGTCGATGCGCTCAGGACAGTTGCTGGATCCGGACGGTGTTGCCCGAGGGGTCGCGCACCGCGCAGTCGCGCGAGCCCCACTGCTGGTCGATCGGCTCCTGCATGATCTCCGCGCCACTGGACTCGAGCTTGGCGAAGACGCCGTCCAGGTCCTTGGTGGCGAGCATGATCGATTGGTAGGTGCCCTTCGCCATCATCTCGGCGATGACCTTGCGCTCCTCGTCGGTGACGCCGGGGTCGGCGACCGGGCGGGTGGAGCACGATGTTGACCTCAGGCTGGTTGGGCGGCCCGACGGTCAGCCAGCGCATGCCCTCGTAGCCCACGTCGTTGCGGAGCTCGAAGCCGAGGGTGTCGCGGTAGAACGCCAGAGCGGCGTCAGCGTCGTTGTGCGGAAGGAAGGTGGCGTGAATGTTGATGTCCATGCCGCTCATGCTCTCCGGCTCCCCCGGCTCGATGCTTCTTGATTCCTGATCGGTCTGGTGACCGTTCTGGCAACGCACGGGGGCATGCCTTCAGTTTCCAGGGAGCCGTCCCGGCGGTAAACACTCGGTGAGACCCCGACCAGCTCGGTGAACCGAGTGCTGAAAGTGCCCAGCGACGAGCAGCCGACCGCGAAGCAGATGTCGGTGACGGACAGCTCGGTCAGGCGCAGCAGCGCCATCGCCCGCTCGATCCGCCGGGTCATCAGGTAGGAGTAGGGCGACTCGCCGTAGGCCGCCTTGAACTGTCGGCTCAGGTGACCGGCGGACATGTGCACGCCGCACGCGAGGGCCTCGACGTTCAGCGGCTGGGCGTACTCGCGGTCCATCCGATCGCGGACCTTGCGCAGCAGGGCGAGGTCGCGCAGGCGCTGCTCGTCGGCCGGTTCGCTGGACACCGCCCAGATGTTGTCACGACTGCGTGGCGGCCCGATCGGTCGCGGCGATCACGGTCCCGAGGGCCCCGTGCAGTGCCACCAGATCCTCCACCCCGATCCCCAGCCGGCGGACGACGGCGTAGGGAATCTTCTCCGCCTCGGGGCGCAGGGCGCGTGGGGTCCCCCGCAGCTCAACCCGCACAACGACCCGCTGGCGCTGCTGGCCCGCCGCCGCGAGGAGCGCTACGCCGGCCGTACGCGCTGACCGACGTAATCTCGGCAGCATGAGCTCCGTAGCCGCCGACCTGACGTTGGAGAACACCTTCGCGCGCGACCTCGACGGGTTGTTCGTGCCCTGGCAGGCGGCCCAGTTCCCCGAGCCGGCGCTGCTGGCCCTGAACGAGGAGCTGGCCCGCGAGCTCGGGCTGGATCCGGCGACGTTGGCGACACCGGCCGGGATCGCGCTGCTGATCGGCGCGGATCTCCCCGCGGGGGCGGCCCCGATCGCCCAGGGTTACGCGGGCCATCAGTTCGGCGGCTACTCCCCCCGCCTCGGCGACGGCCGCGCCCTGCTGCTCGGTGAGCTGACCGATGCGGCGGGCCGCCGGCGCGACCTGCACCTGAAGGGCTCGGGCGGCACACCGTTCTCCCGAGGCGGCGACGGCAAGGCCGCGGTCGGCCCGATGCTGCGCGAGTACGTCATCGGAGAAGCGATGCACGCTCTCGGCGTGCCCACCACCCGAGCCCTGGCGGTGCTGGGCACCAGTGAGCAGATCGCCCGCGAGGAAGGCCTCCTCCCCGGGGCCGTGCTGGTCCGGGTTGCCGCCAGTCACCTGCGGGTCGGCAGCTTCCAGTACGCCGCGGCGATGACAGCGGCCAAGAAGGACCCGACGATCCTGCGGCGCCTGGCCGATTACGCGATCGCCCGCCACCACCCTGCCGCGGCAGAAGCCGACCAGCCCTACGTCGCCCTGCTCGAGGCGGTGACGCAGCGTCAGGCCGAACTCGTTGCGCGCTGGATGTGCCTGGGGTTCGTGCACGGGGTGATGAACACCGACAACGTGACGATCTCCGGCGAGACCATCGACTACGGGCCGTGCGCGTTCATGGAGGGCTACGACCCCGGGACGGTGTTCAGCTCCATCGACCACGCCGGGCGCTACGCCTACGCCAACCAGCCGCCGATCACCCTGTGGAACCTGTCCAGGTTCGCCGAGTCCCTGCTCCCCCTCGTCAATGAGGATGTCGATGAGGATCAGGAAGCCGCGGTCGCGAAGGTCGTCCCCGTGCTCGACACCTTCGCCGACCACTTCGCCGCCGCGTGGCGCGCGGGCATGCTGGCCAAGGTCGGGCTGGCCGACACCGGGGACAACGTCGAACTCCTGCAGGAACTGCTCGCGCTGATGCAGACCGCCCGCGTCGATTGGACCTCGTTCTGGCGGGCCCTCGCGCAGGACGCCCGCGGCGGGACCGTCGCCCGGGACATGTTCCTCGCCCGCGAGGATTTCGATGCCTGGGCCACCCGGTGGCTGGACCGCAAGCCCGACGCCGAAGCGATGGACGCGGTCAACCCCGTCTACATCCCGCGCAACCACAAGGTGCAGGAAGCCCTCGACGCCGCCACCACGGGCGACCTGGGCCCGGTGACCCGCCTGATCGAGGTGATCCGCGAGCCCTACGTGGTGCGCCCGGGCCTGGAGGCCTACGCCGAGCCGGACCCGAACGGCGGCGGGTACGTCACCTTCTGCGGAACCTGACCGCAACAGGCCAGTACGTTGGCGGCCATGTCACGTCTGGACGGCAAGGTCGCCCTGATCACCGGCGCCGCCCGCGGCCAGGGACGCAGCCACGCGCTGCGCCTGGCGGCGGACGGCGCCGACATCGTTGCGCTCGACATCTGCGCCGACATGCCTACCGTCGCCTATCCGCTGGGGACCCCGGCCGACATGGCCGAGACCGTCGCCGGGGTCGAGGCAGCCGACCGCAACGCCCTCGCCGTCACCGCCGACGTCCGCGACGTCGAGGCGATGAAGAGCGCGGTGGCCGAGGCCGTGGACCGCTTCGGCCGCCTGGACATCGTCATTGCCAACGCCGGCATCGCGCTGCCGGCCTGGGGGGTGTCCGACGCGCAGGCCTTCGTCGACCAGATCGAGGTCAACCTCACCGGCGTCTGGAACACCGTCCACGCCGCGGCGCCGGCGATGATCGACGCCGGCAACGGCGGGTCGGTCGTGGTGATCAGCTCGGTGATGGGCCTGTCCGGTCGCACCGGCGGCGGCAACGGAGCCGCGGACGGCTACACCGCCGCCAAGCACGGCCAGGTCGGCCTGGTGCGGGCCTGGGCCCGCTGGCTCGCCCCCCACGACATCCGGGTCAACAGCGTCCACCCCAGCGGCGTGGCCACCCCGATGGTGCTCAACGACGCCATGGCCGTCCTGTTCGCGGACAAGCCGCCGCCGGAGAAGGGCAGCGACGTCGGCAACCTGCTGGATGTGACGATCCTTCAGCCCGAGGACATCAGCAACGCGGTGGCGTGGCTGGTCTGCGACGAGGCGCGCTACGTGACCGGAGTCGCGCTGCCGGTCGACGCCGGATTTGCCACACCATGATCCCTTTGGGGTAGCCCGAGGGGCATGCTGGCAGACATGGAGCGGATCACTGCCGATCTGGGCGCGCAGCATGGCGAACTGCGCGCCGTCCTCGAAAACCTGGCGGCCGAGCAATGGGACACCCCGTCGCTCTGTGAGGGCTGGTCGGTCGCCGACGTCGTGCTGCACCTGGCCCAGTCGGACGAGATCGCCCTCGGCAGCGCCCGGGGCACGATCGCCATCGCTGCGCCCAGCGCCGGGTGGGACATGGAGGCCATGTACACCGGCCAGGCGACCGTCGACGAGATCGCGGCGGAGGCGGTGAAGAAGCAGCGCGGTGCCACTCCGACCGAGCTGCTGGCCCGCTGGTCCCGCGCCGCGGACGGCCTGGTCTCGACCCTGGCGCTGACCGACGCCAAGCGACTGCTGCCCTGGGTCGTCGGCGAACTGCCGGCCCGCACCCTGGCCACCACCCGCCTCGCCGAGTGCTGGATCCACACCGGCGACATCGCCCACGGCGTCGGCGCCACGCAGGAGTTCAGTGACCGGCTCTGGCACGTCGCCCGCCTCGCCTGGCGCACCATCCCGTACGCCTTCGAACGGGCCGGCCAGGTGCTCGGCGGCCCGGTCGCGGTGACCCTCGACACCCCCGACGGGGACGTGTGGGAGTTCACCGACGGCGAGGCGGTCACTACCCTGACCGGGGACGTGATGACGTTCTGCCAGGTCGCGGCCCGGCGCATCCCGGGGCACACCAGCGGGCTGCACGCCTCCGGGCCGGACGCCGACGCGGTCCTGGACCTGGTCCGCACCTTCGCCTGAGCGCGCCCCGGACCCGGCGCGCGACCGACGCGTCAGCCCTTCACCGATTATTCGGGGGCGTTCTGTCGGTCTACCGCTCTAGTGTCACAACCGCTCCGCGAACGAACCACTCACACGCTTTGGGGGAATCGACTGTGGAGCGTCTCGCACACTTCGTGCTGCGCCATCGCCGGATGGTGATGCTCGCCTGGCTCGTCATGTTCATCATCGGGGTGGGGGCCGCCTCCAAGGTGCCGGATCGGCTCAACGTCGACTTCTCCCTCCCTGGCCAACAGGGCTACGAGACCTCCAAGGACATCCTCGACGAGTACGGCAACGCCGGCCCGACCTCGAACGTCCCGGTCATCGTGACCGCGACCGTCCCGGCAGGCCAGAGCGTCACCGACCGCGCCGCGGACATCGAGCCGGTCATGCAGAAGCTGCGCGAGGCGATCCCGGAGGCCCGGGTCGCGGACTTCTTCTCCGCCGACAAGGACCTCTTCCTCACCAAGGACAAGCGGACCACCTGGGCGTACGTCTACCCCAAGGAGTTCGAGAGCTTCTCCGACCCACTGCCCGATGACGCGTTGCAACCCGCGCTCGACGAGGCGAACGAGGCGACCGACGTCGACTGGACGATCACCGGCTACGGCACCCTGGCCGCCGGTGAGGGCGAGGAATCCAGCGACTCGGCGCTCCTGGTCGAGGTGCTGCTCGGTGGAGTCGGTGCGCTCGTCGTGCTGTCGTCCCTGTTCGCCAGCCTGCTCGCGCTCGTCCCGCTGCTCATTGCCGCGGTCTCGATCCTGACCACGTTCCTCGTGGTCCTGCTCCTGACCTACGTGATGAACGTCAGCTTCGTGGTGCAGTTCCTGATCGCCCTGATCGGCCTGGGTGTGGCGATCGACTACGCCCTGCTGCTGGTCAACCGATGGCGGGAGGAGCGCGCCCACGGCCGGGACAACCACGACGCGGTCGTGGTCGCGATGAAGTACGCCGGGCACGCCGTCGTGGCCAGTGCCGGTACCGTCGCGGTCAGCCTGTGCGCACTGCTGGTGATCCCGGTCCCGCTGCTGCGCAGCATGGGCATCGGCGGCATGCTCATTCCGGTCGTCAGCACCCTCGTCGTGTGCACCCTCCTGCCGGCGCTGCTCGGCGGCATCGGCCCCCGGGTCGACTGGCCGAGGATCCGGCACGAGGACAAGCCCTCGCGCGGTTGGAGCGCCTGGGCCCGCGGCGTGGTCAAGCGCCGCTGGGCCGCCGCCGGCGTCGCGACGCTCCTGCTCGGGCTGCTGGTGGCCCCGATCTTCGGCATCAAGATCGGCCAGGCCCGCACCGAGTCCCTGGCCAATGCCGGGCCCGCCTACGAGGCTCTGCACACCCTGGTCGACGGCGGCATCGCGGCCGGCGTGGTCTCCCCCATCGAGGTGCTGATCACCGGCCCCGACGCGGCCGAGTCGGCGGGCAAGGTGGTCACCGCCGCCGAGTCGACGCCCGGTGTCTTCGGCGCCTTCGCGCCCAGCGACGGGCAGTGGCGCAAGGGCGACTCGGTCCTGGTGGACGTCATCCCGATCAACGAGACGGTCGACACCGATCAGGCCGGCATTGTCGACGACCTCGCTGCCTCGCTCGACGGCATCCCCGGGGTGGTGGGCCTGTCCGGCACCGGGCCGACGATCCAGGACTACATCGAGGCGGTCTACAAGAACTTCCCGCTCAGTCTCGGATTGATCGCGCTGGTGACCTTCATCCTGCTGGTGCGGACCTTCCGCTCGATCCTGCTGCCGCTGAAGGCGGTGCTGCTGAACATCATCTCGGTCGCCGCGACCTTCGGTGCGACGGTGCTGTTCTGGCAGGAGGGCATGGGCTCGGAGCAGATCTTCGACATCGAGGCCACCGGAGCGGTCACCTTCTGGCTCCCGATGCTGATCTTCGCGTTCCTGTTCGGCCTGTCGATGGACTACGAGGTCTTCATCCTCGCCCGGATGCGGGAGGAGTACGACAAGACCGGGGACACCGACGCCGCGGTCATCGAGGGGCTGGCCAGAACCGGGCGCCTGGTGACGGGCGCGGCGATGATCCTGTTCCTGTCCTTCCTCGCCCTGGCCTCCTCCCCGGGGACCGACATCAAGGTGCTGGCCACCGCGCTGGGCATCGGCATCCTGCTCGACGCCACGATCGTGCGCGCCTTGCTGGTGCCGGCCCTGGTCTCGCTGTTCGGGGAGTGGAACTGGTGGCTGCCGGCATGGGCGGCCAAGCCGCTGCGGCTCGAGCCGAACCCGCGGCCAGGCAAGCGGCTGCCACTACCACCCGAGGAGCCCGAGCGGGAGATGGTCCACTCCGGCTCCGAGCCGTACTAGCAACCGACCGGCCGCCCGGCACCCAGCCGGGCGGCCTTTTCGGGCTTGGTCAGAGCCGGTCCAGGCGCGCCAGGCGCGGGTCGTCCTCCCCCATGAGGTGAACCAGCCAGGCACGGGCCTCAGCCCGGTCCACTCGGCCGTGGTCGAGCATGTTCTCGATGTCAGCCCAGTCCTGGGTCCGGTTGAACAGCGCTTTGAAGATCGTGAGATCGGTTGCCGAAATGATCGGAATCGTGGTGCCGGCGAACGGCACCCGCTCGGTCCGGCCGGCGACGACGGTGTGCAGCTCGTCCTGTGGGAAGAACAGGTCGACCGGCGTTCGGTCCCAGAACAGCCGGGTCTGGCCCGTGCGAGAGATCTGCGCGAGGTCCGGGTCGGACCAGGCGACCCCCGCGGGCAGCGCTTGCACGACCGTGCGCGCCTTGCGGGTGGGGACGCTGATGTTCACATCGATGTCCGCCGTCGCCCGCGGGCTGGCGACGTGGAAGCCCAGCGCGATCGCCCCGCCGAACGCGTGCTCGATGCCGCCGTCGGCCAGGGCCTGGTCGACCGCCACGATCTTCTCGACGAAGGACGTCATCGGCGGATCATCGCCTTGAACGGACCGAACGCGGGCGACGGTGCTGCCTCGACCGCCGGCATGGCGTCGACTAGGCCGAGGACGTCGGCCAGCTCCTGACCCTGCCTCAACCGATCTAGTTCCGGTGTCGCCGCCAACAGATCCAACCCGGCAACGGCCAGCAGCCGGGCCAGCATCGCCGCCGACGGCTGCTTGGCCGAGGTCTCGTACGCGCACAACTGACTGGCCGGCATTCCAGCCCGCCGAGCGAACTCCGCCTGGCTCCACTCGCGCCGGCGCCGCGCCTGCCGGAGCAGTCGGGCCGCGCTCGACTCGGGATCGGTTCGCGCCACGGCATTAGCTTATCAGCTAAGGTCTCCACGGCGCTTGCCGGGAGGCCGCGCTCGCGGGCAACTCCAGACGTGGTGATAATCTGGGTGCCATGAATTCACCACATCCGGTGCCGGTGAAGGTCGACGCTCAGGGGCGGCTGGTTCTCCCGCGCCACCTGCGCGAGGAGCTGGTCTCCCTCCCCGGTCAGGTTCTGGCCCGTCGCACACCCGACGGCGTGCTTCTCACCCCCGCGACACCCGCCGGCGAGCCGGCTCTCGGCGCCGACGGGCTGCCGGTCCTCGCCGTGGGCCGCGCGGTGTCGAACGACGAGGTCCTGGCCGCCATTGACCGGGAGCGCGCCGACCGGTGATGGACACGTCGGCGCTAGTGGCCGCCCTCGTCGCCGATCACCAGTACCACTCGCTGGCCCGCCCGCACCTCCGCGCAGACGGCCGGCTGCCCGCGATCGTGCTGGCGGAGACCTTCTCCCAGCTCCGACGGACGTTCGGCCAGTCGGCGGCCAACTCTGCGGCGCTGTTGCGACCCTGGTGGGCCGACCGCAAGCGGATCCTGCCGACGACGGCCGCCGCCACCGCAGCGATCCTCCGCCGGGCGGGCGAACTCGATCTGGGCGGCAGCATCCATGACGCCCTCGTCGCCCAAGTGTGCAAGGAGCACGACATACCGCTGGTTACCCTGGACGGTCGCCAGCACCGCCTCGCCCTCGCCCTCGGGGCCGGAAGCACCTATCTGCTCGCCTGACCACGGCCCATCATCGGCGGCTGCGAGTGGACCAGCGAGCGCCTGACGCTGAACGTGTTCCTGTCGATGCGGCGGCGGACTGCACGCCGCCGGGCCGGACGCCGACGCGGTCCTGGACCTAGTGCGCACCTTCGCCTGAACGGTCGGCAGCGGCGCCTGATGAGGAGGCGGACACGCGCTCGTAATCTGATTGCCCGTCAACTAACCTCAGCAAGCGGCTCGAACCAGTCGAGTCCGGTGAACCGCGCGAAGCCCCGGTCGGCGGTGGCCAGGCGGCTGCCATGGGACAGCGCGACCGCGGCGAGCCACGCGTCAGGCACTAGGTTGCCGCGCACCGCGCGGTCACCCCGCACGATCTCGGCAAAGCGATTCCAGGTTGCCGGGGTGGCGTGCAAGGGACGGGCCCTCGGCGCGGTCCGGAGTGCGGTCACAAATCGCAAGGCATCGGCGGTGGGCGCCGGCTTGGTGAAGATGCGCGGGTTGGTGACGACTCGCAGGAACGCCGCGAGCACGGTATCGACCAGACCCAGCTCCTCCCGCCCGGAGAGGACACCATTGAGCCAGGCCGAATACGCCGCATGGTCTTCCGCCTCGCGGCGATACGCGTAGACCAGCACGTTGACGTCCGGCTGGATCACCGCAGGCCGTCCGCGTCCAGCGCCGCCGCGAAAGCCTCGCGATCGGCTGGGTCGACCAGAAACCGCGTCGTCCGATCCCCGAAGGTCGGCAGCGGCTTCGGCGCAGCGTCCTCGTCGGTCTTGCCCAGCACCGCCCTGAGTCCCTCTTCGACCAGGCTCGTGAACGTCCGGCCTTCGGCGGCGGCCTTGGCCTTCGCAGCTTCGCCGAGTGCGTCAGGCAGGTTGATGGTCGTTCTCATACATACGAGCATACGCCCTCCTCATCGCGCCAAAGGGCTGAGCGTAAGGAGCGCGACCGACGGTTTCAGCGTGCTTGTGGACATCCTGCGCCTGAACCAACGATGGCCCTGGACCGAGTTGATCACCAGCGGCCACCAACGACTCGCGGCACCCGCTCGGTCCGGCCGGCGACGACGGTGTGCAGCTCGTCCTGTGGGAAGAACAGGTCGACCGGCGTTCGGTCCCAGAACAGCCGGGTCTGGCCCGTGCGAGAGATCTGCGCGAGGTCCGCCCCGCCGCGATCAGCGCTACTGGGAGATGACTGGTAGTCTATTCCCTATGGAGACCACCGTTGACTCCGTTGGCCGCATCGTGGTGCCGAAGGCGCTGCGAGACGCCCTGGGCCTGGTCCCCGGCTCGACGGTCGACGTCTCGCGCTACGGCGCGGGGCTGCAGTTGGTGCCCAGCGGCCGCACGGCGCAACTGGTCGAGGAGGGTGGCGTTTTGGTGGCCACCGGCGACACCACGATCGACGATGACACCGTGTTCGGGCTGATCGACTCCGACCGCCGGTGACCGCCGCGCTGGCGTTGGACACGAGCGTCGCCGTCCCCCTGCTAGTCGCGACCCACGCCGCGCACGCCGAGGTTGTGGAGTGGTGGGGCGGGCGCCAGATATCTCTGTGCGGTCATGCGCTCGCGGAAACGTACTCGGTCTTGACGCGCCTCCCCGGCGACATCCGGCTCAGCCCGGCCGACGCCGCACGACTCATCGCGGAGCGTTTCGCCCCTCCGCTCCTCCTCGCGGCGAAGACGTCACGCGGGCTGCCCACGCTGCTCTCCGAGTTGGGTATCGCGGGCGGAGCGGTCTACGACGCAATCATCGGCCTCGCGGCCGTCGGTGCTGACGCCACCCTCGCCACGCGAGACGCGCGGGCCCGGGACACCTACCGTGCGGTCGGCGCGCGGACGGTCGTCGTCGGCTGATCCCGGTCAGCGGATGCGCCCGCGCAAGCAGTCGAGAACCCCCAGTCGAAGCGGCCGCCCACCCGGTACGTGGGCGGGGTCCGGAACGGGGTGAGCCCGTAGCCGCTGAAGACCGGTTCGACCCTGCGAGGCTGTTGGCCGACTCGTCGTTGCATTCGCTGGGGCGAGCGCGGCGGACGGAAAACTTTGCCAAGCGAGCTGTCCCGACGCGGCTGCGACGGAGCCCGAACGGGTACCCCGGCACCTGAGCCTCCCCGGGGATCATCGAAGCGCGCAGGTGAGACTTGACGGTGCCTCAGATCTGCTCGCGGACGGCCTGTGACCAGCTGGCGGCAGCCAAGAACACCCACCAGCTGCTGATCGGCACCGGCGGCGGGACCCGCGCCCGGCACGCGTACACGGTCGGCGCCGGTCTCGGCCTGCCCACCGGTGTCCTGTCCGGCCTCGGGGCTGCAGTGGCCGCGCAGAACGCGGCGATGCTCGGGTACCTGATGGCCCGCTACGGGGTGCCGGTGGTCGCCAGCGACGGCTTCGCCGCCGTGCCCCTGCACCTGGCGCAGTCGCACGCCGTGATCTTCCCCGGCATGCCGCCCTTCGGCATGTGGCACCCGAGCCCGGACGAGGGTGTGATCCCGCCGTACCGCACCGACGCCGGCATCTTCCTGATCGCCGAGGTCTACGGCTGCAAGCAGCTCATCTACGTCAAGGACGAGGACGGCCTCTACACGGCCAACCCCAAGACCGACAAGAACGCGACGCTGATCCCCCGCGCCACCGCCGAGGAGGTCATCGCGATGGATCTGCACGACGTCGTGATCGAGCGCCCCGTCCTGGACCTGATGCGCAACGCCCGCTTCATCCGCAGTGTCCAGATCATCAACGGCCTCAAACCGGGTCTACTCACGCGCGCCCTCGCCGGCGAGCACGTCGGCACGATCATCTCCGCCGACTGACGTCCCCGCCGCTGCGCCCCGAGGAGCCTCAAGAAATGACCGACCCGACCTTCAGCGCCAAGGACGTCCCGTCCCAGCTCATGCAGCAGACGCTGCTCGACCGCAACCTCGTCAAGGTGGTCGACCGACCGATCACCCGCTTGATGCCCGACCTCAACATCGTGCTGCTCGGCGGCCGGTCGATCCTCGACCGCGGCGGTGAGGTGGTGACCTCGCTCGTCGAGGAACTGCGGGCCGCGATGGGCTCGCTCCAGCTCCTCGTCCTCACCGGGCCCGGCGTGCGCGCCCGGCACGCCATGAGGATCGGCCTCGACCTCGGCCTGCCCACCGGGGTCCTGTCCAACCTGGCCTCGATCGAGGGCGAACAGAACGGCGCCATGGTCGCCGCCCTGATGGCCACCGACGGCGTGTCCATGGTGGGCCACGGCACCGCCGCCCACCAACTCGCGACGCACCTGGCCGCTTGCCCGCTGGTCGTCTCCAACGCCTACCCGCCGTTCGGTCTGCACGAGCTGCCGCCGGCCGTCGGCAAGCTGCCGGTCCACGGGGCCGACGCCGGTGCGCTGCTGCTCGGCGACTCCTACGGCGCGGCCCGCGTGGTCCTGGTCAAGGACGTCGACGGCATCTGCACCGGGGATCCGGCCCAGGACTCCTCCGCCACGCTGCTCCCCCGAGTTTCCGCGGCCGAGCTGCGCGACCTGGCCACCAGCCCGGTCGAGCCGGTGCTGGCCGACCTGCTGGATCGCGCCCGCCAGATCCGCGAGCTGCAGATCGTCAACGGGCTGGTCCCGGGCAACCTGACCAAGGCCCTCGCAGGCGATCATGTCGGGACGATTCTGCACGCCTGAGAAGGATCCGCAGCTCGCAGCCGCACACCACCGTTCGGTGGATTCCCGGCCGCAGATTGGCGCCTCCCGGCGCAGATGCGAGGTGGAAACTGCTACTTTCTAGGGTTTTGCCTCGCATCTGCCATAGAGTGCGCCGGTGACCACATTTCGCATCAGCGAGGTCGCTGCCCTCATGGGCGTCTCGACCGACACGGTTCGACGTTGGACGGACAGCGGCCGCCTACCCGCGACCCGCGAGGCAAACGGTCACCGCTCGGTGGACGGCGCCGCCCTGGCCAGGTTCGCCCGTGAGCTCGCCGAGGACCCGGATCCGAACCGAGCCGTCAGCACGTCGGCGCGTAACAGCATGCGCGGAATCGTCACCCACGTCGTCCGGGACACCGTGATGGCGCAGGTCGAGATGCAGTGCGGCCCCTTCCGGATCGTCTCCTTGATGAGCCGCGAGGCCGCCGACGACCTTCATCTGGAACCCGGTGTGCTCGCGATCGCGATGGTCAAGTCGACCAACGTGATCGTGGAGCTGCCCGATCCCGACTGACTTCCCCCCTTCCTTCCGCCTGTCCCTCGCAGGAGTTCCGATGTCACGCATGCGTACCCGCGTTGCCCTGTTCTCGGCCACCACCCTGGCCGCCACCGCCGCCGTCGCCACCTTGACGGTCGGCTCCTCGACGGCCTCTCCTGACCTGTCCAACGCGCCCACGGTCAACGCCGCGGGCCAGGACGCCGCCGCGAAGCACAAGGGCATCAGCATCAACGGCGCGATCGAGGACCGCGGGGCGATCAGCCGCGCCGAGTTGGAGGACTTCACCCAGCGCCCGATGAAGATGAAGTACCAGACCAGCGGCGGCGAGCAGTCGCACCGCTACAGCGGTCCGCTGCTGCTCGCCGTGCTCAACTCCGTCGAGCCCAACTTCAGCTCCGACAAGCACGACCCGCTGCGCTTCGTCATCCTGGTCAAGGCGACCGACGGCTTCCTCGCCGCGCTGACCTGGGGCGAGATCGACCCCGAGCTGGCCAACAAGCGCGCCATCATCGCCCTCACCGAGGACGGCAAGAAGCTCGACCGTCCGCGCCTGGTCCTGCCCGGTGACCGCCACGGCGCCCGGCAGGTCTACGACGTCGCCACCATCAGCCTGCTCCGCCTCACCCCGAACATGGCCAGCGGCGCAGCCGGCAAGCAGGAAGACCACGCGGACGTCGGACACAACCACTGACGACCCATCAGATTCCGTTCGGTCCGCCCTCGGACACCGCCACCACCCCAGGAGAATTCATGCCCCGCTCGTTGCGGTTCCGGCGCAGCTGCACCGTCGCGGCCGCACTCGCTCTGACCCTTCCGCTCGCCGCCTGTTCGGACGACGACGACGTCGCCAGCCCGTCCGGTGGAGACACCCCCGCGCCCAGCAGCAAGGAGTTGGTCGTCTTCGCGGCCGCCTCACTGACCGGGACCTTCACCGAGCTCGGCAAGACCTTCGAGGCGGCGCACCCGGGAACGAAGGTCACCTTCAACTTCGGGTCGAGCGGCACCCTCGCCACCCAGATCAACGAGGGCGCTCCGGCGGACGTGTTCGCCTCGGCCTCCCCGGCCACGATGAAGACCGTCACCGACGCCGGCAACGGCGCGGGCACCGCAGTGACGTTTGTGAAGAACCGCCTCGAGATCGCCGTGCCGACCGGTAACCCCGGCAAGGTCGAGGGCATCGAGGACTTCGCCGATGACGACCTCGACATCGCGCTGTGCGCCGACACGGCTCCGTGCGGCTCCGCAGCGGACAAGATGTTCGCCGCGGCGAAGATCACGCCGAAGCCGGACACGCGCGAGGCCGACGTCAAGGCCGTCCTCACCAAGGTGGAGGCCGGTGAGGTCGACGCCGCGCTGGTCTACCACACCGATGTACTGGCCGCCGCCGACGGCAAGGTCGAGAGCATCGAGTTCGACGAGTCCGACCTGGCGATCAACGACTACCTGATCTCGGCCCTGAAGGACTCCGACGAGGCCGACCTCGCGGCGGACTGGGTGGAGTTCATCCAGACCGACGACGCGCAGGACGTGCTCACCGGCGCCGGCTTCGAGTCGGCGGAAGGCTCGGCCACTGCGTCGCCGTCGGCCTCGGCCACCTCGACGAGTTCGTCGTCGAGCGAGGATGAGGAGTCGACCGAGCCGAGCGAGTCTCCGTCGGCCACCTCGACGTCGTGACGGAGTCGCCGACGACGTGAGCACCACCGGGACCGACCACGTGGGGGCGGGCAGCGCGAAACGCGCCGCCCGTCCTCCGCGTCCACCCCGCGAACGCTCCGGGGTCCCGCCGCTGCTGGTGGCCCCCGCCGCGCTCGGCCTGATGTTCCTGATCATTCCGCTGATCGGGCTGATGGTCCGGGCGCCGTGGACCGAACTGCCCGACCAACTCGGCCGGGAGATCGTCCGCGACGCGCTGATGCGCTCGCTCTACACCGCCTCGATGGCGACGCTGACCTCGCTGCTACTCGGCATCCCGATCGCGGTCGTGCTCGCGCACGGCCGGTTCCGCGGCCGTGGCCTGGTCCGCGCGCTGGTGACCGTCCCGCTCGTGCTGCCCCCGGTGGTGGGCGGTGTCGCCCTGTTCACCGCGCTCGGGCGCAAAGGAGTGATCGGCGAGCCCCTCCACGATTGGACCGGGTGGTCCCTGCCCTTCACCACCAATGCCGTCATCGTTGCGGAGACCTTCGTGGCGATGCCGTTCCTGATCATCGCGGTCGAGGGCGCGCTACGCGGCGCGGACTCCCGCTTCACCGAGGCGGCCGCCACCCTCGGGGCCACCCGGTGGTACGCGTTCCGGCGAGTGACGCTCCCTCAGATCATGCCCGGCGTCGCGGCCGGAGCCGTGCTCTGCTGGGCCCGCGCTCTCGGCGAGTTCGGTGCGACCGTGACTTTCGCTGGCAGCCTCGAGGGACGCACCCTGGTGATGCCCTCCGCGGTGTACCGCGAGCTGGAGGCGGGGCGGCCGGGCACCGCGATCTCGCTCAGTCTTGTCCTGATGTCGATTTCGGTCATCGTGCTGGCCAGCCTGCGTGAGCACTGGATCTCACCAGCGAGAACGCGATGACCGCGCCACCAACGGAACCCGTGCCGGGACTCGACGTCAACTTCCACGTCGGGCGCGGAAACTTCAATCTGGTTCTGGAGCTGACGGTCAGTCCGGGCCGGACCACGGCCCTGCTCGGGCCCAACGGCGCCGGCAAATCGACCGCGCTGCGCGTCTTCACCGGGTTGCTGCGTCCGCACGACGGCTACGTCCGCCTCGACGGCCTGACCCTCGACGGTCCCGGCGTCCACGTGCCGCCGGAGAAGCGACCCGTCGGCGTGGTCTGGCAGGACTACCGGCTCTTCCCCAACCTGTCCGCGCTCGACAACGTCGCCTTCGGGTTGCGCACCCGTGGGGTGAACAAGGCCGACTCGCGCGCGACGGCCGCGGTGTGGATCGAGCGGATGGGCCTGACCGAGCACGCCGGCAAGCGGCCCTCCTCGCTCTCCGGCGGGCAGGCCCAACGGGTCGCGTTGGCCCGCGCGCTGGCCCCCGAACCCAAGCTGCTGCTGCTCGACGAACCGCTCGCGGCCCTCGACGCGCGCACCCGACTGGACGTCCGGACAAACCTGCGCAAGCACCTCGCCGACTTCGGCGGCGCGACCGTGCTGGTCACCCACGACCCCCTCGACGCGATGGTCCTCGCCTCCGACGTGCTGGTGCTCGAGGACGGGGCAGCCGTCCAGCGCGGCGCGGTCGCCCAGGTCGCGCGGCACCCGCAGACCGACTACGTCGCCCGGCTGGTCGGCCTCAACCTCTACCGCGGCACCGCTGACGCGGACGGCGTCCGCCTCGCGGACGGCACCCTGATCGCCGCCGTCATGGCCCATCTTGCCCCGCACGACCCGGCCGAGGTGATGGTGGCGTTCCCGCCGAGTGCGGTCAGCATCTTCACCGAGCGTCCGGTCGGCACTCCGCGCAACGTGTTCAACGCCCACATCACCGACATGGAACTGCACGCCGGCTCGGTCCGGCTGCACCTGGAGGGCAGCCTGGACGTGCTGGCCGATGTCACCGCCGGCGCAGTCGCGGAACTTGATCTGGTGCCCGGCCGCGAGGTGTGGGCGACGGTGAAGGCGACGGAGACCTCCGTGTACCCGGCTTAGGCTGCTCCGCTGCTTATGGTGAGAGCCATGCCTCTGCCTGGCCGCACTGCTCCGCTCCTGCTCGAGCTCGACCTCAACGTCGCCCTCGTCGACCCACCGCCGCAGGCACCGCTGGCCAAGGTCATGGGGCGCGGGCAACCCGCGCTGCGCGACGTCCTCGGCGGGCTGCACCGGGCGGCGAAGGACCCGCGGGTGGCCGGGCTGATCGTGCGCACCGGTGGGGTGCAGCAGCCGCTGGCCTACGCCCAGGAGTTGCGGGACGCCCTGCTGGAGTTCGGTTCCTCGGGCCGTCCGACGGTCGCCTGGGCGGAGACCTTCGGTGAGTTCGGGCGCGGCACCGCCGGCTACCTGATCGCCACCGGCTGCACCGAGGTCTGGCTGCAGCCGACCGGCGAGGTCGGGCTGACCGGCTTCGCCGTGGAGGGCACCTTCGTCAAGGAACTCTTCGACCGGGCCGGGATCCGGACCGAGGTCAGCACCCGGCGCGAGTACAAGAACGCGCCCAACGTGGCGACTCAACGCGGCTTCACCCCGCCGCACCGGGAGGCGATGACGCGCCTGGTGGACTCGAGCCTGCACAGCGTCGTCGAGGAGATCGCGGAGCGGCGCGGGCTGGACGCCGAGGCGGTGCGCGCCCTGATCGATCGTTCCCCGCTGTCCGCTGCTGAGGCGCTGGAGGCCGGACTGGTCGACCGGCTCGGCTACCGCGACGAGGCCTACGGCGACCTTCGAGCACGGGTGCCGGAGGCGGAGCTGCGCTTCCTGCACCGGCTCTCCCCGCGGCCCGCTGACAAGCTGCGCGCCGCGACCAACCGGGACAAGCGCCGGGTCGCCCTGGTCGACGTCGTCGGCGGCATCAGGTCGGGGCGCAACGGGCGCGGGGTGCTCGGCGTCGCCGCGGGATCGGACAGCGTCAACGCCGCCCTGCGCGCCGCCACCGCGGATCAGAACGTCGCTGCCGTGGTGCTGCGGGTGGACTCCCCGGGCGGGTCCTACATCGCCTCCGACGCGATCTGGCGGGCCAGCTTGGCGCTGCGGTCGGCCGGCAAACCACTGGTGGTCTCGATGGGCGGGGTGGCGGCTTCCGGGGGCTACTACGTCGCGATGGCCGCCGACCGGATCCTGGCCCAGCCGGGCACCGTGACCGGCTCGATCGGGGTGTTCGGCGGCAAGGTGGTGATCGGGGACCTGCTGACCCGGCACGGCATCGACCACGACGCGATCACCGCCGGCGCCCGCGCTCGCCTGGGCTCGGCCCGCGTCGGCTTCGACCCCGATCAGCTGGCCGCCTTGGAGGCCTGGCTGGACCGGGTCTACGCCGACTTCACCGGCAAGGTGGCCGCCGCCCGCGGGCTGTCCGCGTCGGCGATCGAGGAGGTCGCCCGCGGCCGGGTCTGGACCGGAGCGGATGCCCGCGAACACGGCCTGGTCGACACGTTCGGCGGGCTGCAGGAGGCGGCCGCCCAGGCCCGGGC
>NZ_JACDFE010000011.1 GCF_013815995.1 Sporichthya sp.
TCCCCGGCAATCACCCGGGTCAGGCTGCCCTCAGCTTCACCACCCCGCTGCGACGAGGCGGCGGCGAAGGTCTCTCACCTCCACTCGAATCAACAGCGCCTCACGGCGCACGCAAGCATCTCGGCAACCGCCACCTGGATCTGCTGGGACCGGGCGGAGAACGCACCCAGCAACCGGTCCTCCAGACCGTCGATCTCGAAGGCGGGGCTGCGCCGCTCCCCGCGGGAGCGCCAACTCCACGACACCGGCAGGCGGGCGGTGATCGCGTCGGCGAGCAGGTCGTCGTAGATCTCGGAGCACGCGACCACGGCGTGGTGCAGCGCGCGGGAATCCAGGGAGCGCCACTTGCCATCGGGGCCTTGAACCTTGTTGGCGATAACGACGTGGGTGTGCAAGTTCGGGTCGCCCGTGCGGGTATCCCAATGCTCAAACTCCGCCGCGAGCATCCCCCGGGCCGCGACCTGGGCGCAGCCCTGCGCGCCGACCCGGGTGTGCAGGAAGCGCTCCTCCACCAGAGCCAGGACGGCGGTGACTGCTTCGCGGTGGGCATCGACGATCGCCAGCTGGACTGTCTCGTCGCCGAGCGCCCAGAGCACGCTCGCGGACTTCGGCACGGTGAAGGTCAGATCGAATCCGGCGACCGCCGCGCGCACCGGGCGGGCCCGCTCTACCTTCTCGATCTCTGCCCCCTGCGCCTCCCGCTCACCGTCGGCAAGCGAGTCCGGCAGCTGGGCAAGCGCCTCGGCAATCCGCTCATCCGCTGATCTGTAGGCCGGGTACCCCAGGCCGAGCGCCTTCCCGCTGACCGGATCGCGACCGGCGCCGTACAGGGCGCCCATCGCTTCCTCGGTGACCAGCGTTCCGGCGGCCAGCCCGTGGCCGGCGTCCACTCCGGCCAGACCCGCGCCGACCCAACGGCCGGCGGGGTAGCCAGAAGCGGCGTAATACGCCGTCAGCGGCGTTCCCGCCTCGCGGCATGCGTCGCCGCACGCGGTGTGCCGCAACAGATACCGGTATCCCGATCCCGCCGAGAGACGGGCAAGCGACATCACCGCGCGCACCGGCGGCCGGGTCGTGGAAGGACTCCCATGCCCTACCTGTGTGCGCGAATGGGGCCCAGATCGACGCCGGCCACCCCAGGTGCCAGACGAGTAAGTGCTCGGGAGCTTCGCTGCCCTGTGCGCGGGGGTTGTGAATGTGTGGGTCCGCTCGGCGCGGTGGGTGGTGGCGGTTGGTTCGCCGGTGGTGCTGACGTACCGTCAGCTTAGGGCGAGTCCGTCCACGCCCGCCAGTGTCCGGCGGCGCCCGGGGTCGGCCGTGATGGTCCGTCAGGTGCTTTCAGGGTGCCGGCGGAGCACACTGTGAACTGTGTCGTCCGCAGACGTCGACTGCACTCTGGTGCTGTGGTTCGAGCCCGTGAGAGCGAGTATGACGCGGGGTTCCTCGGGTGTTGCCGGATTGCTGCCCATCAGAGCGCGAGGATCTGTTTCCTGGTAGAGGTTCCCTGCGGGCGGCACGCCGAGGCCGGGTCCGGGTCCGGAAGCGGTCGGCCTCTACGGCCAGATCGTGGCGATCACCGGGCCGCCGCCCAATGAGGTCGTCACGGCCGTCGAGGATGTCGTCTTCGGACCGTCCGAGGACACCTCAACGACCACCGAGCCCCAGGACTACGAGAGCACGCCAATCAGTCCGACCGAGAGTGACCAGTCGCAGCCGCCGGGGCCTGGCCACTGAATCGCGACCCAGCCACGACCGCGACATCGCTACCGGGGGGAACGCAATGGGATCGATAAGGGACGACGTGGGCGCATCGCGGCGACACGGGCGTGCGTGGCCGCACTTGTGCTGAGTGCCAGCGGCGGCGCGGCATGGGCGGTCGGAGCTTTTGACACGAGTCCGCTCGACATCGCCGGCGGACTGGGCGGCGGGCTCGCCGCCCGGTACGGAGACTTCGTCCAGGGCAGCGGCGGGCCCTCGGGGCAGGGGGTGCTCACGTACACCGCCACCGTCACCCTGAAAGCGGGCTCGAACAAGCCCCGCCTCTCGGACATCACCATGACGGTCGTGCCGGTCGACGTGCACGGCAACGCGATCGGACCGGGCCGGGTGCTCCTGGCCGGGTCGGCCAACCTGAACCCCGCTTGGCACGGCAAGAAGGCTCCCCTGAACTGCCGGTGCACCGGCCCGAAACGCAAGGGCGTCACGCGGACGCAGCCCACCCGCATGGAGCTGGACACGGAGGTTGGGACGCTGGACCTGACGAGCATGTTCGCCAGCTTCGGCCACACCCGGTACGTCGATGCTGCGAACGCGTCGCAGGTTCTGGGCTGCGTTGCCAGCGGGACGAGCATGGATGAGGACTACCGGTTGCTGCAGGCCGGCGCAGGTCTGGCTCATCGCGACGCCGTGCGGACCGACAAGCTCGGCATGGGCTGGTCCTCGGGCGAGCCCGAGGCCCTGACCACGGAGGGCGCGCCGTTCCCGCTGGGGTTCAGCACCAACAGCGGCATCGTGGGCACCGTCCGGCAAGGACCGGGCGGACGGCTGACCGGCTCTTTCTTGCCGCCGGCCGAGAACCCGACCGAGCCGTTCGCACGCAACGCCGCCTACGCCTGGTGGGAGATCGCCGAGGACTGCCTCGACGAATCCCCCTGCAGCGGGCACGGGGACCGCAGCTTCCACGGCGCGACCGGCAACGCCGCCTGGATCATCCACGAGGGAAGCCCCCAGGTCTTCGTCATCACCGGCTACGCGCGCTACGCCTGCACAAAGCCAACCGCGCCGGCGTGCACCTGACCCCTGCGAAGCAGTGACTAGGCTCGACTCCGCGCAGCCAATGACGGCTCGAGACTCTATGGTGGGTCGCCGCCGAGGCAATCCGGTGCAGTTACGGGCTTAGGTTGCTCAGGGTGCGGATGAGCCGCGGCTCGTCGTCGGCGCGCAGCTTGTTCACGTGAGTCGCACGGTCGGAGAGAACGGCGAAGTCCAGTGCCGTCAGGTGCGTGATGGTGGCCAGCGGGACGCGGTAGAGGGACAGCTGCTCCGGGGTTACCTCCGCCGCGAAGGCCTGCAGCCGGGCGGTGCTCAACCTAGCGCGCTGTCGGCGACGGTGCGGCAGGTCACCACTCTGGGAATCGGCTCACGGAGGGACGCGCCGCCCACGAACCGGGATTGCGAGTACGTGCCGACGGGGCTTCCGTGGGTCCGCTAGCGATCGAACGCTCGCTAAGCTACTGGCCGCGCTGGGCTTCGCTGTACGGCATCATGGCTGTTCTTGGTTCTCGGATCAGGATACTTAGCGTGTAAGCACTCACAACTCTGTCCAAGAGTAGAGGCCTGTGTTAGAAAGGTCGAGTGCGCGACCATCGAGGGCCCTGGGCCACGAAGCCGAGGCCACCGGCGGGGATTGTTCCGAACCGCATGCGGGCGGCTCGTCACCGGCATCGGACAGGACTGAAATGACGTCCCACTACTTCGGCGCCATCGCCCAACGGGACGAGCCGCTGACTCGGGCTCGGAACCACTGGCGAGGTGAGCACCTGGGTATCCACGAGGAGGGCTTCGTCGCCATGACCTCCGTGTTGCGGGTGCATCGGATGATGACGCTGGCGATCGAGCAGGAGTTCAAGACGCACGACATTAAGCTCAACGACTACCTGCTGCTGGTGACCCTCGAACTCTCGGAGAACGGCACACGCCCGATCGCGCGGCTAGCGAACAGCCTGATGATCCACCCCACGACCGCCACCCTCGCGACCGACCGGCTCGAGGCACGCCGCCTGCTCTCCCGGTCTCCGCACCCGTCCGACCGCCGCGCGACGTTGGTCACCATCACCCAGGCCGGCCGGGACCTGCTCCAGCGGGCCTCCGCAGTGCTGGACAAGCTCGACTACGGACTCCCCGGGGTGTCCGGCGAGGACCGCGCTCACCTCGTCTCCCTGGCCCGCTCGACAACTCCAAGCCCGGTCCGTGCGGTCGCGCGGGCCGGTCTGAAAGGTGGAACTCGTGGTTGACATCGCCCTGCCGTGGGTCGTGGACACCCCACTGTCCACCCGGTTCCCGGTGTACACCCGGGCCAACGTCGGCGAAGTGTCGCCGAGCGTAGCCACTCCGTTGTTCTGGTCGCAGATCGGTGGCGCGCCGGCGGAGCGGGTCTGGAAGCAGGTGCTGGTCGACTTCGGAGCGTTCGACGCCGACGAGTTCCGCGAGGTCATCGACATCCAGGGGATGCTGCACGGCTACGTCTATCTGAACCTGTCGAACCTGCGGGTATTCGGCGCCCGCATGCCCGGTGCCTCCCCGGAGTTGATGGACCGCACCTACCTCGGCGAGCGCTCCGACGTGCCGCCCTACGAGCCGCACCCGGACGACGACAAGCCGGAGTACACCGAGCGGATCCTGGCCTCGGTCGGGCGGGTGTTCGCGACCGAGCACCGGGACGACTTCCTCGAGTTGGCCGGGCAGGCCGCGAAGCTGCGCGCGGAGCGGCCTGACTACTCCTCGATGTCCGACGCCGAGTTGGTCGCGCTGCAGCGGGTGCGGATGAACGAGTACTTGCCGTTCCTCTACAAGCACCTGCTCATGGTCTACGAGTCCTCGCTGGTGACCGGGATGCTCGAGCAGACGCTCGCCCCGCTCGGGGACCCGACACTGACCGCGCGCCTGATGGGCGGGCTGGGAAACATCGCCTCCGCCGCACCGACGGGAGCGCTGTGGCAGCTCTCCCGTCTGGTGGTCGCTTCGCCGGTGCTGACCGCGGCCTTCGAGGCCGGCGTCTTCGGGCTGCTCGGCCGCCTCGCCGACACCGACGGCCCGGGGGCGGAACAGTTCCGTGTCGGCTGGGACGCGTTCATCAGCGAGTACGGCTCCCGGTCCACGAATGAGTGGGAGGCGATGCCGCAGACCTGGGAGACCCACCCGCAGATCCCGCTCGGGCTGGTCGAGCGGATGCGACTGCAACCGGAGGACCGTGACCCGGCTTTGCGCTCGCAGCGGCTTCGTGCAGATCGGGAGGATCTGACCGCGAAGCTACGGGACCAGTTGGCGGACTCGCCCGAGGCGCTCGGTGCGTTGGACCTGGCGCTGCGGCTGGTCGGCATCTACCTGCCGGCGCGTGAGCTGTCCAAGACCAGCCTGATCCGGGTGCTGCACGAGGCCCGGCTGCCGATGCGCGCCCTGGCTCTGCGCCACGTCGCCGCCGGACTGTTTGCTCGGCCGGAGGACATCACCATGCTGCGCGAGGACGAGCTGGACGCGTTCGTCGCCGACCCGGCCGCGTCGGTGCCGACGATCACCGAGCGGTGGGCCTGGCACGCCGCGCTGGCCGAGCGCGAGCCGCCGTATCTGGTCAAGGCGGGCGAGGTGCCGCCGGTGGCGTCCTGGGAGCTGCGCACCGAGCCGTCGATGCCGCGGGCCACGAGCGGGGAGATCCTCACCGGGCTCGCCGCCTGCCCCGGCGTGGCCAGCGGACGCGCCCGGGTGATTCGCGACCCGGCCGACGCCCACGACCTGGAGCCGGGCGAGATCCTCGTCGCCCCGATGACCGACCCGGGCTGGACCCCGCTGTTCACCTCGGCCGAGGCGGTTGTGGTCGACATCGGTGCGACGCTCTCGCACGCCGCCATCGTCAGCCGCGAGCTAGGGATCCCGTGCGTCCTCGGGGTCACTCACGCCAGCTTGCGGATCCCGGACGGCGCGATGCTCACCGTGGACGGAACGGCTGGCCTGGTCACCGTCCACTGACGCGCCGGGGTTGCCGATCAGGCTGACGGTCGGTGGCTGATGCCGTGCAGGATCATCGTGGTGATCTCGTTGGTAATCCGGCTGGCGGCGGGTTTCGGATTCCCCGGCGCCATCAACCAGTCATCAAGTAGCGCGAGTGCCATGACCATGCCGATGCCGGTGGCCGCGGTGATGGGCGCATCGATGCCGCCAAGACGTTGGGTGGTTCGCTCGGCGGTGGTGATGCCCTCCATCTGCCCGAGGGTCTTGGCCAGCTTGTCCGCGACATCCATGGCGGCGTGGTGAAGCGGGTCGTCCGGGTGGACCCGGGCGGCGGCCAGTACGAGGACGAGTTCGCGATGCTGACGTAGAAGCATGTAGAAGCCCGTGACGAAACTGCGGATGACGTCTTCGGTGCTGTGAGTTTCGGTGATGCGTTGTTCCCAGGTACTCATGTACTGGGCCATGAACTCTTGAAATGGTTCGAGAACAACATCTTCGAACAGCCGGGTCTTGGAGCCGCAGTAGCGGAACAGCATCGTTTCGGCGACTCCGGCGCGGGCGGCGATGTCGCGGGTAGTGGTGGAGTGGTATCCCCGGGTTAGGAACAGGTCGCGGGCGGCGGCCAGCAGGAGTGGCCGGACCTCCTCGGCCGGGCGGCGGGGCCGCCGGGTGCGCTTCTCCGGCCGGTCCACGCTGCCAGGGTACGGCTCGCCCCGGCCAGTCATCGTTGAGCGCCGCCGGCGGGGTTCCACGCGCCGAACACCGGCTCTTCGAAGAATCCCTGGGGCGCGGCGCATACCTCGTGGATGGCCCGGATGCAGACGGCCGCCGTCGGAAGCCACACCGTGTCCTCGGCGTCGGTGAACAGGAGCTCGGTGTGCAGCGACGGCCGACCGTCGATGTCGATGTTCACCTGGTACGGCATCGCCTCACCGGGCCCCGGTTCCGGCGCCTTCAGCCAGTGCTCGGGCACGCCAGCGCGTTCGACGTAGTGGATCCACCGCAGTCTGATGAAGGGCCGGCCGTCCCGGTACCCGACGTACTCGTCTTGAGCCCGCTGATCGTTCCCTTCCGGAGCTTGCCGGCACCGATTTCGAGATCCTTGGTGGCGAACGCGAACTCGATGTCGCCACCCAGCTCGATCTTGTCCAGGCTCACACCGAGCCGCCGGGCGAGCTTGTCCACGGGGGCCGGGAAGAAACGCTCCGCCCAGTAGCGCAGATCGGCCGAGTTCGGGTTGAGCTCGCCGACCTCCTTGCCGAACCCCAGGGTCAGCATGAACTCGGCGACCGGGTGACGGGACGGGTCGTAGGTCTCGGTGATGCGGATCTGGTCGATCTCGGCCGCCATGCCACTGAGCAGCGCCGGCACCCGATCGGCCACGAATCCGGGGTCGATGCCCGCTCCGAACAGGGTGCTCCCCCCTTGCGCGCACGCCGCCTCGAGGCGGGCCATCAGCTCGGGGCCCTCGATCGTCGGCGAGAAGTAGGAGGCGCAAGATCACGTTCTTGCCCGACGCGAGCAGGTTCACCACATCGTCGTCGAACGGGATCTCCGCGTCCCCTGTCGTCGCTCCTGAGCAGTGGATGACCACGTCGGCTTCCATCGCCATGATCTGTTCGCGAGACCGCGTGGCGTACACGCCGGTGGGTGGCCGCCCGCACAGTTCGCCGGCGTCCTTGCCCTCCTTGGCGGGATTGGACACCCACACGCCGACCAGTTCCAGGTCGGGGCGATCGACGATCTGCTGCAGGCTCCAGCGACCGACCGCGCCGGTTGCCCACTGAATGACGCGGGTCATGTTCCCTCCCGAGTTCGCAAGGCCCGGGCTGTGGACAGGGGCCGGCGCGTGCCGGCGGCCTCGTCCGCCGCTCGGGGTTCCTGAACAACGGACGCTAAGTCTGAATCTGACTCCAGCTCAGTGCTGGGATTGAGGCCGGGGGTCCCGGCCACCGTCAGCGCCAGCCGCACCGCGAGGTAAGCCAGCAGCAGGGTGGGCGCGCAGAGCAGGTACATCACCCAGAGCGGCGCGTTCTCCTGCAGTCCGGTCCACAGTGGCCAACCGACGACGCTGTACCCAGCGGTCATCCCGATGGTCACGCAGAGCACCCCGAGTACGGCGCGCGGACCACGGAGCCAGTCCCGCAGCACCAGGAAGACCAAAGCGCCGAGCAGCGGTCCGACCATGTTCACGAACGGGTACCACAGCGGGAACCCGAGCACCTCGAACGGCTGGTTTCCGTAGTAGCCGTAGGCGCCGAGTCCGACGCCGATGAACTCGGTGACGACGTCGGTGACCACGACGAACCCGATCAGCGGCCACATCCGATTCGCCGGCCAGCGCTGGTCCAGGGCCCGCCAGAACAAGTAGGCCTGGCCGCCGATGATCCAGATGTAGCTGGTCAGCACGAACACCGGCAGCCGCACGTCGAGCAGGGACAGGTAGGCGACCCCGCCCGTGGCGGGGTACCAGACCCCGCCGTTGACGTCGAGCAACGGTTCGAACAGCGAACAGATCCCGCCGCCCGCCAGGAACAGCGCGGGCACCCCGTCCCGGGCAGTCAACCACTGTCGTGCGGCGTAGCCCATGCAGCCGACAAGAACCAGCGCGGACAGCACCGTGAAGATCGTGTACGCCGGCTCCGAGATGTCCTTCACCGGCTGGGTGAAGCCGGGGTCCCGAGCGATCAGCGACGCCAGCATCACAGCACCCGCTGGATGCCGTAGGCGACGATTCCACGTCCCGGGTTGCCCCAGGCGTCCAACTCCGCAAAGTCGTCG
Organism: Sporichthya sp.; assembly: GCF_013815995.1. GTDB lineage: Bacteria > Actinomycetota > Actinomycetes > Sporichthyales > Sporichthyaceae > Sporichthya. The sequence goes on from NZ_JACDFE010000011.1 coordinate 8,506, forward strand.
TAGGCGTGGAAGCAGCTCGAGCCCTCCGGCTTCTGCGGGCCCATCGGCAACCAGAAGCCACCCATCGACCGGGTCCGCTCGACGATACGTTCCTCGGTGCCGTCCAGGATCAGCCGCAGGTGCTTCATGGTCCCGGCCGGGGTGTACGTGTAGTTCATCTCGGTCACCCGGCGCTGGGTGCCGTCGGCCTGGTTGAGGAAGCCGTCGGCGATCGTCGTTCCCTTGGTGTCCATGAACTTCATCGCGGTCAGATCGAACCCGTCGAAGGTGCCCCACACGGTCATGTACTCCTGCCACTGACGCGAGTCGTCGCGAAAGCCCCACGTGCGGTCGCGGAAGCCGAGGCCGTCGAAGTCAACCTTCTCCCCGTACATGGTGATGGTCCCGGTCACGCTGGTGCCCTGCTCGTAGTGGCGCAGCGGCTTGTCGCTGATCAGCCCGCCCATCACCTTTTTGGGCGAGTAGTCCATCGGTTGGAACCGCGGCGCGTAGGTGATGTCGACCTCGAGGTCGGGGTGGCGGACGGTGAGCCGGCCGTTGGTGTCGAAGTCGATGTGCTCGCTCGTGTAGGAGTCCTTCGGACAGTCCTCGTTGATCTCTACAGTGCGGCCCTTCACATTCAGTTCGATCCGGGCCCAGCGAAACGCATTCGGTGAGGTGGATACGTGTACCTCACCAAAGATGTCCTCGGTGTGAGACCAAATGCCGAAGTAGGCGTTGTCCCGGTAGTCCGGGTCACCGGGGCCGGCGATGTCCGGGTGCAGTGGTTCGGCGAGCGGCCCGAAGTCGATCACAGGGCGGTCGGCTGTCGCGGTCATGGGCTTCCCTCGGTCGGTCGGTCAGACGGGCAGTGCTGCTCAGGCGGTGGCTGATTCGGTGGTGCTCTCGCCGGCCTCATCGGCGCGACGGATCACCTGGACGGTGCCAGCGCTTCCATCGATGCGGACGTAGTCGCCAGTGCGCAGGTCGCGGGTGCCGGTCTTGGTGTTCACCACGCAGGGGATGCCCAGCTCGCGGGCGATGACGGCGGCGTGACTCATGGTTCCGCCGATGTCCACCACCAGCGCCTTGGAGATGAACATGATCGAGGCCCACCCGGGATCGGTGGTGGGCGCGACCAGGATCTCGTCCTCCTCGACCTCAGCGAAGGTGGGATCGGTGACCACCCGGACGACGCCCTCCGTCGTGCCCGGGCTGACCCCGATCCCGGTCACCGTGTCGGGCCGCTCGTCCCGGTTGTCGTCGCGAAGGGTCGGCGTGGGCAGTCCGGTCCAGGACTCGGGCACGTCGTAGGTCAAGTATTCCTGGTACTTGGCCCGGCGTTGCTCGACGAGGTCGCGGGCGTTGCGCAGCGACGCCTGCACGATCTCGTCGGCAGTGAGGAAGAAGACGTCCTCACGCTCGTCGATCGCGCCTTGCTCCGCGAGATGTTCGCCGATCCGGCGGGCCGCGGCCCGGGCGAGGTCCAGGGACTGTAGAAACGCAGCCTTCTGCACGCCCCGAAGGGGGATTATCGCTGCGGCCGTGCGCAGGGTGAGTGCGGCCACCGGGCGGGTCACCGGGCCGAATGCGGCGAGTAGTTGCTTCTCCAGGGCCTCCCGCTCGCGGCGGCGGTCAGTCTCGATCGCTTCCGGCGCAGCGCTGTCGGGGCGGGCGGCGTAGGCCTTGATCATCCGTTCCAACGGGGTCCGGTCCTCGCGCCACATGTGTCGGGAGATCTCGCCCTCGCACGGCCCGTGGTAACCGTGCCGCCGAACCACCTCATCTAGGTCCAGTCGACCTCGGGACGCGGCCCACAGGTCGGCCACCACCGCGGTCTCGGCGTGTGAGCCGTACCCGCCCATGAAGGCGTTGACGTCGCCGACGCCGGAGCGCTCCACCAGCCGGCGGAGCTGCTCGTACATCGGGGTGATCGCGCACACCACGGCCGCCGAGGCGATCACGATGTTGCGGTTGAACAGCGTCCGCGCGCTGGCGAACATCTGCACGGCGCCGAGGTGGTCCAGGTGTGGGGCCCGCGGGATTTGCTCCTGCCACAGCGCCTCGGCCTCGAGCTGACAGCGCCGCACCCGCCGCCCGGTGCTGGCGAACGCATACGGGAACCGGGCGGCGATGATCGGGGCCCGCCGGTAGTCGGGCTGGTTGACCATTCCCGGCGGCACGAACCCGAGGATCTGGTCGACCACGGCGGTACCGCTGGTGCCCGGCATCCGGTCGCCGATCAAGGCGAACGAGTCGGCGCGAGCAGCTACCCGTCCGTAGAAGGTGGTGAGGAAGCGGTCCTCCAATCGAGGCGGGACCAAGCTTTCCCGCCGGGAGAAAATTCCGGCGAAGTAGGGTCCGCCGCGCAAGGCCAGCTCGCCGCCGTAACCGAACACGGTCCAGCCCAACGGGGTGAGAACCCCGGGCATCGCTTCGCCAACGTTCGAGCGGGTCCAGGCGACGTCCTCGCCGAAAGGCTGGTGCAGCACATCGAGTGGCGCGGGCAGGTCGGGGCGTTCCACGGGGGTCGTCATCGGACTCGCCTCACTTGGAGATGTACGCGTAGCCCTAGCCGATCAGGGAGGCAGCGCAGTGAGAGGCGCCAGGACCAGGGCGGCTAGCTGACAGCGTTGGTCAAGTCACAAACTATCGACGCTCACGGGAGTTTGCAAGCGATGCTTTCAACCGTCATGACCCGATGCGGTAGCGGAAGCTGGGAGCCCCCAGGCGCGCAGCGGACGCGGTGACGCAGCGCCACTTGCAACGCGCCCACCCCGGCGGTTACTTGCTTCGACGGGGTGATCGTCAGCTGGCGTGCGACGACCGCGTCGGGCGCTTCGACCCGGCACTCCGCTTGGCCGGTGCGGGCTGCGTAGGAACGTCTTCGTGCACCAGCTGATGTGGCCGGTGGGCGATGCCGTGCACCATCAGGGAGGTCAGCTCGTTGATGATCCGCTGACGGGAGGGATGCCGGCCCTGGTCGGCGAACAGCCAGTCGTCGAACATCGTCACCGACAAGACGGTGCCGACGATCAGTCTGATCAGCACCGGCATGTCAATCGGTCCGAAGTTGCGCGCAGTCACCTCCGCGTGCGCGACTGACTCGATCTGGGCCAGCAAAGGGCCGAACGGAGAAGGTGCGTCCCCGGCGTCGCCGAGTTCGTAGGCCCGGGCGTTGGCCAACGCCATTGCCAGCTGGCGATGCTCACTGAGCAGATCGAACACGCCGGCCACGAACTCCGAGCACAACGCCTCGAAGGAACGAGTCGCCACCGGCGACTCTTGCCAAGCTTCCACGTACTCCGTAACGAACCCGGCGAACGGCTCCGCGACCGCGCGCTTGAACAACTCCTGCTTGGATCCGAAGTGCCGGAAGATCAAGGACTCGTGCACACCGGATTCGTTGGCGATCTCCCGCGTGCTCGTCCCCGAGTAGCCTCTCGCTGCGAACAGGCGCTCGGCAGTCGACATCAACGTACTTCGGACGTCCTCGCTCGACCGCCGCCCCGCGTGACCCCTCATGCCCACTCCTTGCCGTCCTGAGCCATCCTAGGCTCGCCCCCGAGCAGAGGGCGCGAAAGGCGGGTCACGGCGGCGGGGAGTGGCTCGGCAGCATCGCGCTGGCGCGCCTGCCGAGATAGTCAGCGCAAAGGTCCGGGTCCGGGGCCGTTCCTCGGGGCTGCGCCGGGGCTCACGGCCTTCGGGGCAGTCATCGCGAAGGGCCTTCCTGGGGCGGCGGCAGAACCGTCGGTTTGCCGTTGCTGACGAACTGTCGCTTCTCGATGGTCATGAGGTACGGCAGAACCAGCCAGAGCAGGATGAACGGCAGGTTGTAGGCCCACCAGCCGGTGACTCCGTAGAGCGTGTTGCCTAGGCGGTGGTCGAACTCCAGGGCGATCGAAGCGGTGTAGCCGACCCACATCGCCACGTACATCCAGGAGGTGATGATCAGGTAGTCGTAGCCGACCCGGCGCATCTGCAGGAACGCGACGGCGGCCACGATGCGCATCGGCATGACGATCAGCACCGGGATGAGCTGGAACGCCTTCTCGGTGATCGCGCTCGAACCGCCGATGGACGTGTGCCCGTTGAAGTCGACGTAATAGGCACCGTCGAACATCGCGCCCCAACCGGAGTCGAAGGTCAGGCCGAGCTGGGTGTCGTGGATTGGGGAGAGGTCGACGCCCCAACCGAGGAAGTTGATGCTCGCGTCGATCAGCACGATCGTGCCGATGATGGTGATCGACCAGGGCCGGATCTGCTGGCCCAGGCGCTGAGCCTTACGCATGATCATCGCCGAGCGGGCCAGGCACAGGATGCCGATCGGCCCGACGAAGAAGGTGCCGGTGAGGATGATCCCGACGGTGAGCCACTTGTCGGCTTGTTTCTGCAAGGGCCCGAAGCGATCGTAGTAGCCGCCCGGGCTGGGCTCCGAAGCGTCGATCGCTTCGGTCCGCTCGATGTGCGTGGTCATTGCACTTGCCTCACTTCAGCACGTAGCCGTAGCCCCATCGGGTCAGGATGTAGGGCACGGTGAAGGACGCCAGGACCATGGCCACGAAGATGTTGGCCACCATGATGCGCACGATCACCTTGTGCAGCATCGGCAAAGAGCGGATCTCGGCCAGCATGCCGGGGCCGGCCACACCGACTCCGCCGTTGGGATAGCGCTTCTCCAGCTCGTCGAACGGAACCTCGGTGGGCTCGCTCAAGGACCCACCCCGGTAAATCATGACCTTCCAGAACGCGAGCACGCCGGCCATGACGACCCAGGTCCCGACGAGCCGCACGAGATCGGCCATCAGCGCTGCCCTCCGGATTCGGCTGGCGGGGTGCGTGGCCCGGTCCAGTCATCCGGGAAGTAGGGACCGCCGGGGGTGTTGTAGCTGGGCTGCAGGTAGCCGTCCCCGAAGCCGGTGCCGTATCCGCGGTCGATCGCCTGGCTGTAGTTGATCGCCATCATCGTCAGCACCCATCCGATGAACATCGCGACGAACAGGTAGCCGAACACCTTCTGGTCCGGCGCTATCTCGTAAGCCTTCGGCGTCGTAGCCATCGCCCACCTCCGCGGTGCGAGCGTGTGCTCGCTCGTTGCGGAAAGTATCTGTGGCAAACCTCACTGTCAAGCCTTGACAATGGCCCATTTAGTAGGGCTCTATGGAGCGAGTACTCGCTCGTTGGATTCGTCGGACGGCAAGGAGTCGAGATGACCGCCAACCCAGGATTGCTCGACCCGCAACTCGTGCAATGCCCCTATCCGTTCTACGACACGCTGCGGGAGAACTCGCCGGTCGTCGAGGTTCCGGAACTGGGGTTCCTCGTGACCCGGTACGACCTGGTGAAAGAGGTCGTGCTCAACCCGGAGGTCTACTCCTCGGCCTACTCGACCGGGTTCGCCGCCGTCGGTCTGTCGCTGAACGAGATCCCGGAATCGGCCGCGGAGATCCTGGCCAAGGGCGACTCCGGAACCAAAGCCTTGCTGTGGGCGGACAACCCTGCCCACGGCCGCCAGCGCCGCCTGGTCGGCCAGGCGTTCGGCCCGAAGCGGGTCAAGCAACTGTCGGAGAGTATTCGGGCGATCGGCACTGAGCTGCTCGACGGGATCGTCGACCGCGGTGAGGTGGAGCTGCTCACCGAGTTCGCCGTCCCGCTACCGCTGATGGTCATCGCGGATGCGCTCGGGGTCGGTCGCGACGATCTCGATCGGTTCGACCGCTGGTCGCGCGCCATCATCAAGCCGGTGGGCCAGCTGGTCCCCGAGGACGAGTACATCGAGCTGGCGCACCAGTACATCGAGTTCCAGAACTACTTCGCCGAGCAGATCGATGCCCGCAAGATCGAGCCGCGCGATGACCTGCTCTCCGACCTGGTCCAGGCCGAGTCGGCCGGTGAGAACCCGCTGACCCGCAGCGAGCTCTACGACGTGATCGTTCAGATCATCGTGGCCGGCAACGAGACCACGGCCAACGCGATCGTCATGGGGATGGGCATGTTGCTTGAGCGGCCCGAGCTCCTGGCCAAGCTGCGCGCGGAACCGGCCTTGTGCGCGCCGTTCGCCGACGAGGTGCTGCGACTGGAGTCGCCGGTGCAGGGCTTGCCCCGACTCGTGCTCTCCGACACCGAGCTCGGCGGGGTGCCGATCCCGAAGGGCTCGAAGGTGATCGTCATGTTCGGCGCGGCCAACCGCGACGCCAAGGCGTTCGCCTGCCCGGCTGACATTGACCTCGAGCGCAAGAACCTCAAGGGTCACCTCGCCTTCTCCTGGGGCATGCACCTGTGCCTGGGTTCCAGCCTCGCACGCGAGGAAATGCGCATCGCCTTCGAGCTGCTGCTGACCCGCCTGGCCGACATTCGGGTAGCCGAGGGCCACGAGCCGACCTACAAGCCGTCCCTGATGCTGCGCGGCGTGGACGAGCTGCCCCTGACCTTCACCAAAGCCTGATGTCCGGACAGATCACGGCTCGGAGGCACTCATGAGCGGTCGCCCGGCGCGGCGCTCGACGGAGGACGTCCGGGCCAGCCTGATGACGACGGCGGCGGAACTCTTCGCCGCCCGTGGTTACGCGGGCACCACTACCCGGGACATCGCGGTGGCCTCCGGCGTGCACGAGTCGCTGATCTTCCGGCACTTCGGTTCCAAGCAGGACCTGTTCATGCAGGCGGTGGCGGAACCGTTCGCGGACTTCGTCACCGAGTACGTCCGCGGTTGGGAGGCCGCGCCCGTCATGGCGCGGTCCTTCGAGTCGTTGTGCTCGGAGTTTGTCGCCGGCGTCTTCGACCTGTTCGCCGAGCATCGGCAGGTGGCGATGGCTCTAGTGAGCGCACGGGCCTATGAGCTGGATGACGCGGAGGACGCGCTGTCACCGTTCGCTCCGCTGATCGCGCAGATCGAGAGCGTCGCCGACGCTGAGGTATCAGCACGTAACTTCGGCCCGATCGACCTGCCGGTGGTGATCCGGCTCATCATCGGCGCGCTGATGTCGGCCACCATGTTCGAGGACTGGATGTTCGGTGACCAGCGACCGCATCCCTCCCGTCAGCGGCTGATCAGCGAGCTGACGATGCTCATGGTGCACGGTTTGGCGCATCGGCCTGAACAGCTCGTGCACGTGGACAGTGGCCGGCCCGCCATTCCGTCGGCCAAACGCGTCACTGGTCGCCATCTGCCACTGCCGCCGTCTCGTAACGCCGGCCGCCCGACTGCCTGACTGCCCCCTAGTTGAAGGACCGCGAGATGAACCGATCGTTTGCGTGGAGACGCGGATTAGGTGCTGCCACGTTCGTCAGTTGCCTCGGGGCGGCGACGCTGGTCCCGGGCGGGGAAGCACGGGCCGACGGAATCGCCTACTACGAGGCCGTCGCCAAGGCCGTCGGTGCGGGATACACCCTCTCCAACCAGTCTGTTCCGCTCGGTCTGGTGTTTGAAGGTATCGGCCCCGAGGCCGACGCACGGCAGAGCAGCTTGCAACGGGCCGACGCCAACGCGTCCGTGCCGTACTTCGGGGACACCATTCCGGGGCTGCCGGGAACGCTGGGCGGGATCTACAAGCTCCCCATCCCGTCCTATCCCCTGATCGCGTCGACGAGCTACGGCGAAGCACCGGTCGACATCGACTTCCCGGGTGTGTCGATGCATGCCGAGAGCACCGCCTCATCGACGATCGCGCGGTCGTCGATCGGGAGTGCAGCGACCGGCGCTGCGGCAGCTGCCCGGGTGGACGAGACGGCCGACGGCGGTGTGGTCTCATCGTCGGACTCCGAGTTCAATGCCCTCAAGCTGGGCAACCAGATCACGCTGTCCGGAGTCCGCTCCAGAGCCGTGACGAGCGCAGATGCCGCCGGGAAGCTGACCCGCACCGCGACCCTGTCCATCGCTCGGATCTTTGCGCCGGGCCTGGCTTTGACCCTGCCTGAGAACTCCACCGGCGAAGTCCCGATCCCGATCCCGATCCCCGGCGTGCCGAACACTCCACCGATTCCGGTGGAACCGTTCCCGGTGCCGTACGGCGGCCAGACCATTGTGGCGCCCGAGATCGGATTCGTGAACGGGACGTTCACGATCGCGCTGCCGTTCGCGGGTGACACGCAGCGGTATGCGGTCCCGGCCGGGCCGGTCATCGATGCCTTCAAAGCCCTGGGCATCACCCTGGGCTACCAGTCCGCGGAGATCCTCCCGACCGGGATCGCGGCTCCCGTGCTCTCCATGGGGTTCACCTTCCCGTCGCCGCCCCCGAATCAGTACGTCCAGGGCGAGACGCCGGTGACCTTCAGCATCGGCCAGGCGCTCGCGTTGGTGGACGCGCGCACCGCCGGGTCTGCGAACAGCACCAACGGCACCGCATCGGCGACCGATGGCGGCTCGGCGCCCACCCTTCCTTCCAGCGGAAACGTGCCCGGCGTCGACCAGATCGCCGCGTTGTTCCCCTCGCCAGTGGCACCCGACCAAGTTGGATCTGTTCCCGTGGCGGACGTGCCGGTGGTGCAGCAGGCACTCACGGTCAACGGCAGAGCGTCGACGGTGGGGGCCGACCTTTCGAGCATCTACTTCGTTCTTGTCGTCGGCGGGCTGCTCGCTTTTGTGGCCACGACGGCGCTGCGACTGATGGGAGTCCGATTCCGATGGGGTTCATGATCTATCTGCGGGCGCAGTGGGACCGGGTGGGCGCCGTTGCCGGCGTGGTGATCGGGCTGCTCTGCCTCCTGAATGGCTGGATCGGTACGAGTGGGACTGAGCACGTTGCCGAGCAGATCCCGTTCATCGTCTCGGGTGGACTGACGGGAATCTTCTTCCTCGGCATTGGTGCCGCCATGTGGGTCTCGGCGGACCTGCGCGACGAGTGGCGTGAGCTCCGGGTCCTCGGAACCCAACTGGACGAGGTTCGGGAGCAGCAGGCCGAACTGCTGGCCGGGCGCTCCCTGGCCGGTGGCGGGTCGTGAGCAGTCACGCTGCCCTCACGGCCGAGGTTCCGAGGACGGCCCGGAGGGCGCCCGCGGGCGGTGCCGTGTCTGCACGAGCGCCTCGCCGATACTTCACGGAGGAGGAGCCGTGGAGGTCCCGCGATGCGATCGTTTCCGTAGTCGTGGTCGTGGTCGGCCTGGCTGCCCTGGGCTTCTGCTGGTACGGCGTCAGCGGCAAGGCGACGCTGGACAACCAGACCCCGTGGCTTTCCGGTGCGGTCCTCGCTTACGCCGTGTGCGACGTCGGGATCGTGCTGTGGCTCGTGGCGGGTTTTCGCGCTGTCCGCCGCGGTCAGCGACAAGTGGTCTTCGACACGCGGTCCGCGCTCGGGCTGAGTGCGGTGCTGGCTCAAGGCCCCACCGCCGAGCAAGCTGAGGTCGCTGCGGCCACGCTCGTGACAGCGCCAGGAATGATGCGCTTCCATCGTCCCGAGTGCCCGCTGGTCCGGGGGAAATCGGTGCGTGCCATGTCCCCGGCCGACGCCAGTTCCGCTGACTTGGCGACGTGTGGGGTGTGCGAGTCGTGAGCGAGTGGCTGCCCTTTCTCGTCTTCGGTGTCACCACCGGAGCGATCTACGGCCTGTCGGCCATGGGTCTGGTGCTGACCTACAAGACGTCCGGCGTCTTCAACATCGCGCACGGGACCGTGTGCGCGAGCGCTGCATTCACGTTCTACACGCTTCGTCAGGTGCACGACGTCCCCTGGCCGATCGCCGCGGCTCTCGTCGTCTTCGTTTATGGGGCCGTGGCCGGGCTACTGCTCGAGCGAATGGCCATGCTGCTGGCCGACGTGTCGGTGACGTACAAGATCGTCGGCACCGTTGGCCTGTTCGTGGCCATCCAGGCTGGGATCACTCTGATCTACGGCGACATCGCCAAGAACTTCGAGCCGTTCCTGTCCCAAGACAAGGCCTTCGGCCTGCCCGGTGTGGACGTCACCTACGACAACCTCATCACGGTTGTTGGCTGCGTCCTCGCGGCGGCCGGCCTGGCTGTGTTCTTCCGCGTCGCCCGGCTCGGCATCGCGATGCGCGCGGTGGTCGACGACCCGCAACTGATCGACATCACGGGTTACTCCCCGGTGCGGGTGCGGCGCACGGCGTGGGTGATCGGGAGCAGCTTCGCTGCGGCGTCGGGTGTCCTGCTGGCCTCGAACCAAGCCCAGGTCGACGTCAACGTGCTCGCCCTGTTGGTCGTGCAGGCTTTCGGTGCGGCCACCATCGCCCGATTCCAGAGCCTGCCCATGTGCCTCGTCGGCGGCGTCATCGTCGGTGTTCTGCAGAAGCTGATCAGCAAGGAGATCGGCTCGCAGCCTTCGCTCCAGGGTCTCGATGCCGCGACACCGGTTCTGATCCTGTTCATCGGCCTGCTCGTCATCCCGCGCTCGCGCCTCGTCGAGGTGGGTCGGCAGGTCAGGGCGCGCGGCTTCTCCTCGAGAGCCGGCAAGGCCTACAGCTGGTGGTACGTGCCGCTGATCGGTGTCGCCTTGCTCATTCCGCAACTGGACGAGGCCCACCTCTTCGCGTGGAACCTGGCGCTGGCCCAGGTGACGCTGTTCGCCTCCCTGCACTTGCTCGTTCGTACCTCGGGGCAGATCTCGCTGTGCCATATCGGCTTCTCGGCTCTCGGCGCGGCGACCGTCGCCCACATGTTGGGACGAGGAGTGCCGTTCCCTCTCGCGGTCCTGATCGCCGGGGCGGTGTGCGTGCCTCCGGCGCTGGTGATCGCCGTTCCCGCGATCCGGCTCTCCTCCCTGTATCTCGCGCTGGCGACCTTCGGTTTCGGCATCGCGCTCGCGGCGTTCGCCTACGGCAAGTCCTGGATGTTCGCCTCGCAGAATCGGCCGGTGGATCGTCCCCAGATGTGGGGCCTGCAATCAGATAGCCGCTACTTCTACCTGTTGCTCGGCGTCGCTGTTCTCGCGCTGTTCGTCGTCACTGTCGTCGAACGTTCGCGCCTCGGGCGCCTGCTCCGCGGCCTGTCCGACTCCCCGGTCGCCTTGTCGACCCTCGGGCTGGACGTCAACATCTGCCGTGTCCTGGTCTTCTGTATCTCCGGCGCTCTCGCCGGCGTAAGCGGAGCGATGTACGCGTCGGTGTTCGGTGGGGCCTCGCCGGACAGCTTCAACTACGCCCAGTCGCTGGTCGTTCTTGCCGTCCTCGCGATCTCCGGCTCGCGACTGGTACCCGCGGTCCTGGTGGCTCCGGTGCTGCTCTACGTCGTGCCGAACTACATCGACAACCCCGACCACTACAAGCTCCTGCAGATCGGGTTCGGCCTGGCCGCCATCTACGCGGCCGCGGCGTCGACGGGACGTCTGGGCTCGTACTTCGCCGCCCGTGGGGTCGCCGCGAAGGATCGCCTGCACGGACCCGCAGCGGTTCGGGTCGACCGCCTGCGCTCGGCCCACCTAGTCCGGACCCAGCCATGACACGGCGCCTGACCCCCATCGACACGGAGGAAGAGATGTTCCAGCCCCGATCGAAGCCCCGCCGGAGAACTGGTCTGGCCGTGACCGCCGTCGTGGCGGCCGTCGCGATGATGGCCGGCTGTGGCGGCACCCGGGTGGACCAGGAGCGGATTCTGGCCGCCGAGGGCCGGACCTCGGGAACCTCGACAGACGTCGGCGGGACCGACACCGGGACAGCGGCTATCGGCAGCACGGATGTCGGAGCGGCGGACACCGGAGCGGAAGCCTCGAGCCTGACGCCGGGTGTCCCGGCAGGCAACGCGCCGGTCACCGCGCCCGGCAGCGCGACGAATCCGGCCGCGGCCCAGCCGTCGAAGGGCAAGCCGGCCAAGGACGGGGCGGGCGCTGGGGCTGTGTCCACGGCGAACCAGCCGTGCACCCGGGCGCTCGAGCCCATCGTCATCGGGCAGGTGGGTGCATTCTCCGGCGTCGTCGGAGCGTCGATCGGGAACCTGCGTTCGGGCATGTCGGTGTGGGTGAAGGACGTCAATGCCCGCGGCGGCATCGAGTGTCACCCGGTCCGGATCGTTCAGCGTGATGACGGTTCGGACCCGGCTCGCACCGACGCGAACGTCAAGCAACTCATCCTCACTGAAAAGGTCGTGGCCTTCGTCGGGTCGGGCCCGGTCATCACGATCTCCGTGGTCCAGCGCCTGGCCGAGCAGTACAAGGTGCCGTTCATCGGTGGCGATGCCTCCGATCTGGCCTGGTGGAACAGCCAGTACCTCTTCCCCCAGGGCGGGATCTCGCTGGCCTCCTTCGCCGGGGCCATCAAGGCGGCGTCGCAGGCAACCGGGGCGAAGAAGCTCGGCATTCTCTACTGCGTCGAGGCGACGATCTGTTCCTCTATCGGGCAGCAGGCCAAGAAGCTCGCTGGTCAGGCCGAAGTGGAGCTCGTCGTGAACAAGGCGGCCTCGCTCACCCAGACCGACTTCACCGCCGAGTGCCAGGCGATGAAGTCCGCCGGGGTGAACGTCGCCTTCTTCGCTCTCGACGGATCAGCCGTCCAGCGCGCCATCCGCAACTGCAAGCAGCTCGGCTTCATCGTTCCGGTTGCGGTGCCGAGCATCGCGGTCAACGCAGAGACCGCGCAGGACCCGAACCTGCAGCAGTTCGGCGTTTTTCTCGGTTCGTCTGTGCTCCCGTTCGTCGACACCGCCTCGACCGCCGGCCGAGACTTCAACAAGGCGTACCACACGTTCGCGCCGGGCGCGTTGATCGACGACTCATCGATGCGCGGCTGGGTGAGCGGAAAGATGCTCGAGACAGCCTTGGGTAAGGTGTCGGCCCAGGCCCGCGCCGGCACGGTCACGACCGCTTTAATTCTGCAGGGTCTGTGGACGCTCAAGAATGAGACCTTCGGCGGCCTGACCTCAGCCACCACGTTCGCCAAGGGTGCGACCGCCAAGATCACCCAGTGCTACTACGCCCTCCGGCTGACGCCGGAAGGGTTCACCTCCACCCTGGGGGGCAAATCCAGCTGCCTACCTGAGCCATCGTCAGGAGCAGTTGAATCGGGTGAGGCGCGATGACCGGTTCCGACTCCGGGTTGGTCATCCAGGACATCGTGGTGAAGTACGGTGGCCACCTCGCGGTCAATCGGATCTCCTTGGCTGCCCCGCGAGGGAGAATCACCGGCCTGATCGGGCCGAACGGCGCGGGCAAGACCACGACGTTCAACGCGTGTTCGGGTCTGCTCCGACCCACGTCGGGGGAGGTTCACCTCTTCGGCCACGACGTCACCGCGCTGCCTCCGCAACGGCGGGCTCAGCGCGGCCTGGGCCGCACGTTCCAGCGGATGGAGTTGTTCGACTCCCTGTCCGTGCGCGAGAACGTGGCGCTGGGCCGCGAGGCGGGGATCGCGGGCAGCCGGCCGTGGCGGCATCTGCGGGGCGCACGCTCCGATGCCCAAACGATCGCGGAGGCGGTCGAGGACGCCCTGCGCCTGTGCGGGATCTCCGCGCTCGCCTCGCGTCGTCCCGCCGACCTCTCGACGGGACAGCGTCGCCTCGTGGAACTGGCGCGGTGCGTGGCCGGTGGCTTCTCCATCATGTTGCTCGACGAACCGAGCTCGGGTCTGGACAAACAGGAGACAGTGGCCTTCGGCCAGATCTTGCGGTCGCTGGTGGAGGCGCAGGGCGTCGGGATCCTCATTGTCGAGCACGACATGAGCTTGGTGATGAGTGTGTGCGACTACCTTCACGTGCTCGATTTCGGGCAGCCGATCTTCCAGGGCACCCCGGCCGAGGTCAACGCCAGCGACATCGTCCGCGCTGCTTACCTGGGCAGTGAGGCCGTCGAGGTCGGCCTGCCCGCGGAAGTAGGGGTCTGAGATGTTGAAGCTCGCGGGCATCACCGCCGGATACGGCGGGACTACGGTGCTGCGCTCGGTGGACCTCGTCGTCCCACCGCACAGCGTGGTCGCTCTGCTCGGCGCAAACGGCGCGGGAAAGACCACCCTGTTGCGCGTCGCCTCCGGGCTGCTGCCGCCCAGCGCCGGCGTGATGACCCTCGGGGGCGAGGACGTGACCCGCCGCGCGCCGAACGAGCTCGTCGCCAGGGGAATCTGCCACGTGCCGGAAGGGCGCGGCATCTTTCCCTCGCTCACGGTGCGGGAGAACCTCGTCCTGCAGTCCGCGAAGGGTGAGGAGGCCGCCAGTCTCGACCGGGCAGTGAAGGCATTCCCGCGGCTCGGCGAACGCATGGCCCAGCTGGCTGGAACGATGAGCGGTGGCGAGCAGCAGATGCTCGCGCTGGCCCGGACCTACGTCCAACACCCGACCGTCGTCCTGCTCGACGAGGTCAGCATGGGCCTGGCGCCTAAGATCGTCGACGAGATTTTTGAGTTCCTCGCGCTGCTCCGGTCCTCGGGCGCGAGCCTGCTGCTCGTCGAGCAGTACGTCACGCGAGCGCTCGACGTCGCCGACTACGTCTACATGCTCAACCGCGGCGAAGTTTCCTTCGCCGGCGAACCGGGCGAGCTCGCGGACGAGGATGTTTTCGCCAGCTACGTCGGAGGCTAGATCATCGTGAGCCAGCCAGTGGAAACCGCGATCCCTTACATCGCCGACCGCCACCTCGACCCGAAGCTCGCGCTGCCCTTCGCTGCGCACCTCGAGCAATCCGGAGTCGTCGACTACTTCCACGTATGGGACCAGCTCACCAGCTGGTGGCCAGCGCAACGTCATGCTCGAGACGTTCGACCACATGCGCAAACTCAACGGCCAGCCCCAGCCGGCTAGCACATAGGAGTAACCACTCCTTTCCATAGGAGTGGTTACTCGCTAAAATCCTGGGATGGCCTCTGACCTCGACTCAACGTCCGCGCTGTCGTCCTGGAGCAAGAAGCGGCTCCTGCTGGCGGTGGTGGCTTTCGTCACGATCGCGCTCGCCATCACCTGGGTCCGAGGCGGTGTCACGGTCGGCAGCAGCGATATGCGTATCGATCCGGCCTTCAAGATCCCGGCACCCCCGAGGGACCTTGAGTGGTGGCGAGCCGGCACGTTCGTTTCGCTAGCGCTCGTCGCCGTCGCTGACCTCATTCTGATCGGTCTCGGCATTCGGGACTACCTCAAGACGAAGTCGATCCTGCCCCTTTGTGTCGGTGCGGCCGCGCTTGCGTATGTGATCCCCGAGGTCTTTGTCGACGTTCTCGGCGGCGTCTACATGACCGCCGACCAGCACCTCACCATCTTCACCGTGATGGGGCGGGACATGGGGGTGTTCATCTTCCTGTCGTGGCTGTCCTACGGGTTCGTGCCGTACGCGTTCTACAAGTTGCTGCTGACGAACCCGAAAACCAAGATGCTGTGGTTCGGCCTGCTGGGGGGCGCGATCGCGAACGTCGTCAACGAGGAATGGCTGTTGCTGCTCAAGGCCTACCACTACTACGGCAACCAACCGCTGGTGCTGTTGCACGTGCTGCCGTGGTGGTGGATTCCGTGCAACTCGATCGGGGCCATCCTGACCGCTTCGCTCGCCTACCGGTACCGGCACCTGCTCCAGGGCTGGCGCGCTCTGCTGATGTTCATGATCGCGCCCATGGCCATGATGGGTGTGTACGGGTTCATCGCGATGCCTGCGTTCATTGCAGTCAACGGCACCTATGGGTGGTTGCTCACTCAGGCGCTCGGCTTCATGACCATCGGTCTGGGGATCGTCGTCTTCATGGGGGTCCTGCACCTCGTATTGGAGCGCAACCCCTTCGACCTCGAGCACGTTGCGGAACTCGAGCAGGAACCGGTGGAGCCGGTGGCCTGAAGGGCGCTACGACGGGAAGGCGGTCAGGACCTCTCTCCGCTCCCGCGGTTCTCCAGCCCGTACACCAACATCGTCGTCATCTCGGTAACGATGGCGTCCCGCGAGGGTCGCGGCTCACCGGGCCGGTCGTACCACCGGTCCAGCACCGCCATGCCCATGACTGTGGCGAAGAAGGTTCGTGAGGCCAAGTGAGGGTCCATCATGGAGTAGCCACGCGCCGTGGCCTCTCTGGTCGTTAACGCCTCGACCCTTTTCAGCGACGTAGCAATGGCGTCGGTGACCACACCGTCAAGTTCGGCCTCATGTTCGTTGGCGGCCAACAGGGCCAAGACCACCTCGCGACGGTCCCGTAGCAAGTCGTACAGGCCACCGATGTACTCGGCCGTGAGCTCGACGACGGCGATGGAGGCCGCCGGCGCGGCGATCCATCGATCCACGTAGTCGTCGAGATAGCGTGCGAAGGGCCGCACCACCGCTTCTTCGAAGAGCACCGCCTTGGTTCCAAAATGGCGGAACAGCAGACCTTCGGACACCTCCGCCCGCAGGGCGATCTCCCGAGTCGTCGTGCCGGCGTAGCCGCGGCGGGCAAAGACGTCAACCGCCGCGTCCAGCAGCAGACCGCGGACCGTCTCCGGAGACCGACGCACGCGCTTGGCACCCGGCTGGGCGGGGGTCTTTGGCATTCGCCCAGAGTAGAGGTGCGGGCGGCGCGCGGGTTGGCCGCTCAGACCATCGGGAGCCCGGCGGTCCACGCGCCGTCGACCACGACATCGGCGCCCGACATGTATGACGCACCGTCACTGAGCAAGAACGCGATCACCTTGGCGATCTCGGCCGGATCAGCCATTCGCGCGAGCGGGACCTTCGCCGCCGCGATCGCGTGCAGGTCGATCCCCAGCGCGGCGAAGTCGATTCCCGACAGCATAGGCGTGTCCACCATGCCCGGGCTGACGCTGTTGACCCGGATGCCGGTGGTCGCCAGCTCCAGGGCTGCGCACTGCGTCAAGCTGAGAACTGCCGCCTTGCTCGCTGCGTAGGCGGCAAGACCGGGGGTGCCACGGTGCCCCTCTACCGACGCCACGTTCACGATCCTTCCCCCACCCGCCGCAGCCATGACGGGCGCGACCGCGCGCAGGCCGAGGTAGGTGCCTGTCTGGTTCACCGCGACCACTCGCAGAAACTGCTCGACGGGAGTGCCGATGATGGGCGTCAGTGCGACGACGCCGGCGGCGTTGACGAGTCCGTCAATCTCGCCAAGGAACTGCCGGGCTTGCGCGACTCCGCTTGCCCAGGCCGCGTCGTCGCAGACATCGAGCTCAACGAAGGTCGCGTTGTCGCCGAGTTCGGCGGCCAGGGCTTTGCCGCCGGCGACATTCACGTCGGCGATGACGACGGCGGCTCCGGCGGCTGCGGCAAGTCGCGCAGTTGCTGCGCCTATGCCGCTCGCACCACCGGTAACGAGCACGTTGCTTACGGATGGCATGCTGCTGTCTCCTCTTGTGAGTTCAGAACTGTCCATGGGCCAGGGACGGCGCCAGCTCCCGGTCAGTCGGCATCTGCGGTGAGACGGGCCGGTTGCGGATCATCAGCGCGGACATGATCAGCATCCAGGCCACGAACGTCACCACCGGGATCCACCAGGTGAGGATGCCGTTCCACGCCAGCGGGCCGCTCTTGACCAGCGGCGCCAAGGTGCCGGGGATGAACATGAGCGCGACCCACAGGTTCAGGTAGCCGACCCACCGGGGGAAGACCGACATCTGGTCGCTGTTGCGGAGGATGACGATGCCAATCGTCAGCGCCTGCAGGACCGCAGTCCAGGTAACGGCGACGAACATCAGCCAAGCGAGGTCGTTCATCATCCGAAGGATCTCGTCGCTGGTGTCGGTCCGGTAGGCGATCGCCTGCCAGATGATCGGCGGTAGCGCGAACAGCGGGAAGAGTAATGCGCCCGTGGCGAGCTGAGTGAAGGCGAGCGGTGAGTCCGCGCCCTCGAGACGTTTCATCTCCGTCGAGATCGCGCCGACCCACGGCACGATGAACGCGGCTGCGACCACCGCCAGGATCAGCCCGATCCGGACGGTGGTCACGTCGCCATAGAACAGCTCGCGGAGTTCGCTCATGTCGTCACGAGGGGAGGGGGGTGGGACGAACCCGGCGATCACGAAGAAGCCGAGTAGGAAGACGGCCACACACACCGGGCCGCTCGCGGCGCACCAGCGCAGCATTCTCGTGTCCATGGGATCGGCTCCGCTCAACTCGGGTGAGGTCAGCGCAAACCCGTCGACACCGCGCAACCTCTAACGAGCAACTACACGCTTAGGATCGAGCCAGTATAACGCCTTGTGGTTGTCGTTGACGAGCCTGCCGTGGAGTGGCTAGCGTTCGCGACCAGCGAGTATGTGCTTGCTGGGAGGATCCCGGCAACATGACCTATGGCGTGGTGCACTGGGCGACGGGTGCGGTCGGTAGCTCGACTACTCACCGCGCGTTGAGGGCCCGGACCGGATGCAACGGATCCAGGTCGCGTGTGGCCCCGGTGGACGAACTGCCAGACGGCTCGGCATCGAGCTCGACAAGGGGGCGCGGAAGTCGTGGCAGGGGGTGAGGTCCACGCGAAGCGAGCGAATGGTCGAGGCGACGCGTGATGCCGGACACCGCTCCGTCAGGACGGTAGTCGGCCGGATCGGATACGTCAGCGCGACGATGCTGGTGGACCGGATCCGGCGGCCCAAAGCGCGATCGGTGGATGAGGTGCCGGCCGGGCCGAAGGCGATCACACCGGAGTGGTTGACCAACGCGCGTGTCGGGACACTCCCGGTGCCCGAGTCGAGTCCGTCGGATTCTCCCGAGCGACCGGAGGTACCACCACTCGCTGTGCGGCAGACCCCACCTACAACGCGGTGGGGAGCGCCGCCGGTCTGCCCGGGAACGTCTTCCTCAAGTCGTCGGGCACCCTGAAGACCCGGGCGGTGCTCGCCCTACTCGATCTCGCCGCCAGCGAAGTCGAGTTCATGACGAAGCTCCGCCCGGAACTCGACATCGAGTCACCACGGTGCTACTTCGCCAACTACGACCGTAAGAGCTGCCGGCACGCGCTCGTGCTGGAGGACGTCGTAGCGACTAAGGCCGCCGAATTCTGCCAGGCGGACCAGCCCCTACAACGCGGCGAGATCGAGGATGTGCTGACGCTTCTCGCTACCTGCCATGGGAGATTCTGGAACAGTCACCGGTTCTCGGGCGATCTGCGCTGGCTCAAGGAGAGCAAGACCCCGAAGAGCTTCGTCACGGACTTCGACCGCTTCCTGCTCCTCGGCCGAACCACCGTGTCCGGAATCGCCAAGTACGGCGACCTCGTGCCGCCCCGGGTCGCCGCGGCCAAGAACGACATCATGCCCGCTCTGTGGCGCTCGCTCGACTTCGCCGCATCGGGGCCGCCGACCGTCCTGCACGGTGACTGCCACCTGGGCAACTTCTATCGCACCGACACCGGTCGAATCGGCGTGCTGGACTGGCAGATCTGTTGCGTGGGTAGCTGGACCTTCGACGTGTCCTACCTTCTCGCGGCCTGCCTGACCATCGAGAGCCGCCGCACCTGGGAACGTGATCTGATCGCGTTCTACCTGGACCGCCTCCGCGTGCACGGTGGAGAACCACCACCTTTCGACAAGGCGTTCGACGCCTACCGGAGCGGCTTGATGTATCCGCTGGCCGCCTGGATGTTCGTCCTCAACCGCCCACCCATGCAGCCCGACATGCAACCCCGCGAACTCAGCATTGAACTCGTCCGCCGTATAAGCACGGCCATCGACGACCTCGACGTCCTCAACCTCCTGGAGACCGGATCCTGAAAGTACGTGTCCGGAATCTGACGACCACTCACAGACGGTGCCGGTCGGGCCCAGGTAGGCCTGCACCAGATGTCCGTCGCCGACGCGCAACTGGCCATCTACCCGCAAGCCGGGCACGCCCCGCATCAGCAGCACCCGGATTCCGTCGCCGCGCAGGTCACCAGCTTCCTCGACTCGATCAGGCCACGACGGTGGCCCGTCAGATCCTGAGCGGAACAGTGCGCGGCAGAATCGTCGTCGACGTCAACGCGTGATCACTCGTGGGCGCTTCCGGGCGTTGGTGTATAGCCCAACGCCCGGAAGACCTCGGTGAGCGCCGAGCGGTTCCCCTGCAGGATCGTCACAAGCCCGCTCTTGAGAGCTTGGGTGGGACTCAGTTGGCGCAGGGCGAGGGCAACGAAGGTGGGCAGATCGCAGCTGACGTGCAGGGTGGCGTCCTCGGGGGCCGGCCCCGATCGGGCCAGGAACGAGCTGCCCTGCAATCGGAGATGGAACACCTCCTCGCCGATCTGGAACTCAAAGGTGTCGCGGCGGCTCGGGTCCAGCGGCGCGGCCTGGGTCCCGGTGAGGCACAGGGCGATCAGCTCCGCCCGGGCGGTGCCCGGATCGATGCGGTCGTCCGGCGCGAGGTCGAGCCCCCACAGCCCCAGGGCCAACAACGGCTCGCGCAGTCGTTCCCCGGCCGATGTGAGTTCGTACGCGGCCACACCGGCCGGCGGCGGCAGCACGGTCCTGCGGATGATCCCTGCCTCCTCCAGCCCGTGCAGCCGGTCGGTCAGCCGGTTGGTGCCGGCGGCCGGCAGCGCGGTGAGCAGATGCTTGAAGCGCTTGGGGCCGAGCAGCAGCTCGCGGATCACCAGCAGGGCCCAGCGCTCGCCGAGGACATCCCGCTGGTCGGACTCACGGCCTGGCAGGCCCTGGTCGAGCGGGCCCGGGTGCAACCCGGCCAGAAGGTGCTCATCCACGCCGGCTCGGGCGGGGTGGGCACGATCGCCATTCAGCTCGCCAAGGGGACCAACGGCGGACGGGCGCGAACGTCGCGCACGAAACTTGCGATCGCGTGACGATGCCCCGGCCTAATTGTGACGGACGGTGACGGCCGTGTTCAGCGCAACCTGCGCCCGGTCCGTCGGCCCCTGGTATTTCTGACGATCCATCATGGTGCCAGTTTGGTGGCCAGTTGGTGCCGATCGTGGGGGTCCGTAGCCGTAGGCTGAAGTACGGGTACCCATCCTGACCTGCCCCGATGTACTTCGGCGTACTGTCGTGGACCCCCCTCAGGCGGACTTTTAATCCGCGGGTTCGGGGTTCGATCCCCCGACGGCCCACCACAGGCCCGCCACGGGCCCACCCGGGTCTGTATGACGTCGCCTGATCGCAGCTCAGCCAGATCGGCCTGCTGCCGAGATCCTGGTTCGTGCCTGTGCCGACCTGGGACCCGCATTGACCTGAGGTCGTCGCCCCGCGAGGATCGGGCCAATTCCGGACGTATCGAACCTCGGGGAGGTCCCGTGCGACGCATCGGTGCGCAGCTGGCAGGAATCGCGGTCCTGGTGGCCGCCATGGGACCGCTGGGCTCCGCCGAGGCGGTCGCCGAGGCCCTTGCGTTGCCGGACAGTTCTAAGCTCAGCAGCCCGGTCGTCCTGCACGGTTACCTGACCGATGAGGCCGGCGCGGCGCTGTCCGGCGCGGAGGTGCTGCTCTCGGCCTGGCCGTCGAACGAGACCGTGAAGGCGATGCCGATCGGCGGGACGTTCCGGACCGTTCCCGTCGCGCGCGCGGTCGCGGACTCCACGGGCGCCTACACGCTGCGTTCGGCGCTGACCCCGACCTTGGCCACGCTGATCGACCGCGACGGGCTGGACCTGCAGGTCGACTTCGCGCACGAGGGCCAGGTGCGCACGTACCTGACGCAGGCAGTCCCCGGCGGTGCGCTGGGGTGGCTGCGGCCGACCGTCGAGGCCGTCGACCCGGCGCAGTTGGTCGCGGCACTGCCGCGCAACTCCATGAACATCGCGCTCGACGATGACGGGCCGCACCCCTGCGGGGACACGGAGGGGTGCGAGGACAAGCCGCGCCCCTATCCAGGTCTGCCGTCGGGTTGCGTGAACCGAAAGATCGCCGTCAAGGAGGCTTGGACCACGGTGGCCACAGCCCTTGCCCGCAAGGGGGTGACGGCAAAGGTGAGTTACGAGCGGGGAGCGCAGAGCGAGGTCAGCACCGGTATCAGCTATGAAGGCAGCGGCGGCAGCTTCAAGGCCAACGGCTCCCGCACGCGTGGGTCGACCTTCGAGGCGGACTTCTTCGACCAGAAGGGCACCAAGAAGGCGCCCGCCCATGTGGAGTACCAGGTCGAGATGGCGCACGCGGTCATCGCCAGCGAGTGCAACGGCAACAAGATCGGCCAGTACCGGTACCGGCAGTTCACCACCGACCCGTTGGGTACCACCGGCGCGTCCAAGCCGCCTATCCCTTCCACCCTTCCGCTGTGGACGTGCGCCAAGTCCAAGCAGGTCGGCGGCCTTCGCACGGCCACGGTGTCGGACCGGGCCTACACCTACGAGCGGGGCTTCGGTTTCAGTCCCGTTCCCGGCGGCTCCTTCACCGGCGCGGCCACCAGTGGGTACAGCGAGACGGTGAAGGTCGAGTACGTCTTCGCCAAGAGCAAGGTCAAGGACAACTTCTGGTGCGGCCTCACCGGTTTCCCGGTCTCGCCGGGCCAGCGGGTCCAGGCCTTCCAACGGTGAGCCGCCGCAACGTCCGCTGAGACTTCTCCCGAGGACGGAGGGCCGGCGCGCGCGATGATCGATGGGTCGAACTGTCCCAGCAGTCGTTCTTGAGGATCGCCACACTTCGACATCCTGACGTCGAGGGAAAGGTGGCAGGAAACTCTGACGGGTTGTCAGAACACGCTCGGTCATGTCGCGGAGCCGAACGGGTTAATCCCAACCGATTGTGAGTACAAGTCGGTTTCGAATGCGGCGGAGATGTCCACAACCGTTCTGTTGTGTACCGCGGCGCTCGGCGTCGGATCTCTCGGAGGCGAAATGAAGACGTTAACCGGCCGCACCCACCGCGTTCTGCTGGTTGCGGCGATGTCGACATCTGCGTTGGCAAGTGCCACGGCAACGGCAGGGGCGGCAGAGCGCAGTGATCCTGCTTCGCACGACTGTCAGGACCCGGCAGAGATGCCGCCCGCGATTCCCGTCCTGGCCGTCGACGGCTCGGCCTGCGACAGCGCGGCCTCGAAGGTGCGCACTGTCCTCGTGAACGCGATGCGCAGCGATGACTCGCTCCGCGGCGCCGAACCGTCGATCATGCGCGTGTTCGACCTGCTGCACCCCGAGCTGAGGGAATGCGACATCCCGTCGGCGGCGGTGGTAGACAGCGCCGATCCCGCCGATCCCGCCGATCCCGCCGAGTCCGTGACCGGCACGGACCTGACGACCGTTGTCGGCGTGCCGACCGAGGACGCGCAGCCGGTGGAGGCCCCGGAACCGGAGGCCCAGATGACGGTCGATGGCATGGCGGAGAGGTCCGCAGACTCGGGCGTCGCCACGGCGGTGGGCGGCATCGTGATCGAGGACCGAATCGTCGAGGAGCGCGCCGTGGCCCCGGAGAAGATGGAGGTCGTCGGTCCACGGACCGCGGCGACAGGCGGATTGCCTGCCACCGGTTCCGACAATTCGGTCCTCGCCATGCTCGGGTTCGCGATGGTCGCCTCCGGCGCGGCAGCACGGTACGTGGCGCGCGACTGAGCGGACGCGAAGGCTCGTCTGGTACCTACTTGCGCCGGTGGATAGCGTCGCAACCATGAGAGCTGTCGTCTGCCGAAACTCCGAGTTGCGCGTCGAGGACGTGCCCGAGCCGAGGCCGGCCAAGGGGCATCTCGTTCTCGACGTCGTTCGCGCCGGGATCTGCGGGTCCGACCTGCACGCGCGGTTCCAGGCCGACACTCTCGCCGATGCTGCGGCCGCGATCGGTTTCACCAACTTGATGCGCGTCTCGCAGGCCGTCGTGATGGGTCACGAGTTCAGCGGCCGTGTCCGAGAGTTGGGCCCGGGCACGAAGCATCGGGTCGCGGAGGGCGACGCCGTCGTGGCGTTGCCGATCGTGCGGATGGGCGGACGCCCGGAGTTCCTCGGCCTGTCCGAGGCCGCTCCCGGCGCGTATGCCGAGCGGGTGCTGGTCGATGAGGCTCTCACCTTCCCGGTGCCCAACGGCCTCGCCCCGGAGAGCGCCGCCCTGACCGAGCCCTTGGCAGTCGCGTACCACGCCGTGCGCCGCAGCAAGATCGGCAAGGGCGAGACCGCCGTTGTCGTGGGCTGTGGCCCGATCGGGCTGGCGGTCATCCTGATGCTGCGGGCCCGCGGCGTGCGACACATCATCGCCAGCGACTACTCCGCGCTCCGGCGCGGCCTCGCCATGCGCTGCGGTGCTCACGTCGTGGTCGATCCCGGGGCGGAGTCCCCGTGGACCTCGTTCGAGCACAGCAAGAAGTACTTCACCGACGCCGGAAAGCTCCTGGACTTCGCGGTCGGCTCGATCGAGAAACTGCGTGCGGTGCCGTTCCTGCCGTGGCACAAGGTGCTGCGGGCGGCCGAGGCGGCGGGCAAGACCCCGCGCGGTCCGGTCGTCTTCGAGTGTGTCGGAGTGCCGGGCATCATCGATCACATCGTGCAGTCGGCGCCGCTGTACACCCGTGTGATCGTCGTCGGGGTCTGCATGGAACGCGACGCCATCGTTCCGGTCGTGGCGCTCATCAAGGAGATCGGCCTGCAGTTCGTCTTCGCCTACGACCCCGGCGAGTTCCACGACACCCTGCATCTGTTGGCCGAGGGCAAGGTCGACCCGACGCCGCTCATCACCAGCACGGTCGATCTCGACGGCGTGCCCGGGGCGTTCGACGTGCTGGGCAAGGCGGAGGAAGAGGCCAAGATTCTCGTCGCCCCGTGACCGAGGCGTCGGGCGCGTAGGGTTCGCGGACCGACGCGGGGGAGGCCACGTGAGCGCTCGCTTTCAGGAGCTGGATTACCGCGAGACCCCGATGGGCGTGATCAGCCTGCGCCGTCGCCTCGATCCGCGGGCCGGAGTGGACGTCTTCGAGGTCAAGCTCGACGATGACTTCCTGATGTCGAGCCTGTACACGGTGGCCGAGATTGAGGTGGCCCGTCTTGCCCTGGCGCGGCTGCCCGGCGAGGACCTCGACGTCCTGGTCGGCGGCCTCGGGCTCGGCTTCACCGCCCTGGCCGTGCTGGACGATCCGCGGGTGCGCTCACTGGTGGTGATCGAAGCCCTCGGCGAGGTGATCGAGTGGCACGAACTCGGACTGATCCCCGCCGGCGAACGCCTCGCGGCCGATCCGCGCTGCACCCTGGTGCAGGGCGACTTCTTCGCCCTCGCCGCCGGCTCGGGCCTGGACCCGCGCGATCAAGGGCGGCGCTTCGACGCCGTTGTGGTCGACATCGACCACTCCCCGGTGCACCACCTGCACCCGAGTCACGCGCCGTTCTACACGGTGCCCGGCTTGCAGAAGCTCGCCGCCCACCTACGCCCGGGCGGCTGCTTCTCGTTGTGGTCGAACGACCCGCCGGGCGAGGAATTCACTGCGCTCCTGGCACAGGTCTTCGCCCACGTGGAAGGGGTGTTGGTCCACTTCCCGAACCCGCTGCAGGATCGCGAAGCGACCAACTCCGTCTATGTGGCCGCGGGGGTCAGGGCTTAGGTCGTGCCGTGGTCGGTGCCTGACCCACTGAGCACGGTGTCGATCCGGGCGGCCGTCTCCAGGTCGGCCGGGACCAGAGCACCCGGGCCGTTGCCGAGAATGATCGTGAACTCGTCGTCCACGATCTGAACCTCGAGCCGGGACTCGTCCTCGACGACGTTGCGGACGCCCTCCTCGAGGGCGTCCCGGCTGTCGCGGGGGACCGGAATGGCGCGCTTGAGCACGACGCCGGCTCGCTCCCAACCGGGCAGGGCGGCCAGGCCCTCGTCGACCTGATCGTCTCGAAGTTCCAGGGGTTCGTCGGTCCCGGGCAGCGGGTTGCCGTGCTGATCGCGAACGGGGCGTTCGGACATGGGGATCTCCTCTCGATACGGCTCTCGACTACCCGACGGGGTGGCGGGTAGTCCGATCCCGTGACCGATGCCGCCGCCCGCCTCGGCCTGCCTGCCGGCACCCGGGCCTGCCTGTTCGACCTCGACGGTGTGCTGACCAGGACCGCGGTGCTGCACGCCGGGCCTGGAAGCAGATGTTCGACGAGTACCTGGCGCAAGCAGCCCCGGATCAGCCGACCTTCAGCCCTGCTGACTACCAGGACTACGTCGACGGCAAGCCGCGCCTGGCCGGCACCCACGACTTCCTCGCCGCCCGCAACCTCGAGCTCGTGACGGGCGAGGAAAGCGACCCGCCCGACGCCCGCACGCTCTGGGGCTGAGCAACCGCAAGAACGATCTGATTCAAGAGCTGATCCGCGAGCGGGGCATCGACGTCTACCCGGGCTCGGTGTCCTACCTGCACGAGGTTCGCTCGGCGGGCCTCTACGCCGTGGTGGTGACCTCCAGCGCCAACGCCGTGCAGGTGCTCGACGCGGCCGGGCTGAACGGGATGTTCGACGCCCGGGTGGATGGCGTCATTGCCCGGGACCGGGACCTCAAGGGCAAACCCGCTCCGGACACGTTCCTTGCCGGGGCGGACGAGGTCGGCGTCGCACCGGAGGCAGCGGCGGTGTTCGAGGACGCCCTGTCCGGAGTGGAGGCAGGACGGGCCGGTGGGTTCGCCACGGTGATCGGGGTGGACCGGGTGGGGCAGGCGGATCAGTTGCGCGCGCACGGTGCGGACGTGGTGGTCACCGACCTCAGTGAGCTGATCCAATGATCCGGCAGGACGCCTATCCGGTCGATCCGTGGTGCGTGCGCGAGACCCGGCTGGATCTGGACCTGCTGGCCGCGGCGGAGTCGCTGTTCGCGTTGTCGAACGGCCACCTAGGCCTGCGCGGCAACCTTGACGAAGGCGAGCCGCACGGCCTACCGGGCACCTACCTCAACTCCGTGCACGAGCAGCGTCGACTGCCCTACGCCGAGGCCGGCTACGGCTACCCGGAGTCCGGGCAGTCCGTGGTCAACGTGCCCAACGGCAAGTTGATC
Organism: Sporichthya sp.; assembly: GCF_013815995.1. Classification (GTDB taxonomy): domain Bacteria; phylum Actinomycetota; class Actinomycetes; order Sporichthyales; family Sporichthyaceae; genus Sporichthya. The sequence continues at coordinate 35,173 of NZ_JACDFE010000011.1, forward strand.
CGCATCCTCGTCGATGACGAGCCCTTCGACATCCGCTACGGCGACCTGCACTCCCACACCCGGACGCTGGACCTGCGCACCGGCATCCTGACCCGGGAAGCGGAATGGTGCGCGCCCAGTGGCGCCGCGATCCGGTTGCGCAGCGAACGGCTGGTCTCGCTGACCCAGCGCGCGATCGCGGCGGTCCGGCTCAGCGTCGAGCCGGTGGACCGAACCGTGCAGGTCGTGCTGCAGTCCGAACTGGTCGCCAACGAACAACTGCCGCCGGCCTCGGAGGACCCCCGCGCCGCCGCAGACCTGGAGGCGCCTTTCGTGCCCGAGGACCTGCTGCGGTCGGAGATGGCCGTCACCCTCGTTCACAGCACCAAGCGCAGTGGGCTGCGGGTCGGCAGCGGCATCGACCACGAGGTCGAGGGCCCGGACGATCTGAGCACCAAGGTGGAGGCGTTCCCCGACCTCGCCCGGATCACCGTCACCACCGAGCTCGAACCCGGGGAGTCGGTCTGCCTGACCAAGTACCTGGCCTACGGCTGGTCCTCCCGGCGCACCGTGCCCGCCGTCCGCGACCAGGTCGCGGCCGCACTCACGGCGGCCCGCCATCACGGCTGGGACGCGTTGTGCGCACAACAGGCCACGGCGCTGGCAGAGTTCTGGGCCGGGGCCGACGTGCAGGTCGACGGCGATGAGGAACTGCAGCAGGCCGTCCGGTTCGCGCTGTTCCAGATTCTGCAGGCCTCTGCGCGGGCCGAGCGCCGCCCGATCGCGGCCAAGGGCCTGACCGGCACCGGCTACGACGGGCACACCTTCTGGGACACCGAGGTGTTCGTGCTGCCGATGCTCACCTACACCGTGCCGCACGCCGCCGCCGACGCCTTGCGCTGGCGCCTGGACACGTTGCCGATGGCGCAGGAACGCGCCCAGGTGCTAGGCCTGCGCGGGGCGGCCTTCCCGTGGCGGACCATCACCGGTGCGGAGTGCTCGGCCTACTGGCCGGCCGGCACGGCGGCCTTCCACATCAACTCCGCCATCGCGATGGCGGCGGACCGGCAGGCCTGGGCGAGCGGGGACGAGCAGTTCGATCGCGAGGTCGCCGTCCCCTTACTGGTGGAGACCGCGCGGCTGTGGGTCAGCCTGGGCCACCACGACGCGAAGGACGGGTTCCGGATCGACGGCGTCACCGGCCCGGACGAGTACAGCGCCGTCGCGGACAACAACGTCTATACGAATCTGACGGCCCGCCAGAATCTGCGGGCCGCGGTCCGCGCCTGCGGGCACTGGCCCGAGCAGGCGGCGGCGCTGAACGTCGGCGACGACGAGATCGCGGCCTGGAGCTCCGCCGCCGACCTGATGACGGTGCCCTGGGACGACCAGCTCGGCGTGCACCCGCAGGCCGAGGCGTTCACCCGGCACGCCGAGTTCGACTTCGACGGCCTCGGCCCGGACGCCTACCCGCTGATGCTCTCCGTGCCCTACGTCCAGCTCTACCGCACCCAGGTGCTCAAGCAGGCCGACCTGGTGCTGGCCATGCACCTGTGCGGAGACGAGTTCACCCCGGAACAGAAGCGGTCCAACTTCGAGTACTACGAGCGCCGCACCGTGCGCGACTCCTCCCTGTCCGCGGCGACCCAGGCCGTGCTGGCGGCCGAGGTCGGGCACCTTGACCTGGCCCTGGACTACACCGCCGAGTCCGCCCTGGTCGACCTGCGCGACCTCGCCTCGAACACCGCCAACGGGCTGCACCTGGCGGCCATGGCCGGGACCTGGATCGCGCTGGTGGCCGGCTTCGGCGGGCTGCGCGACCACGGCCGGAGCCTGCGTTTCGCCCCGCAGCTGCCCAGGGGGCTGACCGGCCTGGGTTTCGCGCTGGTGCACCAGGGCGCGCGGCTGCAGGTCGCGATCGCCGACGGCGAGGCGACCTACACGCTGGAGTCGGGCCAGGTCGCCCTGACGCTCGCGCACCACGGCGAGGAGTTCACGCTGGAGCCGAAGACCTCGGCGTCGAAGCCATTGCCGGAGCGGCGGCAGCTGCCACCGCCGGAGCAGCCGCCGGGCCGGGCGCCGACGCGACGCGTGGGCGCGGCCGCGCCGCAGTGCCCGGTGACGGAGAACACCGCATCCTGACCGCTCATGGCCGGTTCATCCCGGGTAGCTGGCGCCCATGACGACCTTCGGATATTTCCTCTCCGGTGAAGAGCTCGGTCCGCGTGAGATGGTGGACGCGGGCCAGGCGGCGGCCGCAGCCGGCTTCACCCATGCGTGGCTCTCCGATCACTACCACCCGTGGCAGGAGAGCCAGGGCCAGAGCCCCTTCGTCTGGTCCGTGCTCGGATCGCTGGCGACCACCACCGAGCTGCAGCTGACCACCGCGGTCACCTGCCCGACCTTCCGCATCCACCCGGCGATCATGGCCCAGGCGGCGGCGACCACCGCCGTCCTCGCGCCCGGCCGGTTCCGGTTCGGCGTGGGCTCCGGTGAGGCGCTCAATGAGCACATCCTCGGCGAGGCCTGGCCGCCGGTGTCGGTCCGGCTCGAACGCCTCGAGGAGGCCATCGAGGTGATGCGCAAGCTGTGGACCGGCGAGGTGGTCACCCACCAGGGCAAGTACTACACCGTGCACAACGCCCGCATCTTCAGCCTGCCCGACGAGCAGATTCCGGTGCTCATCTCCGGCTTCGGACCGGAGGCCACGGAGGTGGCGGCGCGGATCGGGGACGGGTGGATGTCGGTCTCGCCCGACGCCGATGGCCTCAAACAGTTCAAGCGTAAGAACGACGGCGTCACCCAGGCCGGCGTGAAGATCTGCTGGGCGCCGACCGAGGCGGAGGCCAAGGAAACCGCATTCCGGTTGTGGAGCCACTCCGGTCTCGGTGGCCAGGCCTCGCAGGACGTGCCGATGTGGCACACCTTCGAGTCCATCGGCGAGGCGAACACTCCGGACAAGCTCGCGGAGAAGGTCGCCTGCGGCCCGGACCCGCAGCACGCGGCCGAGAACATCCGCAAGTACATCGACGCCGGCTTCGACGAGATCTACATCGCGCAGATGGGCTCGGAGCAGGCCGGCGCGATCCGGTTCATCGCGGACGAGGTCCTACCGCTGCTGTGACGTTGTTCGCGTTCGCGTTCGCGTTCGCGGCCCGGTGCAGCGGGCAGCGAAGCAGCAACACCACTCGCCCGAGGAGGCTGCGATGTCGACCGATGCCATTGTGCTGCTGCGTGAGGACCACCAGGACGTCAAGCGTCTGTTCACCGAGTTCGAGAATGCCGGGGGCGACGCCTACGCGACCAAGGCGAAGCTCGCCGAACAGATCATCGCGATGCTGACCACGCACACCTACCTGGAGAACGAGTGCGTGTATCCGGTGGTGCGCGAGCTGGTGCCTGGCATCGAGGACGACATCCTCGAGTCCTACGAGGAGCACCACGTCGCGGACGTTCTCTGCATGGAGCTCGACGCGATGTCACCCGAGGACGAGCGCTTCGCGGCGAAGATGATGGTCCTGGCCGAGAACGTCCGGCACCACATCAAGGAGGAAGAGGACGTCTGGTTCCCGAAGGTTCGGGATGCCCTCGGCCGCAAGCAGCTTCAGGAGATCGGCCAGCGGATGCTGGAGATGCGCCCGACCGCCCCGCGGCGGCCGTCCCAGCCCAGCGCGCTGAAGAAAGCTGTCGACGCGATCCTGAGCTGACCTACGTCAGAAAGCTACCCGACCGGTTAGGTCAGACCACCCGAACTACCGCTGCCCCCACCGCGAGATCCCCGCCCTGGACGTCGCCGGGGAGGACGCCCCCGCCGCGAGGCCCAGGCCCGGCTGCGCCCCCGCGCGCCAGGTGCTCGACACCCTGGTCGCGGCCGGCATCGCGCGCTCCCGTTCGAACGCGCTGGCCTGGTCGGTGCGCCTGGTCGGCAGGCACAACGCCGAGTGGATCGCCGACCTGCAGCACGCCCTCGACGCGGTCCGGCAGGCCCGCGCGAACGGGCCTGCCGCCTGACGCAGCGTCAGGCGGCGCGTCTCATTCGAGTCGATTCCTCCGTTAGTCCGGGTTGTCCTCAACCATTCGGCGGCTGATTCGCCGGTGCGCGAACTGGTCGGATGTGTAGCGGCGATGAGCAAAAGCTCAGCCGCGGACCCTGCAGGGCAGGCAGGGCGGACTCGTCGATCCGAGATCCGCTCACGCGGTGGCCATACCGAATCTCACCTGGGGGGTTTCATGGAACTGCAAGAGCTTCTGGCCGCGTACGGCATCGATCTTCCCGACCTCACCGACGTGCCGCAGATCAGCGACGTGCCCGCTCTGACCGGCACCCTTTTCAACGCCCTGACCGCGGCGGCGACGGACGCCCTGTCCCAGGCCGGCGACGCGGGCAGCGACGCCATCAGCCTCGCGGGGACCCGCGCGATGACCGTGGTCGACCGGGCGACCGACCGTCTGGACGCCGTCGGCGGACGGCTTGACGCCGTCGTCGGACGGGTCGAGAGCGTTCGCGGTGCCGTCCTGGACCGCGTCGACGACGTGGGCGACGAGGTAACCGCCGTGGCCGGGACCTCCGTGACCGGCGCTGCACAGGCGGTCTCCGGGGCGCTCGGCGTCGCCGACGGTG
>NZ_JACDFE010000166.1 GCF_013815995.1 Sporichthya sp.
CCGCGACCCTCCTGGTCGCGGCGGCCCTGACCGCGTGCGGCAACGACGCCCCGGCGCAACCACCCGTGAGTGCCCCTGCACCTGTACCGACCTTCAACCCCGCCGACGTCGACTTCGCCGTCGAACTCAGCCAGCACCACGGCCAGGCGCTGCGGATGACCGAACTCGCGGCCACCCGCGCCCGCGCCGCCGAGATCACGACCCTAGCCACCCAGATCGCTCGTGCCTACGCACCCCAGACCGACACCGTCGCCGGCTGGATCCAAGCCTGGGCCGCGGCCGGTGCCGAACTTCCCGCACATGAGATCGGGTCTGGCGAGACCGCACCAGGAATGCTCCCCGATGCCGCGCTGAACCGCCTGGACCGGCTCAACGGCCGGGCCTTCGACCGGGAGTTCCTCCGCCTGATGGCCCGTCACCACCGCGGCGGCCTGGACCTGGTCAAACGCCAGCTGGCCGATGGGATCAACCCCGAGGCCCGAGCCCTCGCCGCACAACTCCAGACGACCCAGACCCAGCAACTCGCGCAACTGAGCGCCGCCTCCTAACCCAGAACCCGAAAACGAAAGAGGACTCCATGAGCACCACACGTCGCTTCGCCCGTGCCGCCGCTGCCACCGTGGCCGCCGTCACGGCCGCCACCGTCTTAGCCGCCTGCGGAGGCGGGGACGATAGCGCCGCCCAGCCCGGGGCGAATGCGAGCTTCAACCTCGTCGACGTCGGCTTCGCCCAGCAGATGATTCCCCATCACTCGCAGGCGGTGAAGATGGCGGCGCTGGCCGCGACCCGGGCCAAGGACCCGAAGGTCAAGAAGCTCGCCGCGCAGATCGCGGCCGCACAGGGTCCGGAGATCGAGACCATGCAGGGCTTCCTGGAGTCCTGGGGCGAACCGCTGGCCCCGGACATGGCTGACATGGATCACTCCAGCATGTCAGCCGAGGAAATGGCCGCGATGACGTCGGGCTCGATGCCGGGAATGGCCTCGGACGACGACCTCGCACGCCTGAGCGCCGCCAAGGGAGCAGCCTTCGACCGACTCTTCCTCACCCTCATGCTCGAACATCACCGGGCTGCCCTGGAGATGGCGCAGAAGGAGCAGACCGGAGGACGCAGCGAACCAGCGACCGCCCTGGCCGAGGAGATCGTGACCACGCAGACCGCCGAGATCACGCGCATGAGCAAGCTTCAGAAGGCGTGAAAGGCACGGGGGACCCGCGCGCATGAACCGGTACACGGTCGAGCACTCGGGCACCCCGGCCGCGCGCGTCATCGGGGCACCCGCGCCGCGCGCTGGCCGCAAGGTGTTCCGGTCGCATTGATTCTCCTCGCAAGGACACCATGAGCGGGCCGAAGGAAGCCTCGATCCTGGCCTCGATCCCCAGCCCCAGCCAGGGCGTGTGGGACCTCGGACCCTTCCCTGTCCGGGCGTACGCGCTGTGCATCATCGCCGGAATCATTGTCGCGATCGTCGTCGGCGACCGGCGCCTGGTGGCGAGGGGCGGCCGAACCGGCATGGTCGCCGACATTGCCATGTGGGCTGTCCCGATGGGGGTACTCGGGGGCCGGCTCTACCACGTGATCACCACCCCGGAGCCGTACTTCGGCGCCGACGGCGATCCGGTGAGCGCGCTCTACATCTGGGAGGGCGGCCTGGGCATCTGGGGCGCCGTCGCGCTCGGCAGCGTCGGCGCCTGGATCGGAACCCGCCAGGCCGGCCTGGCCTGGCCATCGGTCGCCGACGCCGTCATTCCGGGGGTGGCCCTCGCCCAAGCCATCGGCCGGTGGGGCAACTGGTTCAACCAGGAACTGTACGGCCGCCCCACCGACCTGCCGTGGGCTCTGAGGATCGACCCGGCGAACCGCCCGGACGGGACTCCCGACGCCGCCACCTACCACCCGACCTTCCTCTACGAGTCCCTGTGGTGCCTCGCAGTCACCGCCCTGCTGATCTGGGCCGACCGCCGCTACCGCCTCGGGCACGGCCAGGTGTTCGCGCTCTACGTGGCGGCGTACTGCGTCGGACGGTTCTGGATCGAGGCGCTCCGCGTCGACGAGGCCGAGCAGATCCTCGGGATGCGGCTGAACAACTGGACCTCCATCCTGCTGGGCACGGTTGCGCTCGCAGTTCTCGTGTACTCACGACGTAAGAACCCCGATCGCGAGGCCAACCCTTACCGGCAGGGCGCCACGCCGAGGATGACGCCAGGGGAGCTTCGGTGAGAGGCAGGTGCGGCGCGGCAGCCCGCTCCACGGGTGAGCTGTTGATCACCGTTGGGGCGATAGTGCTGCTCTTCGTCGTCTACCAGCTGTTCTATACCAACTTCGAGGCCAACCGGGCGCAGGATGGGATCAAGGACGACCTGCGGGACTCCTGGACGCAGCCGGTCTCCGACGGCAAGCGGATCAAGGGCGGCGCCCTCGGGATCATCTATATCGAACGACTCGGACGTTCGTGGGAGAAGCCGCTGGTCGAAGGAGTCGAGCTGGATCAGCTTGCCCGGGGAGTCGGCCACTTTCCGAAGAGCGCCATGCCCGGCCAGATCGGGAACTTCGCCGTCGCCGGCCATAGAGCCACCCAGGGCGAACCGTTCGCCTACCTGGACCGGCTCCGCCCCAAGGACAGCGTCGTGGTCGAGACCCGTGATCGATGGTTCGTCTATGCCATCGACCCGCAGCCCGGCGCCCGCCCCGATGCCCCTGCCTACAAGCTCGTGGACCCCAGCTACGGAGAGGTCGTGCTACCGGTGCCCGAGCGGCCCGGCGTCGAGCCAACCGAACGTCGGATCACGCTGGTCACGTGCAACCCGCGTTGGGGTTCGTCCACCCGCATGATCATCTACGGCACGCTCGTCAAGGCGTACGACAAGCCTGGGCCCCTGCCGCCAGAGCTGGCCTACCTCGCCAAGCCCATCTAGTGACTGGTCCTCAGATGCGCGTCCTGGATGCGGCCGACCCCAGGCTGACGCCCGCGCGGACGATCGGCCGCAAGGCGGCCATGGGTTGGGCCGTCGGCGGGGCGCTGGCGATGGCCGTGTCGTTCCCACCCTGGGATCTGTGGTTCCTCGCCCCGGCCGGTCCCGCTGGACTCCTGCTGGCGGTTCGCGGGCGCCGGGCGCGCGAGGCCTTCTGGCTGGGTGCCCTGTTCGGGGTCGTGTTCTTCGCCGCCCTCCTGACCTGGCTGATCAACCTCGGACTCGCACCCTGGTTGCTGCTCACGGCGATTCAGGCGTTGGCCACAGGTCTGCTGGGTGCTGCCTTCGCGGTCGCCTGGAAGCGGCCGGGGCGGATGCTGACCCTGCCCGGCATTTGGGTGGCCGTCGAGGCGTTGCGGTCCAGGTATCCCTTCGGGGGCTTTCCGTGGGGTCGCCTCGGATTCAGCCAGGCCGATTCGCCCTTGGCCTCGTGGGTGTCACTGGGCGGCATCCCCTTGCTCAGCTGGATCATCGCGGCCGTGGGAGTGTGCGGCGTCCTTGCCGCCAGGGCGTCCAGACGGCGCCGCGCCTTGACCGCCGTCAGCGCGGTCACCGTCGCACTCGGTGGCGCGTTCGTGTTGCCCGCCGCCGCCACGGCGGCCACCGGCGGCAATGCGACGAGCTCGATCACGGTCGCGGTCGTGCAGGGCAACGTGCCGCGTCAGCGTGCGCCGCTTGGCCAATCCCAGGCCCTGGAGGTCACCCGCAACCACGCCCAGGCCACCCGCGCACTCGCCGCCCAGGTCGACGCCGGGGCCCTGCCGGCCCCGGATCTGGTGATCTGGCCGGAGAGTTCGGCCGACCGGGACCCGGGCCGTGACCCCGCCACCCGCGCCGAGATCCTCGCCGCGGTGACCGCGATCGACCGCCCGGTGCTGATCGGGACGGTGTTGGACGCGCCGGATGGCCGGGCCCGCAACGTGGGTCAGCTGTGGACGCCGACCGGCGGTCCAGGAGCCACCTACGACAAGCGGCATCTCGTCCCGTTCGGGGAGTACATCCCGTTCCGTTCCGTGCTCGGTGGACGCGGTGACCTCGCCCTGATTCCCCGCGACTTCCGACCCGGCGACGGCCCCCCGACCATCACCAGCGGCGAGATCCGCATCGGTGATGTCATCTGTTACGAGATCGCCTACGACGACACGGCCCGAGCAGCGGTCAGGGCGGGTGCGAACCTGCTGGTGATGCAGTCCAACAACGCCACCTACATGCGCGACGACCAGCTCGGCGAGACCCGCCAACAACTCGCCATGGCACAACTACGGGCAATCGAGTACGACCGCGCAGTCGCGGTGGCCACCACCACGGGCATCAGTGCCATCGTGCGCCCCGACGGGACGATCCAAGCTCAGACCGGCACCTGGCGAACCCAGACGTTGGTCGAGGACGTGGAACTGCGGACCACCCGGACCGTGGCCAGCCGGCTCGGCGCATGGCCCGAGGCGCTGGCAGTGGTCCTGCCGTTCGCCGTTCCGGGGTGGTTGGGAGTGGCTGGCGCCGGGGCTGGTCGACGCCGACTGATCAAACACAGCGGCCGGCCGATCGGGCCATGAGCTCACCCGCCCTCCGGCGCGGGTCGCATCGGCGGGGTCGCCGCACACTCGGCGGGGACCTTGTCCCCTATGCGCCGCGTAGTCCGCTTCGTAGCGTCGTCAGCGCACAGCAGGAACCTTGAATCCCGTTCTCTGGCTTCCGGGAGGACACCCGCTTCCTCGCGCAGCAGAGAGAAAAGAGACCCCGCCATGGATCACAGCAAGCACTCCTACTTCATGATCGGCCTTCTGGCCCTCGGCGCTGCACTGTTCTTTTCCGGCGTCACTGACGGCGGGGCGTTGTTCCTCCTGTGGCCTATCGCGTGCATGGCGATGATGTTCTTCATGATGCGCGGGATGGGCGGCATGCAGCGCGGGCGGGCTGACCACGAGGAGCGTCGCGACACTGACGCCACCATTCCGGAGCCCCAGGACCACTCGTCCGGACCGCGAAGCAACTAACCCCCACGCTCTGCTTCGTCGCCAACCGATAAGGGGCGGCACATGCGCCGCTGCTGTGGTTCGCCGCGTTGCGGGCCCTGCTCGCCGGGGTTGTGCTGCTCGCGGTCGGGCGGGCCTGCGGCGGCCGGGACCACCGCGCTCGACGTGGCCCGCCGTCGGCCTGCTCGCGTCGGTCAACGTCACTGTCGCCTTCGCGGCGATGTTCGTCGGGACCGCAGGTGTGACGAGCGGGGTCGCAGCGGTGCTGGCCAACGCCCAGCCGTTGCTCATCGTGCTGCCAGCCTGGGCGTTCTATCACGAGCGGCCGGGTTCACGCGCCCTCACTGGGCTCATGATCGGGTTCGTGGGGCTGATCGTGACTGCCACACCGGGCGGAACCACCGGCGACGGCGCACTGTTGTCGCTGGCCGCTGGCAGTTCCTCCTCGGCGGGATCGCACTGGCCGGCTGGGCGTGGATGGCCGATGGCGCCCCGGCGATCTCTTGGACCCCGCGCTTCCTCGCGTCCCTACTGTTCCTCGCGCTGATCGGTACCGCGATGACCAATGTCCTCTGGTTCAGCGAACTGAAGCAGGCTCCGCTGGTGGCGCTGAGTTCGTGGACCATGCTCACCCCGGCCTTCGGGGTCACGTTCGGTTGGCTCTTGCTCGGCGACGGACTGACCGGCCGTCAGGCCGGCGGCGTGGCTCTGGTGCTCGCCGCGCTGCCGATCATCCTCCTGCCGTCACGATCCAGACCTTCCGGCGGGGACCGGCAACTGCTGCCAGCAGCCCTGGTGGAAAGCAAGACGACGAATCATGGGTGACCACATGAAGCCGCACGCACACACCGGGAACGGTCAGAGCACGACCGTGGTGCTCGATGTCAGGGGCATCCTTCGGGCCTCGGAACAGGCGGTCGTCGCCGCGGCACTGCGGCGCCGGCCGGGCGTCCTCGAGGTGGAGGTCAACCCGGTCGCCCAGTCCGCGACCGTCCGCTTCGACTTGGCCGCCACCTCACTCGCCCAGCTGCGGGAGTGGGTCAGAGACTGCGGGTATCACTGCGCGGGGCAGTCGGTGCCCACGCACCTGTGCGACCCGATGAGCCCTCCCCTGCCATCCATGACCGAGGCGCAGCTCCCCGCCCCCCACGCGGGGCGGGTGGGATCGCAGCGTTCACCGGCGACGGCTCCGTCCGCGGATCTGCCGCGCTCGGATCACCACGAGGGTGCGGACCATTCGCCGCACGAGGTGATGGGCCACGGCGGTCACAGCGACATGTCGATGGCGGGCATGGTGCGCGACCCAGTTCGCGCAGGGTCGCCTCCGGTGGCGGGACGTTCGCCCCTGGTCAGTGCGTCGAGCTGATCCACATCATGGCTGCACGCGGACGCTTTGCGGGGGCAGGAATTCAGCCCGCCAACCACCCTTCAGAAGGGCACCACGATGTCTCACGGGACGTTCATCTCCGGCCCAGGTTCAGCGGCGGCTCTCCGAGCGGTCACCTCTTCGGCGCCGCAGCGCATGCTCGGCGAGTTCCCCACCTATGCAGGAGCCGAGGAGGTCATCGACCGGCTGTCCGACAACGGGTTCCCCGTCGAGCACTCCCGCATCGTCGGCAACGGCCTGCATACGATGGAGTACGTCACCGGCCGGCTGACCAGCAAGGGAGCGGCCCTGGCCGGAGCCGCCACCGGCGCCTGGTTCGGGCTGTTCATCGGGCTGCTGCTGGGGATGTTCAGCACCGGGTCCGCCTGGTTGGCGGTGCTCTTCGGAAGCAGTGCGCTCGGCGCCCTCTGGATGGGTACCTTCGCCTTCCTCGCGCACTGGGCGATGCGGGGTAAGCGCGACTTCTCCAGCGTCAAGAGCCTCGAGGCCGACCAGTACGCCGTGCAGGTCGACGCCACGCATCTTGACGAGGCGCGGCGCATCTCGGGTGTGCTCTGACCCTCGCCATCCACATCGCCGGCGATCGCCCGCCCAGGCCGGTTGAGGGCCTGCTCCCACGGCGGGTGAGGCCGATCGGGTCACCGACAGGACCGTTTCGAGGTTCGCTCAATACTGATTGGGCGTCAGTTGTGCTCGCGTCCAGCGACGGGGAAGGCGCTGCTGGCGGCCGACCAGGGTCCGCTGCGAGCGGCGGCTCCGAGCGGGATCGCCACGAACAACAGGCCGAGCCCGGCGGCGAGAAGGTACCCCGCACCGGAGGTCCGCTCCTGGGTGAGGGTGAGCGCGCTTCGAGTGATTCCTGCCAACCGCTGCGCCTCGGCTTGGTCGATGGCCGCCTGCGCGGCGACCATCTCGTCGACGGGCACGTCCTCGACCGCGGTGGGGGTGGTCAGGTCCGCGACGGCGGTGGTGGCCAGGTCCGACTCGGGGGTGTAGTCCGCGGCGAGGTCCGGGTTCCACTCGGTGGCCGGCAGCCCGGCCAGCATCGACTCCGCCGACAAGGTAGGCAGCGAGCCGGTGTCGACGGAGGTGGAGACGAATTCGATCTGGTCAACATGGCTGGTCCCGGCGGCCGCAACGTCGGTGTCGGTCCCGGTGGTGCTCGCCGGCTCCGGGGACGGCGTCGGGGACGGTGTCGGCGCCGGTATGGGCAACGGCAATGAGACGCCGGGCACCGTGTCGCGCATGCCCTGGTACTTGTAGGCGCCGTAGCCCCTGTCGAGGTAGTAACGCAGCGGGGCGTTGCGGACGAAGCGCGGCGTGGTGCCAGTCTTGTACTGCTCGAAGAGCTGGAGCCGCGTCTTCGCCGCGTCGTTCCACCCGGCGAAGATCACCACGTGCTTGCCCGGCAAGTTGAGGACGTCACCGGGCTTGAGCGCTGTTGAGGGGATCCGGTCGGAGATCCGGCCGAGATTGCCGGTCCAGTAGTTGATTCGTTGGTCGGTGCGCCAGGCCATGGCGACGAATCCCGAGCAGTCCTGCCTGAAGGTGCCACTGGGGTCGGTCCACCAGCGGCTCTGGCTGTAGGGCACCTTCTGGGTGACCCAGCTGATCGCACGGATGATCGCCTCGGCGCGGCTGATGGTGCCGGTACGGCCCGGCGTCAGCGCGCGCGGCGGGGAGGTCGTGGAGAAGCCCCGGGTGGTGGTCGAGGGCTTCGGGTCCGGCGCCGGAGCCGGGGTGGGCACGGTCGGGTCTCCCGCACCGGGAGTCGTCTCCGGCTGCGGGGTCTCGGTAGTGGGGCCCGGGGATGGAGCGGGCTTCGGCTCGGTCGTCGGGTCCGGATCGTCGGGCTCGCCGCCGCCCGAGTCCTCGTCGTCCGGACCCTCGCCGTCTGCGCCGTGCCCGTCGGGGCTGGGGAAGACGACGGGCGGCGTGCCGCCGGTCGGGATCTCGCAGGAGGGCGGCTCCTCGGTGAGCGGCTTCTTAGGGCCGATGACCGGGGTGACCGTGGTGAGGTCGCCGCCGTCTGGGGTCGAGCTCGCGCTGTCGGCGGGCGTGGGGGCGGGGGCGCTCGCCGCCGCGGGTGAAGTCGCCTGCTGCGCCTCGACCGGGACACCGACGACCAGGCGCGGGTCGGCCGCGCTGCCGGCCGTGCCATCGGCGCCGGGAACGCCGCCGGTTTCGCTGCCCGAGGTCGTGTCGCTCCCGCCGTCGTCGGCGGGTAGGGAACTCGCCGGGTCGTCCGTCGGGGCGGGGAGGGTGTCGCTGGCACAGGGCGCGGCAGCGACCCCAACCTTGTCGAAGCCCAGCGCTCCGAATCCGACGAGGCTCCCTCCCAACACGCCGCAGCCGATGGCTGCGGCCATGGTGGGACGGATACGCCGCCGGCCGGCGGGTGGACGGTGCATGAGTTATCCCCAGTTCAGGCGTTCGGCAGGTTGGCGACCGAGGTGAGCTTCGCGGTAACCGATAGAAGGCCAGGTGCCCGAGAGTGAACGCCGGACGGGGCCCGGGTTAACCCTGCATTCTCGGTGCACAGAAAGTTGCGGTGTCGTCACCATCCGCACGCAGCATCAGCTGCGCAGGGCACAGACCGGTGGCGGAGCGGGCCAACGAAGGGGACCGTGAGCAGCGACAGGTCCGGGCCGTGGCCGCCGAGGGAGTTCAGGCCGGTGCCTGCTCGCGGGGAGGGTTCGCAGTCGCACAGGCCGACCACGTCACCTGACGGACGGTCACGGACTGCACCGGTGCCCGGAAGACAACGGTGGTCGACGACGAAGGCCCGACTGGGCCTGTAGGTGTACTCGGTCGAGAGCACTGACGAGGCCCTGGATCAGATCGCCGCGCTGCCTGCGGCCGCGCTGCCGTTCTACGCGGAACTGATGGCCACTCTCGAGCTCGTACCGTGGAGCGGCGAGGCCCACAACCGGATTCACGTGCCAACCGAAGACGCTCGACGTCCGGCCGGTCCCCGTACACGAGCGGATCCGCTCGAAGTCGTGGTCGTCGTGCAGGACGGTCAGCCGGTGCTCCACGGCCAGCGCGGCGATCAGGACGTCGGGCAGGGAAACACTGCGGTGGAGCCTGGCGCCGATCAGCGCCTCCATGATCTCCACAGCGATGCCCTCCGAACGCGGCGTCGCGTTCAGGATCAACAGCGGCGCCAAGAGGTCGCCCCTCAGGCGCGGCCAGTGGTCGGCGTCCCGGCTGGACACAGCGACCTCCAGCATCGTCGGTAGTCCCACCCAGACCCGGCCACGATTGATCCGGTCGATCCAGGACGCGTAGTCCGGCGACTGCGGCAGTTTCCAGAGCGCGGACTTGTCCACCAACCAGTCCATTAGTTACAAATGGGCTCTCCCTGGCGGTGCTGGACCGGGCCAGCCGTGGATGGCGAGGTGTGGTGATGACGCGCGCCGCCGTCCGCCAGCTACAGGACCTGCGCCGTGAGCTGTTCAGCCCGCCCACCGTCGAGGACGTGCCGACCGAGCCCATCGAGCTGTCACAGCCGCCGCGTAGAGTGATCAACGAGGAACCTGCGCTCGTCCCGATTTGCACCGCGTCTGGGACGCCACCCGACAGTTCTTCGGCGGCTGCGTCGAGCTGTTCAACGTGCGCTGCGAGCGACGCCAGGAGAGATCGTGCGGCACTGTTCCCAACGAGGCTGCACGACGACCGCCCTCCGCGAGCCACTCCATCGCCAGCCGAGGCGAGAGATCGACGATGAGTTGGCGGAGGGATCTCTCAAGGAGCGGCGTTCGCGAGCCGACATCCCAGGGGGAGGTGGGGATGAAGCTCGTACAGAAGATCGGCGCCGGGTCGCTGCGGGTTCCTGCCGATCGACCAGGTATGAGTCCGTCTCGCAGCCTCTTGGGCGGGTAAGATGACGGGAGTGACCGTCCTCGGCGACGACGAGCGCCTAGCGGTCCTGCACGCCCTCGCCATCCTCGACACACCCGCCGAACCGGCCTACGACGACATCGCAAGGCTCGCCGCTGTGAGCTGTGGCAGTCGCATCGCCGCCGTGAACTTCGTCGATCGCCATCGGCATTGGACGAAGGCCATCTGTGGAGTCCCCGGCGGCCAGGGCGCGAGCGTGACGGCGGGCCGGTCGCTCTGCGCGGCGACGATCGCCACCGACGGCGGACTGCTCAGCGTCCCGGACATGCGGGCCGACGCGCGCTGGCGCGCGCATCCGGACGTCACC
>NZ_JACDFE010000167.1 GCF_013815995.1 Sporichthya sp.
CCCCTCGCCCTCCCCGACAGGGCCGCCGGGCAGGGGGAGGCCCGCCGCCCCGGGGTCGTCGGTCTCGACCCCGGCGACGATCGGCGAGACTGCCACGACATGGCCCGAGCGGCGCAGGAGCTCCCGGACGCCCGGGAGCGCGAGGACGGGATCGACGCTGGCGATCGGGTTGCTCGGGGCCACGATGATCACGTCCGCCCCGCTCAGGGCGTCCAGCACCCCCGGGCCGGCCGTCGCGGTGGCCGCGCCCGCGAGGATCACCTCGTCCACCGTCGGTTCACAATGGTGGCGAATGGTGAATTCCTGATGGTGCATCAGATTCCCGCCGACCCGGACCATCGTCGTCACCTCGTCCTCGGTCATCGGCAGCACCCGCACACCGAGTCCCATCGCGTCGGCGAGGGACCCGGTGATCTCCGCAAGCCCGAGGCCGTCCCGGAGCCGCCCGGTCCGGTAGAGACTGGTGGCGAGGTCCTAGTCGCCGAGCCGGAACCAGACGTCGTGGCCCAGGTCGCGCAGGGTTTCCGAAGCTCGCCAGGTCTCGTCCTTCAACCCCCAGCCGCGCTCACGGTCCTGGCGGTCGGAGAGCGCGTAGAGGGTGGTGTCCAGATCCGGGCAGACGCGCAAGCCATGGATCCACAGGTCGTCGGCGGTGTTGACGACGAGGGTGAGCTCGGCCGCGGGGACCGTCTCGACCAAGGCGCGCCACAGCCGGGAGGCCCCGATGCCGCCCCCGATCCCCACGATCGAGGTCACGAGGCCCCTCCCACGTCACTCCGTCGACGACCCCCGGATGGTCTGCCACGGTCTGGCAGATCCTCGCCCGAGCACCGGCTCCCGGACAGTGCAATTCCCTGACGGGGCCTCGCTCCACAGCCGATAGCCCGTTCAAAATACAGTTCGTCGGCCCCACGACGCGCTCGGAATCGGGCTGTCAGAAGTTCCTGAGCGGGTTAGGGACTGACTCCAGCCACCGGCGCGTATGAGCAGCAGATGATCGTCGTCAGGTACCTGGCGAGGGTCGTTCCGGTTGACTTCTCCGGCGTGAGCACTGGGCGTTACTCCGTCCGAGCGGCTCATGCTCACGCAGGCTGCAGTCCCAGCGGATTACCACCCACGCAGCCGAGGCCCTGGTCGACCTGCTTGGTTCAGCCCTTGAGTCTGCGAGCGCTTTGCGCGACGCAAGGCCATCACTGATCAGCCACTCGAGTCGCTTCGTGCGGTCGGCGGCGCGCTCCCGGCGCCGTAGTCATGTTGGCCGTGCGGCAAGCCGTCCGAGCTGCGCTGACCCTGGCTGCAGGTGTCGTCGTGTTGCTTGGAGTCGCGGGGACCGCTGTCGGGGCAGTTCGTGGCGCACATGCCGTAACCGCGCCGGCATTGGAGCATCTGCGGGCTTGATCCGCAAAACCAGAGTGCGTCGACGTCGTGGGTGACACGCCCGAAAGTCTGCGCCGAACGAGGCCAACCGAACCTGACGCGCCATCGCGGACAACGACGGGGTGCGGCGGATGGTCGCGGATTCCACGCGACGGACGGCAACATGACAACACGTCATAAACCGTCCGCGGAGCACGGCCGCTACCACGCGGCGAGCACCTGGACGCATTCGCAACTCACCGCGCGCGGCGGAACGAAGATCCCGGGTACGCACACGTCTTGCTCCTGCGGACTCCGCGGTCGATCTGGGGGTCGATCGCGCACACAGGTAGGGCGTGGGAACTGTTTTCAGGCGGGTCCGGCGGTGGCCGGCGTGATGTCGATCGCCCGGATGTCGGCGGGGTCGGGCTACCGGTACGTGATGCGCCAGACCGTGACCGCGGACGTGACCCGCGCGCCGGGGGTGGACCTGATGGCCTACTACGCCGCCACCGGCAACCCGCCCGGCCGGTGGATGGGCAGGGGCCTGGACGTGCTCGGGGGCGGCGGTCTTAAGCCCGGCACGATCGTGACCGAGAAGGCGATGGCCGCGCTCTACGGCACCGGGCACGACCCGGTCACCGGTGAGCAGCTCGGACGGCCCTACCCGGTGTTCAAACCGGCCAAGACGCGGATTGCCGCGGCGATTGCCGGCCTGCCCGACGCGCTGTCTGAGCAGGCCCGGGCGGCGGCGGTCGCGGCGATCGAGGCCCGGGTCGCCAAGTCGCCCTCGCGGTCGGCGGTCGCCGGGTATGACCTGACCTTCACGGTCCCGAAGTCCGCGAGCGTGCTTTGGGCCCTCGGGGACGAGACTGTGCAGGGTGCCGTCGCGGGCGCGCACGAGGCTGCGCTCGCCGGGGTCCTGGAGTTGATCGAGGACCGGTTCCTGCACACCCGCACCGGCGCGCATTCCTGCATGCAGGTCCCGGCGCAAGGACTGATCGCGGCCGCGTTCAACCACTACGACTCCCGCGCCGGTGACCCCCACCTGCACACCCATGTCGTGGTCGCGAACAAGGTCCAGGGCCCCGACGGGGCCTGGCGTTCGGTCGATGGCCAGGAGCTCTACGGGGCCGCGGTCGCCCTGTCCGAGACCTACATCGATTTCTTCGCCGACCAGCTCACCCAGAATCTGCCGGTGTCGTGGTCCTGGCGTGAGCGCGGTCCGCGGCGTTCCCCGGCGTTCGAGATCGACGGCATCACCGAGGACCTGCTCACGGCGTTCTCCCAGCGCTCCGCCCAGATCGGCACCGAACTCGCCGCCCTGGTCGAAGAATTCACTAGCGAGCGCGGCCGCGAACCCTCACGGACCGAGGTGCTGCGCCTGCGGCAGCGGGCGACCTTGGCGACCCGCCCGGATAAGCAGGTCCGACCGCTTGCCGAGATGCGTGACGGCTGGCGGACAACCGCCACGGCGGTCACGGGCAAGCGCCCCGAGCAGATCCTCGACCAGGTCGTCGGCCAGGGCCGGGCCCAGGGGCCGGCGACCGACCCGAGTCCGGAGGTGCAGGTCCTCGCTCAGGCCGTGGTGGCGGGGGTGGCCGTCAGGCGGGCGACCTGGACGAGGGCGAACCTGCTCGCCGAAGCCGCCCGCGCCACCCGCCACCTCCGTCTGAACGACCCGAGTAAGCGGATCGCGCTGCTCGACCAGGTCGTCGAGGCAGCCATGGCCTCCTGCGTCGCGCTGGACCCGGCGGCGCTGTTCCACTCCCCGGCCCGGTTCCGTCGCGTCGACGGGACCAGCGTGTTCGACCGTCCATCCGAGGCCGCGTTCACCACCACCGCTGTCCTGGACGCAGAGGCCCGCCTTCTGGCCGCGGTGGACGACCTCAGCGCACCGGTCGTGCCCGCTGCGGTCCTGAGCCCACTGGACCACCCGATGCCCGGACAGCGGCTGTCCCCGGACCAGTACGCCGCGGTCACCGGCACCGCCACCTCCGCCCGGCGCCTCGACGTTCTGGTCGGACCGGCGGGTACGGGTAAGACCCGCACCCTGGCCATCGTGGCCCGCGCCTGGGCCCACACCCACGGCCCCGACAGCGTGCTCGGGCTCGCCCCATCGGCGACGGCGGCCGCCGAGCTCGCGCTCGCGTTGGGCGTGGCGTGTGAGAACACGGCCAAATGGCTCCACGAGACCACGGTGCGCACCGCCGAGCCGGCGGGTGCCGGTGCCGGCGCCGGTGCCGGTTCAACGCCGGAGCGGTGGTCGATGCGGGCCGGGCAGCTGGTCATCGTCGACGAGGCGTCGATGGTCTCCACCGCTCACCTGGACTCCCTGCTCGCCCAAGCCCGCGCCGCCGGCGCGAAGCTGCTTTTGACCGGCGACCACCACCAGCTCGCCGCGGTCGAGGCCGGCGGCGCGTTCTCACTGCTCGCCGAAACCGGCCACGCCTTCGAACTCGGTGCGCTCTGGCGGTTCCGCCAGCGGTGGGAGGCCGAAGCGACCCGAGCTCTACGCACTGGCGACCCGACGGCCCTGGACGCCTACGCCCACCACCACCGGCTCCACGACGGCCCGGCCGACCTCATGCAGGAGGCGGCGTATGCCGCCTGGGCCGCCGACCTCGCCGCCGGCCACTCCTCGATCCTGCTCGCCCCGGACCGCGACACCGTGACCGCACTGAACGCACGAGCCCACCAGGACCGAGTCGCCGCCGGCCACGTCGCATCCGACGGCCTGCCCCTGTCCGACGGCACCACCTGCAGCGCAGGCGACGTGCTGGTGACCCGGCGCAACGACCGCTGCCTGGCCACCCCCAGCGGCCACGTCCGCAACGGTGACCTGTGGCGCCTGGAGCGGACGAACCCGGACGGGTCAATCGATATCACACCGCTCGACCACAACGGCCTGACTGAGCGTCAGTTTAACGGTGCTGTGCGCCTTCCGGCCGACTATGTCGCCGATCACGTCGAGCTCGGCTACGCAGCCACCATCCACCGGGCCCAGGGCGCCACCGTCGATACCGCGCACCTGATCGCCCGCCCGGGGATGAGCAGGCAGCAGTTGTACGTCGGGCTTACTCGTGGCCGATCCGCCAATCACGTCTACGCCGCGACCGGGGAGCACTCGGAGCCCGGCACGGCCGGCCCCGATGCCCGCAACGGTCGACAGATCCTGGAAGAGATTCTGGCCACCGACGGCGCGGAGCACTCGGCCACAGCCACCCTGCGGATGCGCCAGGACCGCGCCACATCCCTGGACCGGTTGCTCCCGATCCGGAACATCCTGGCCGCCGCCCGCGCCGACAATGGCGGGCTCGACCCCGAGCTCACCCGGGCCGCCGCCGAGGTCGCCGAACTTATCCGCGCTCGTGCGGCCGAGCACCGGCAGGGACCGAACCAGTACCCGTCGGCCACACCGTCGCGACGCCCAGCGCCAGGCCCCGAGCTACCCGGTCGCTGAGCTGGGCGGGCGGCGGGTACCACGGGCTGTCGATCTGGGTGCCCTTCGCGCACACAGAGAGGGTGCGCCGTCCCGTTCATCCACAACCGGGGCGGTGTGAGCACCGCCCACCGCGCAGAACGCGCATCGTGGGACGCACCCTGGGGAGGCAGGGCATGACCATCACCAGCGAATCGACGGAGCCGCGGCGGCGGCTCGTCCTCACTGTTGAAGAGGCCGCAGATCTGCTCGGCGTCGGCCGGACCACCATGTACGGGCTGATCCAGAACGGTGCGGTCGAGTCCGTCCGGATCGGGCGCCTGCGCCGCGTCCCGGCCGACGCGCTCACCGCGTTCGTCACCGGGCTCCGCAATGCCGAGGTCGCCTGATGGCCGAGCCGCGCCGCCGGCGTCCGAACGGGGCATCGTCGGTCTACCTGGGCGCCGATGGGAAATGGCACGGCCGCGTCACGGTCGGCGTCCGTGACGACGGTCGGCCGGACCGTCGTCACATCGAGCGCGCAACGCAGGCGGAGGTCATCCGCGCGGTTCGCGACCTGGAGCGAGGCCGCGACACGGGGCGAGTCCGCAAGGCAGGGCGGGTCTGGACCGTGCAGACCTGGCTCGAGCATTGGGTCGAGAACATTGCCGGCCCGACCGTTCGGGAGAACACGCTCTCCAGCTATCGGGTCGCGGTCCGCGTGCACCTGGTGCCCGGGCTCGGAGCCCACCGACTCGACAAGCTCGAACCCGAACACCTGGAGCGGCTCTACGCAGTGATGATCCGCAACGGCAGCAAGCCCGCCACCGTGCATCAGTCGCATCGCACGCTACGGGCAGCACTCAACGCCGCGATCCGGCGTGGCCACGTCACCCACAACGTCGCCTCGATCGCGAAGGCTCCTCGCATCGAGGAGACCGAGATCGAGCCCTACTCGGTCGAGGAGATCCACCGACTGCTCGACACCGCGCAGCACCAACGGAACGGGGCGCGGTGGGCGCTCGCTCTCGGGCTCGGCCTGCGCCAGGGCGAAGCGCTCGGCCTGACGTGGTCCGACATCGACCTCGAGCACGGTGCCCTGTGGGTGCGTCGCGGCCGGCTTCGACCTCGCTACGAGCATGGGTGCGAGGACGACCCGTGCGGCCGGGAGCGGGCGGGATTCTGCCCGCAGAAGCGCAACGTGCGTGAGGTCACCGCGGCCACGAAGTCTCGGGCCGGGCGCCGAGGGATCGGGCTGCCCGATGCCCTCACCGAGATCTTGCGCGAGCACGCGGACCGCCAAGCGGCCGAACGTGAGGTCGCCGGCCAGTTGTGGCGCGAGGAGGGCTGGGTCTTCACCAACGAGGTGGGCGCCCCGTTGAACATGAACACCGACCACCGGGCGTGGAAGGCCCTGCTCACGGCGGCCGGTGTCCGGGAGGGGCGGCTGCACGACGCCCGGCACACCGCCGCTACCGCCCTACTGCTGCTCGGTGTCCCCGACCGGGCCGTGATGGGAATCATGGGCTGGTCGGACGCCGGGATGGCCGCTCGCTACCAGCACATCACTGCGCCGGTCCGGCACGAGGTCGCCCGGCAGATGGACGGGCTGCTGTGGCCGCGGACCAGCCCACGGTCGACGCCGGATCCGCCCGGACGGTGACGGATGGCCAGCGTCAAATGAGACGGAAACTGAGACGGTCAGAAAAAACGAACGCCGGGTGTCTCGTGGACACCCGGCGTTCGTGCAGGTCAACCGGCGGAGAATCGGGGATTTGAACCCCGGAGGGGTTTCCCCCAACACGCTTTCCAAGCGTGCGCACTAGGCCACTATGCGAATCCTCCCTGAAGCGCCGCCCATCGTACAAGGCGGCCGGGGTTCGTAAACGCCCTGCCGGGGGACGGCGGCTGGGCGCTAGAATCATCCCTGGCTCCCCGCGTGGTGCCATCTCGCCGAACTCCCCCAGGGCCGGAAGGCAGCAAGGGTAAGTGAGCTCTGGTAGGTGCGCGGGGAGTCGCTTGCGTTATGGCGTTGTCCACAGGTCTGGGTCGACCGGGCCGCATCGTGGGTTCCGGAAGTATGGTTCCGGCATGGTCTCTCCGGCCCCGCAACCCGACACCGACTCCGGTCCGCCGCCCGCTGACCCGAGGGCCATCCGCGAGTGCCTCCCGCCGGACCTCGCGGCGGAGTTTGATCGTGAGTGGGTGCTGGTCGTCGACCGCGTGAAGCAGTCGATGGATCTGGCCGATCTGCAAACGCTGCTGCACAAGTGGCAGCACACCGTCGTGATGGAACGCCGCGATCCCGGCTCGTATGCGCGGATGCTCGCCGACGCAGAAGAAATCCTGCGTACGGGGGTCAACCCCAACGCCGGGTCCTTCGAAGAGATGCAGGCCGTTATCCGTCGGCGCCTGAGCCAGTAGGTGTACCGGGTCATCCCGCAACCGGCCGCGACGGCGCAGGTTGCGGCCCTTCCGCGCCGTGCCCTGACCGCCTATGCGGAGATCCTGGACGTGTTGCTGATGGCGCCGTGGGACGGCTCGCCTCAACATGAGGGCAACCCCGCTGGCGCGGTTCGGCGATGGGCCTTCGGAGACGGCGGAGCGGGTCAGATCGTCTATCTCGTTCTGGAAGACCGACGTGAAGTGCACCTACTCCTGGTGCAGTGGTGGGGGTCGGACGGTTAAGGCTTGGCGCCCTTGGTCGCTAGCAGGGCGGCGATCGTCGAGGTCTCCTCGCGCTGGTGGAACGCCATCCGGCTGGCGAGACTGCGCACGACCGGCAGGGCCGCGTGGTCGCCGGCGTCGGTCGGCATCGCCAGCCCGCCGCTGTGGTGCCGGAGCATCAGCTTCAGGAACATGACGTCGAGCTTGCCGCCCTTCGCGGTACGCAGCGCGTTCAGTTCGGCCGTCGTCGCCATCCCCGGCATCGGGACCATCTCGCTGCCGACGTGGTGGGCGGGCATGGCGACCATCCAGGTCATCGGCGGACCGGACGGGAGTACCGGCGCCTCCCACAGGGCCAGGTAGCCGCGCATCGCGCCGATGTCGAGCAGCTGGTCGTCCTCGATGCCCGCGGCCAGGGCTGCGACCTTCGGATCCTTGGTCCGCGTGCGGACCAGTTGAGCCATCAGGACGGCCTGCTCGTGGTGGACGATCATGTCCTGGCTGAAGCCGATGTCCACCTTGCTCGGGGCGAGCGACGCGGCGGAGCTGCTCCCGCTGTCGTCGCCGGAGCCGACGGCCATGCCGATGCCCACCCCGAGCACGAGGGCCAACGCCCCCGCGGCGGCCGCGAGTACTGCTGGGCGCCGGGTCACGGCTTCCGGTAGGCGCTGTTGGTGAACTTCAGCGCCAGGAAGCCGTTGTCCTGGCAGCTGACCCAGAGCTGGTCCTTGCCGACGAAGCGGGGCGGCGAGGAGCAGGTACGGCCTGCCGCCGTAGGTGACGGGGATCGTGTGCTGGCCGACCGAGGCTGGGCCGCCCCACATGAGCGAGCTGAGCTGACGGATCATCGGGGCCGGCCTGCGGGCCTGGAAATCACTCACGTCCAGGATCACCATGCCCGCGCCGAAGGCGGTCGTGAGGTACATCCGGTTGCCGTCCGGGCTGAGCTCGAAGCCGTGGTTGGTGAAGCCGATCGTGCCGATGCCGGCGATGCCGGCGATGCTCGGGTGCGCCGGGTCGCTGACGTCGATGGCGGTCAGGCCGCCGCCGGTCAGGCTGGAGGACCAGTAGGTCTTGCCGTCCGGGGACCATTGGCCCTCGTGGTTCAGCGTCGTCGCCGGGGCGGTGAAGTCACTGCTCGCGAACGAATCCAGCAGCTTCGGGTGGGCGCAGTCGGTCTTGACGTCGTAGACGTCGAAGGCCAGCGTGCCGACCGCCGGGCCGACTGACACCCCGGCCAGCAGGCCGCGGGCCTCGTTGACCTTCAGCGACTCCCAGGTATCCGTGAGCATCGCCGGGCTGGTGAGGTTCGCAGTCAGCTTCGGATGCTTCGGGTCGCTGGCGTCGATCACCTGGACGCCCTCGGACTTCTTGCGGCCCAGGCCGAAGAAGGAGGTCGCGTTGTAGGCGCAGTGCTTGTACTGCGGGTTGACCCAGGTGGTGCCCTCGCCCTGGTACTGGCCGAGCATTTCGAGGTTGCAGGTGTAGCCCTGCTGGCTCCGGCCGCTCTTTCGGTCCGCCAGCGGCACCTGGCCCTGCAGGCCGCTCTCGGGGAAGGAACCCGGCCCGCACACCGCGCGGGGAACCGAGGACTCGAACGAATCGGCCTGGGCCGGCGACCCGGCGGCCACCGCCAGCGGGGTCAGCGCAACTGCGCAGGCCAGGGTCGCAGCAAGGCGAGATCGCACTACGGCCCCGAGCGCTGGGGGCAGGACGCTTCTTCTACCTAACGGTTCTAGGTGCCTCGACGTTACGTCCGGGATGTCGGGTTGGCCACCCCTCATCGGCGAGATCCGGGCGGGTGGACCGCGCCCTGCCGATCGTCGGCTCCGGGTCATAGGGTCACAGCGTGTCCCTCGCGCTGTACCGCCGCTACCGGCCGGAGACCTTCGCCGAGGTCATCGGGCAGGAGCACGTCACCGACCCGCTGCAGCAGGCGATCCGCAACGGCCGGGTCAATCACGCCTACCTGTTCAGCGGCCCGCGCGGCTGCGGCAAGACCACCAGCGCCCGCATCCTCGCCCGTGCGCTGAACTGCGAGCGGGGCCCGACGCCGACGCCGTGCGGAACCTGCCGGTCGTGCCAGGAGCTGGCCCGGGGCGGCTCCGGCGGGCTGGATGTCATCGAGATCGACGCCGCCTCGCACGGCGGTGTCGACGATGCCCGCGACCTGCGCGAACGCGCGGCGTTCGCCCCGGCCGGGTCCCGCTACAAGATCTACATCGTCGACGAGGCGCACATGGTGACGCCGCAGGGCTTCAACGCCCTGCTCAAGGTCGTCGAGGAGCCCCCGGAGCACCTGAAGTTCATCTTCGCCACCACCGAGCCCGAGAAGGTCATCCCGACCATCCGCTCGCGCACCCACCACTACCCGTTCCGCCTCGTGCCGCCGACCGTGCTGCGCGAGTACCTGGCGACGCTGTGCGAGCGGGAGAAGGTGCCGGTCGAGTCGGCCGTCCTGCCCCTGGTGGTCCGGGCCGGAGCCGGCTCGGTGCGCGACAGCCTCTCCGTGCTCGATCAACTGATGGGCGGGGCCGGTCCCGACGGCCTGACCCTGGCCCGGGCGATCACGCTGCTCGGCTACACCGACGCGACGCTGCTCGACGACGTCATCGATGCCTTCGCCGCGCACGACGGGGCCGCGGTGTTCAGCCTCATCGACCGGGTGATCGAGGGCGGGCACGACCCGCGCCGCTTCGTCGCCGACCTGCTCGACCGGCTACGCGACCTGGTGATCCTGGCCGCGGTGCCCGAGGCCGCCGGCACCGGTCTGATCGACGCCCCCTCCGACGCGGTGGAGCGGATGGTCGCCCAGGCCACCCGGTTCGGGCAGGCCGAACTCTCCCGCGCCGCCGACCTGGTCAACACCGGGCTGACCGAGATGCGCGGCGCTACCGCGCCCCGGTTGCAACTGGAGCTGATCTGCGCCCGGGTGCTGCTGCCCGGCGCCGGTGACGGCGACCGCGACCTGCACGCCCGGCTGGACCGGATCGAGCGACGGCTGGCCGGCGACGCCGCGGTCCCGGCCGCTCCTGCTCCCCGCC
>NZ_JACDFE010000168.1 GCF_013815995.1 Sporichthya sp.
GTCCGGGCGGTGCGTGGCGCGCCGGGATGGGTCCGGGTGTCAGGTCCGGCGTCGCGGTGAGCCGGACCAGCGGCGCCCCGAGCCTGAGCGGAACTCCGCCGCCGGTGCGCGCCGCGGGCGGCGGCGTACGGGTCGGCGCGGGCTCCGGCTCCTCGGTCCCGGCGCTCAGGCGGGAGAAGCGTGGGTGCGCGCCCTCGGTCCACAGCGCGGCCGCGACTCGTCGCAGCTGCTCCAGCCCGGTCCGCTTGGGCGCATTGGCGCTGATCGACAGGTGCGGGGTCGCTGCGGAGTCGAGTACGTCCTCGACGAAGCCAGGCAGGCTGCCGGTCCCGACCTGGACGAAGGCGCGCACGCCCTCGGCGTAGAGCCGCTGGATCAGCGGTCCGAAGAGCACCGGTTCGACGAGGTTGCGCAGCAGCAGCGCGCGCACCTCGGCCGGTTCCTCCGGATACGGCGCCACGGTCGTCGCCGACCACAGCGGGACCTGCTGCGGACGCAGCGTCAGACCCGCGATGAACTCCCGGGACGGCCCGAGGAAGGGCTCCAGGTACGGGGTGTGGAAACCGGAGCGGAAGGCCAGCACCGAGCCGCTCACGCCGCGCTCCCGCAACCGTTCCAGAGCGATCGCGACCGAGGACTCGGTGCCGCAGATGATCGACTGGTGCGGACAGTTGTCGTGCGAGAGCACGACGTCCGGCAGGTCCGCGATGATCCCCTCGGCCAGCGACGCTCCGCCGCCGATGACGCCGAAGACCAGGTCGGGAACCCCGGGCCCGGCGTCGAAGGCGCGGGTGGAGTCGGCGAACTCCTCGAACGGAGCCGCCCCGGCGGCGATCAGTGCGCTCCACTCCCCGATGCTGTGCCCGGCGACCACGTCGGGCCGCAGGTCCAGCGCTCTCAGGGCCGAGTGCAGCAGCCGTCCCACACCCGCCAGCTCGAGACCGCGCCGACCCAGGGTGGCGCCGGAGGCCGCCCGCACCGGGGGAAGCCCGAAGTGCGCGGCGACGTCGTCGACGCGGGGCTCGAAACTCTCCTCCAGACCGGGGAACAGGAACGCGATCCGCCCGCCGTCGGCCAGCAACGGCGCCGGGGAGAACCAGACCTCGTTGCGTCCGCGCCAGCCACTGCCCTGCGCGACCACCTTGCGGGCGAGCGCGAGCCGCTTCGGATCCGGGTTCACGATGGCGAGCCGGGCCGGCCCGCCGGCCGGCGGCGCGGCGGCGTCGTCCCGTGCCAGCAGAACCTCGTCGACCGCCTCCAGTTGCACCGCGATCGCAGCCGCGTCCGCCCCCGCGAGCAGCAGCACCCGTTCCGAGCGGCTTGCGTCCGAAGCGCCGTGAGTAATAGCGCCCGATCGTTCGGACGCAGCGAGGTAGGCGGGGGAGCCACCGCCGGTGGGCGCCTGCTCCAGCACGACGTGGGAGTTGATGCCGCCGAAGCCGAACGCATTCACCGCCGCGCGCCGGAGACCGTGCCCGGTCCACTCGCGTGCCTCGGTGACCGGGGCGAACCGGGTGCCGGCCATCGCTGGGTGCGGGTCCTCGCAGTGCAGGGTCGGCGGCAGGAAGCCTTCGTGGACGGCGAGCGCGGCCTTGATCAGCCCGGCCGCACCGGCGGCCGGCATCGCGTGGCCGATCATCGACTTCACCGACCCGATGCCGATGTCTGCGCCCCCCGCGGACGGACCGAACACCTCGGTCAGCGAGGCGAGCTCGGTGGCGTCGCCGGCCACCGTGGCGGTGCCGTGCGCCTCGACCAGCCCGACCGACCCGGGCTCGCGCGGGTCGATCCCGGCGGCGGCCCAGGCGGCCCGCATCGCCGCGACCTGACCGCTGGACTGCGGGGCCATCAGGCTTGCCGCCCGCCCGTCGCCGGCCACCCCGGTGCCGCGGATGACGGCGTACACCCGCTCGTCGCGGACGTCGGCGAGACGCTTGAGCACGACGATCGCGGTGCCTTCACCGATCAGGATCCCGTCCGCGCCGCGGTGGAACGGCCGGATGCGCTCACTCGGGGACAGCGCGCCGAGCAGGTTGAACCCGGACCAGAAGGTGATGTCGTGGCAGTGGTGCACGCCGCCGGCGAGCACCACGTCGCAGCGGCCGGACGCGAGGTCCTGGACCGCGTGGTCGACCGCGATCAGCGAGGAGGCGCAGGCGGCGTCCACGGTGTAGGCCGGCCCGGCCAGGTCGAGCCGGTTCGCGGTGCGGGAGGCGACCAGGTTCGGCACCATCAGGTCGATGCCGGACTCCTCGCGCATCTCCCCGGAGCGGGCGGCGAAGGAGGCGCGCACCTCCTCCAGCTGCTCCTCGGACAGCGCAGGCATGAGCTCCCGCAGCGTGGCGACGAGCTGGTTGGCGGTGCGGACCCGGTCGACGAAGCGCGACATGCCGGCATTGAAGTAGCCACCGCGGCCGAGCACGATCCCGACCTTGCTCCGGTCCCCCAGGGAGTCCGGGCCACCCGCGTCGTCGATCGCCGCGGCGGCCGTGGCCAGGGCGATCAGTTGCTCGGCCTCGATGTCGCCGACGGCCATCGGCATGATGCCGAACCGCATCGGCTCGAAGGTCACCTCGTCGACGAACCCGCCGCGGCGGCAGTACATCCGGTCCCCGGGCCGGGTCTTCGCGGCCGCGGGGTCGTAGAACTCGGCGTCCCAACGCGAGGCCGGGACGTCGGTGATGGCGTCCACGCCGGCGCGCAGGTTGGCCCGGTAAGCCGCGAGATCCGGCGCGCCGGGCAGGACGGCCGCCATCCCGACGACGGCGACGTCCATGCGATCAGCCCCTGAGCCCACCAGAGAAAGCTACGTCGAACGCGGCCGGCTCGGCGCAGACGTACACCACCTGGGGGCTCGCGCCGTGGGCGAGCTCACGCAGCAGCGCCGCGACACCGTCGTCCGGGTGGATCGCGCCGACGCCCTGGCGGGCGTAGGTGCGCAGCAACTCGGCGGAGACCATGCCAGACCCAGCAGCACTGCCGGCGTCCACGGAGAGCTCAGTGGGCAGCCAGGGACCCCAGTCGACGCTGACGACCCGTCCGGTGAAGCGGGTCTCCCAGGCGCGGGCCAGGCAGTCCAGCGCGTCGTTGGCCGCGGCGTAG
This sequence comes from Sporichthya sp., assembly GCF_013815995.1. Lineage (GTDB taxonomy): Bacteria > Actinomycetota > Actinomycetes > Sporichthyales > Sporichthyaceae > Sporichthya. Next base: position 3,103 of record NZ_JACDFE010000168.1, read on the forward strand.
TCGCACTGGCCGCGGTTGCCGAACACTCCGGAGACGCTGCCGAACATCACCAGGAAGCCGAGGTCGGCGGGCAGCGCGGCGGCCAGCGCGCGGGCGCCGTCCACCTTGGTCTCCCAGACCCGGGCGAAGCCGTCCGCGGACTTGTCCGCGATCAGCCGGTCGTCGAGGACGCCGGCGCCGTGCACCACGCCGTCGATCCGGCCGTGGCGCGCCATCACCTCGGCGATGCCGTCTCCGACCGCGACCGCGTCACGGACGTCGATGGCCTGGTAGGTGACCGAGGCGGCGACCGCCTGCAGGGCGACCATGGTGGAGCGGATCTCCCGCTCGGCCAGGAGCCGGGCCACCTCGCGCTCGACCTGCGCGGGCACGGTGATGCCGCCCGCGATGAGCGCGCGGCGAAGCTCGGCCTCGTCCGCGGCGCGGGCCGTGGCCGGGTCCTCGGTCGCGGCGGGCAGCGGGCTACGGCCCCAGAGAACGATGTGGCACCCGGAGACGGAGGCCAGGCCGGCCGCGGCGCGGGCGGTGATGCCACGCGCGCCGCCGGTGAGCAGGACGACCGAACCAGGAGTCAGGTTGAGCTCGGCGGCGGTGGGGATGGCGTCGACCTCGAGCGCCGCGGGCACCAGCGCGAGGGTCGAACGCACACCCTCGGCGTAGCCGACGACCTCGGGACCGGCCGGGTTCACCAGCTCCGCCAGCAGGCGGGTGGTGAGCAGGTCCGCGGTCTCTTTCGGGTCGATGTCCAGCGCGCGGCACGACACGTGCGGGTACTCCCGCGCGATCGTGCGGACCAGACCGGCCAGGCCCATGCCGGCCGGGGCGTCGGAGCGCGGCGGGGCGTCGGTCGCGGTGCGGTGACCCATCCGGCCACCGGTGCCGGTGACCACGAGCAGTTGGCGGGCCCCGCCCAGGACGGCGCGGCGTAGCACGGCGAAGGCGTCCGGCAGGGACGGCGGCTCACTCGGGCCGGCCGCGCCGAGGTGGACCAGGATGTCGACGTCGCCCAGCTCGGTGTCCGCATCGGTGGACACACTGCGCACGGTCGCACCGCGTGCGGTCAGCGCGTCGGCGAGCTCGATCGCGATGCCCAGCCCGCCGCCGACCATCGTGACATGACGGCCCGTCAGGTCACCTTCGGCGGAGGTCACCGGCTCGGCCGGAGTCAGCTGCATCAGGTAGCGGCGGACCGGCTCGCGGTCGAGCGCGGGCGGCTCGATGACTGGGGCGGCCGCAGCGATCACCGGCGCCGGGGCGCCGGTGATCGCGTCGACCATGGCCGCCATGGTGCGCATCCGCGACAGCTGCGCCTGGAAGTCCTCGTCGAGGCCGGCGCCGGGGAGGCGGTCGGCGAGCAGGCCGAGGATCTCGGTGCGCTTGAGCGAGGCGATGGACAGGTCGGCCTCGAGGTCGAGGTCGGCGCCGAGCATCTCGGCGGGGTAGCCGGTGCGCTCGGCGATCAGCTCGGCGAGGACCGTCAGGACGTGCTCGGCCGAGAGCTCGGCAGGGGCGGGCGCCGGGACCGGCTGAACCGCGATCGCTACCGGGGCGCGCTCGACGATCGCCGAGACCATGCCGGCCATGGTGCGGATCCGGGAGAGCTGGGCCTGGAAGTCCTCGTCGAGGCCCGCACCGGGGAGGTGGTCGGCGAGCAGGCCGAGGATCTCGGTGCGCTTGAGGGAGGCGATGGACAGGTCGGCCTCGAGGTCGAGGTCGGCGCCGAGCATCTCGGCGGGGTAGCCGGTGCGCTCGGCGATCAGCTCGGTGAGCACGGTCAGCACGTGCTCGCCGGAGATCTCGGGCGAGGCGGCCGGTGCCGGGATCGCCGGGGCGGCAACCGCCGCCAGGACCGGCTCGACCGGGGAAACGACCGAAGCCGGCTCGACGATGAGCGCGGGGGCGACGGCATCCTGGATAACAGGAGCCGCCTGCACCACTGACGCCACGATCGGAGCCGGCTGGGCCCCCGGAGCGGGCTGCGCCACAGGGGCGGGCGCCGCTCCGAGGAAACCGAGCACGACATCACGCTGGGCCGCGATCATCTCGCGGCTCGAGCGGAGGAACTCGAGCACGACGGCCTCGCGGCCGTCTGCCGGAACAGTGGTGACGGACTGAACGGCGGGGGCCTGCGCGGCGGGCGCGGGCATCCCATTGGCGGGCGAGGCAGGGGCAGCGGTCGAGACCTCGACGCGCTGCACCGGCCGCAGGCCGTTGGCCACGGGCGTCCCTTCGGCGGTGCGGACCAGGTGCCCGTTGACAGCCCAACCGGGCCGGCGCGGGACGTCCTGAGCGGACACGATGCGGGCGTCGCGTCCGGCGTACAGAGCGTCGGTGTCGGCGGTGACACCGGCGGCGAGCAGACGACCCAGCGAGCCCAGCAGGGCGGAGATGCCGTGCTTGCCGGGGGCGTCGGTGGCGACCGCGAGGTGCGGACGGTCACCGAGGATGGAGCCGACCAGGCCGGTCAGCACGCGGCCGGGGCCGCACTCGACGAACACGCGGGCACCCGCGGCGTACATGGCCTCGATCTGCTCGGCGAACCGGACCGGCGAGGCGACCTGGGCGGCCAGCAGCTCGCGGACCGCGGAGGACCCGAGCGGGTACGGGGCAGCCGTCGCGTTCGCCCACACCGGCAGGTGCGGCGAACCGATCTGACGGCGGCTCAGTTCGGCCTCCAGCGTCCGGGACGCGTCGGCGACGAGCGGGGAGTGGAAGGCGCACGCGACCGGGATCCGCTGGGCGGCGATGCCCCGGTCCTTCAGGGCGGCCACGGCGGAGTCGATCGAGGCGCTCGGGCCGGAGATCACGGTCTGCTCGGGGGAGTTCAGGTTCGCGATGACGACGCCGCCGCGGGACATCTGGCCGTTGAGCGCGGCGCGGATGGCGCCCTCGCCGGCCGAGACGGCGGCCATGGTGCCGGGGTCGGTGCCGGCTGCGGCCAGGATCGCCTCGCCGCGGGCGGCGGAGATCTCGAGCAGGTCGGCCGGGGTCATCGCGCCGGCCGCGCACAGCGCAGCCAGTTCGCCGTAGGAATGCCCGGCCAGGTGGTCGGGAGTGACGCCGAGGCCGCGCAGCGTGCGGAACATCGCCATGTCCGCGATGCCCAGGGCCGGCTGCGCGACGCGGGTGTCGGTGAGCGCCTTGCGCTGCGCGTCCCGGGTGGCGTCGTCGAAGGCGGCCGGCGGGAACATCGTCGGGGCCCAGCGCCGGCCGATCGCGAGCAGGTCGCCCAGCCGCGGGAACGCGGTGAACAGGTCGGCGAGCATGCCCGGGCGCTGGCTGCCCTGGCCGGGGAAGAGGAACGCGACCTCACCGGCCGCCCCGCCGCTGCGCGCGGGGTCGGAGATGAACACGGCGGGGCCGGCGCTGAACGACCGGGCGGCCGGAATCCTGGCCGCGAGGTCGTCCAGGTCGGTGGCGACGAACGTGACCTGCACCGGTCCGCTCGCGCGCTCGTCGGTCGTGCGGGCCAGGTCGCGCAGCCGCCACGGGCGACCGGCGCCGTCGTTGGCCGCGACCAGGGCGGTCAGCTCGTCGAGGGCGGCGATCGCCGCGTCCCGGGAAGCGCCGCGGATGACGAACAGCTCGCTCGGCCACTGGTCCAGGCCGTGCTTGGGGGCCGGGACGTTGGTGTAGCCGGTCAGCACCGCGTGGAAGTTGGTGCCGCCGAAGCCGAAGGCGCTCACCCCGGCCACCCGCGGACGGTCGGCCGGCCACGGGCGCGGGTTGGTGTCGAAGACGAAGGGGTTCTCGCCCGCGACCCACGCCGGGTTCGGGGTGGTGATCTTGCCGGTGGGCGGCAGCACGCCGGCGTGCAGCGCGAGCGCGGCCTTGATCAGCCCGGCCAGCCCGGCCGTGCACTTGGTGTGCCCGATCTGGGACTTCACCGAGCCGAGCGCGATGCTGCCCGCCTTGGCGCCGCGGGCGGCGAACACCTCGGAGAGAACAGTGAGCTCGGTGCGGTCGCCGACCACGGTGCCGGTGCCGTGCGCCTCGACCAGGCCGACGTCGGCCGGGGAGACGCCCGCCTGCGCGTAGGCCCGCTCCAGCGCGCGACGCTGACCCTCGGGCCGCGGGGCGGTCAGGCCGAGCGACTTGCCGTCGCTGGAGGAACCGATGCCGGCGATGACGGCGTAGATCTTGTCGCCGTCGCGCTCAGCGTCGGCCAGGCGCTTGAGCACGATCGTCGCGACGCCCTCGCCGAGGGAGATTCCGTCGGCGTTCGCGTCGAAGGGCTTGCAGTGCCCGGTCTTGGACAGCGCGCCGACCGAGGCGAACTGCAGGTAGTCCTGGATGCCGTTGTGGATGTCGGCGCCACCGGCGAGCACCATGTCGGCCGCGCCGCCGCGCAGCTGCATGCACGCGACCTCGAGGGCGGCCAGCGCCGAGGCGCACGCCGCGTCGACGGTGTAGTTGGCGCCGCCGAGGTCGAGGCGGTTGGCGATCCGGCCGGAGATGACGTTGGCCAGCGCCCCCGGGAACGAATCCTCGGTGAGCTTGGGCAGCTGCGCGTCCAGCTCGGCCGGCATCTCGCCGTGCAGCTGCGGGTACAGCGCGCGGAAGCTGTAGGCGGCCGAGAGGTCGGTGCCCGGCTCGGCGCCGAAGATGACGCCGGTGCGCTCGCGGTCGAACTCCCGGCCAGTCCCGTTCGAGGTGCCGGTCGAGGATGCGTAGCCGGCGTCGCGCAGCGCGCGGGCCGCGACCTCGAGCGAGAGCAGTTGGACCGGCTCGATCGAGGCCAGCGCCTGTGGCGGGATGCCGTAGGCGAGGGCGTCGAAGGGAATCTCCGGCAGGAAGCCGCCCCACTTGGAGGTGGAGCCGGGGCCCCCAAAGGAATCAACACCGGCGCCTTGGGCGTAGTACACCGCCGGGTCCCAGCGCTCGGCCGGTACCTCGGTGATCGCGTCGTGGTTGGCCAGCACGTGGGCCCAGAACTCGGCGAGGTCGCCGGCCTGCGGGAACACGCCCGCCATGCCGACGACGGCGATCTCCAGCCCGGTGGTGGCCTCGGCGGCCGGCGCCAGGTCGAGCTCGGCGGCGCGGCTGGTCAGGAAGGCGGAAGCGCCGGTGGTCACGGCGGCGTGCAGCTCGGCCACCGTTGTGACGGCGGTGCGCAGCCGGGCGACGTCGCCGATCATGACCATGCCGTCGCGGGCCTGGGTGTTCTCGTCGACCGGGATCAGGGCGTTGCCCTCGCGGCGGATTCCCTTGCTGGCGATCCGCAACCGGCCGACGTTGAGCTTCTCCAGCTCGGCCCAGACCTGCTCGCGCGGCGTGCCCTCGGCGAGCATCCGGTCCCGGGTCTCGGCGAAGGTGTCGACGAACGCGGTCGGCGCGCAGCGGGTGGCGTGACCCGGCGCGGTCTCCAGCAGGACGGTGGAGTCGCAGGCCAGCGCGGCGCGCTGGAAGGCCGGGCCGATGGCATTGCCGGTGACGGCCTCGGTGGTGAACAGGTACGCGGTGCCCATCAGGACGCCGGCGCGGCCACCGGCCGCGGTGATCGGGGCGGCTGCAGCCGCGACCATCGCCGCTGAGCGGGCGTCGTGGATGCCGCCGGCGAAGAGGACGTCGAGCTCGTTCAGGCAGTCGTTCGCCGAGCCGTAGGCGAGGAGGTGACGGATCTGCGCGTCCCACAGCGGGAAGCTGGCGCGCGGTCCGACGTGCCCGCCGCACTCCGAGCCCTCGAAGACGAACCGGCGCCCGCCCTCGGCCAGGAACCGGTCGAGCAGCGCGGGCGAGGGGACGTGCAGGAAGGTCGTGATACCGGCGGCCTCGAGCGGCGCGGCCTGCGCGGGGCGGCCACCGGCGATCAGCGCGTACTGGGGCTTGATCTCGTGGACGGCCTCGAGCTGGGCGGCGCGCACCTCGTCCGGCACGAAGCCGAGGATGCCGACGCCCCAGGGCAGGTCGCCGAGCAGTTCGGCGGTCTCGACGAGCAGCGCGCGGGCGTCCTCGCCGGTCATCAGCGCGAGCGCGAGGAACGGCAGGCCACCCTCGGCCGCGACGGCCTTGGCGAAGGCGGCCTGGTCCGAGACGCGGGTCATCGGGCCCTGCACGATCCGCGGGGGGTGCCCGGTCGTTTGCGCCGTGGCGACGGCTGCGGAGATGGAGGACTCGATCGAGGCGGCGACCGCGGCGACGATCCCGCCGGCGGTCACGTGCTTGTCGGCCAGCGGGCGGGCCAGCGCGCCGTCCTCGCCGACCGGCAGGGCGGACAGGGTGCGACCGAGCTTCTCGGCCAGGCCATCGGCCTCGGGACGGGTCAGGTCGGGGCGGACGTAGATCCGGTGCCCACCGATGCGGACTGTTTCGGTGCCGTCCATCGCGCGCACGGCGGCGGCGACCTCACGGGGCAGTTCGCACTCGCGGGCCAGTGCCAGCTGGGAGTCCAGGACGACGCCGGTGGCGCCGCCGGCGACGGCTGCCGCAGCGGTGTGCGGGCCGATCCCGCCGGCCAGCCAGATCTCGACAGCCCCCAGCTCGGCGGCCATCAGGTGCTGCAGGAGCACGAAGGCGCTGGCGGAGCCGGCGACCCCGGACTCGGAGCCGCGGGCCAGCAGCTTGGTCACGCCGGCTTCCACCGCGGCGCGGGCGGCGTCGGGCGAGCCGACCTCGACCATGACGGCCCGGCCTGGGGCGCCCTGACCGAGCGCCTCGGTGATCGTCCACGCGGCGTCGTCGGCCAGTACGACCAGAGAGATCGAGGCGGGCAGCTCACCCGGGGTGACCGAGCAGGCTGCTCCCACGCGGACGGCGAGCGGACCGCGCCACCACTCGACGGCCTCGGTGAGGGCGGTCAGCGCGGCTTCGCGGTCGGAACCGAGGTCCAGCACGCCGGTGGCGCCGGCCCGGGCCACCGCGACGGCCAGAGCGGCATCGGGCGTGGCGAAGGGCGTGATCCCGAGGATCCGCCGGTGCCCGCTCGACGTGCTCATGACCTGCGTTCCCTCCGTACCAGTCGCTTTGGTCGCGGCACCGGTGCAGGTGCCTGCGCTTACGGTCGGCTGGGAGTCCCCCGATCCGCCGAGTGACCCACATGGCTCAATCGTCGGAAAGCGCATGAACGTTTCAGAAACCCCGGTCCTTTCAGGCTGCCCCTCCCCAGGACCTGAACGCCTGGCCGGCACCGCTTCTGGCGCCTTCCAGAGCGACCACAGCCACGTTCTCGCAGGTCAAGTGAAGAACCCCGTGCCGCTCGGCACGGGGCGAAGGTTCGAAACTTAGGCCGCGCTTGACGAAGCGCGCGTGTGCTTAACGCCTCAATCCGGCTTCAACGGTGCGATCCGACTCACTCATACGGGCCATTGCCGGGTGGTGCCCTTTAAAGCCCGGAGCGCCGCCCCCATCTGGGGGG